>NZ_JBITDK010000009.1:0-237697 GCF_044454165.1 Streptomyces sp. NPDC051567 | reverse complement strand
AAGGTTCACCGGCCCGCGGCGTCCGGCACGGCCCCTCGCCGCGTTGTCGGGGCGCCCGAGTACGTCCAGTACACGGGCGCCCCTCCGCCTTGCGAGGCACCGCGCCGGACACCGCGGGCTCACCGGCAAACCTTTCCGGTCACCGCACTAGCGGGTCGGGGCGCCCGCCCGCAGACCCGCCAGCAGCTCGCCCACCAGCTCCGCGCCGCGCAGGGACAGCACCGACTCCGGGTGGAACTGGACCCCCGCGAAGCCACGCCCCGGCGCGCGCAGGGCGTGGACCTCGCCCGTGGCCCCGTCCAGGGAGACCTCCACCCCCTCCCGGGCCAGGCGGGCGGCCGTCCCCGGGTCGCAGTACGCGGCGTAGGTGTTGTAGAACCCGACCACCTCCTCCGTCCCGAACAGGTCGATCCGGGTCTGCGCGCCCTGCGACGGCTCCGCCTTGCGGACCAGGGGCAGGCCCAGCTCGGCCGCCAGCAGCTCGTGGCCCAGGCAGACGCCCAGGATTCCGCCCCGGTGGCCGGCCAGCAGTCGTGCCGCGAGCCCGCGCATCCGCCGCATCCGCGGGTCGGTGCCGTCGCCCGGGTCCCCGGGGCCCGGGCCCAGCACGACCGGACCCGGGTGGGACAGGGCCGCCGCGGGCAGCCCGGGGTCGTCGTGGCGGAGCACGGTCACCTCCAGCCCGGACACCCGCAGCACATGGGCCAGCATCGCCGTGAAGGTGTCCTCGGCGTCCACCACCAGGGCGTGCCCGGTGGACCGCGCCGGCCGCTCCCGCATCCGGAGCCAGAACGGCGCCAGGTCCCGGCGCCGGGCCGCCAGCGCCGCCGCCACCCGGGGGTCGTCCGCCAGGCGGACGCCGTCCGAACCGGGTCCGGCCGGGCGGGGCGCGGCCGGGCGCACCCCGAGCGCCGCCAGCACCCCGGCCGCCTTGGCGTGGGTCTCCGCGACCTCGCCCGCCGGGTCGGAGTGGCGCACCAGCGTCGCCCCCACCGCCACCTTCAGGGTCCCGTCGGCCGCGATGTCGGCGGTGCGGATCAGGATGGGGGAGTCCAGGGTCTGGGCCCCGCCGGCGTCCAGGCCGAGCAGGGCCAGCGCGCCCGCGTAGTAGCCGCGGCCCCCGCTCTCGTACCGCTCGATCACCCGGCAGGCGTTCCGCACGGGCGAGCCGGTCACCGTGGCCGCGAACATCGTCTCCCGCAGCACCTCCCGCACGTCCAGCGAGGAGCGTCCGCGCAGCTCGTACTCGGTGTGCGCGAGGTGGGACATCTCCTTCAGCCGCGGCCCGACGACGACCCCGCCCCGGTCGCCGACGGCGCACATCATCTTGAGCTCCTCGTCGACCACCATCGACAGCTCCTCGGTCTCCTTGCGGTCGCCGAGGAAGGCGAGCAGCGACCCGGCCGTCGGGCCCCCGGCGGGATGGCGGTAGGTGCCGCTGATCGGGTTCATCACCACCGTCCCCCCGGACATCCGCACGTGCGCCTCGGGGGAGGCCCCGACCAGGACGCGGTCCCCGGTGTGGACGACGTACGTCCAGTACGCGCCCCGCTCGTCCAGCAGCAGCCGCCGGAAGAGCGCGAGCGCGTCGGCCCGGCCGAAGCCGTCGATCCGGCCCTCGTAGGTGCGGCGGATGACGAAGTTCGCGCCCTCGCCGCGCCCGATCTCGTCCCGGAGCACCCGCCCGACGGTGGCCGCGTACGCGGTGTCGCTGACGTCGAAGCCGCCGTCCTCGACCCGCACCCCGTGCGCGGGCAGCTGCTCCAGGGCCTCGGCGAGCGGGATCTCGTACGCCTCCTCGGCGACCAGCACGCTCAGCGGCGTGCCGTCGTCGCGCACGTCGAACCCGCGCTCGCGGATCTGGCGGAAGGGGACGAGGGCGAGGGTGGGCAGCACTCCGACGGGCAGGTCGGCCAGGCGCCCGGCCTCGTGGACCGGGCCGGTCAGCACCTCGACGGTGTCGTGGTCGCGGCCCGGGGTCCGCCGGCGCAGCAGCGCGAAGGGCGGGGCGGAGTCGTGGAGCAGTCGGCTGAGTCCCATGGGGCGGGGGTCCTTCCAGGAGGGGAGGGACGGCCCGGGGCTCCGGCGTACACGCGGAAGGCCGCCCCTCGGGGCGGCCTTCGCGTCGCTCGTGCTCGTTCTAGGTACGCGCGAGAGGTGGGCCGCCGGAAGCGGGCCACCACCAGTTCTGACCGGAGTGCGCGTACATGCCGTGCACCCTAACCCACCCGCGGACGGCGTCTCACCTGGTGGGCGCCGGGCCGGACGCGGCGTGGGACGCCGTAAGGTGTACGGGGTGACCGTGAACGCTGATATCCAAGCCCCCGCCACCAAGGCGACCTGGCGAGACCTTCCCGCGGCGCAGCAGCCTTCGTACCCCGATGCCGAGGCTCTGCGCGCTGTCGTCGCGGACCTCGAATCGTATCCTCCGCTCGTCTTCGCGGGCGAGTGCGACCAGCTGCGCGCCCGTCTGGGAGCCGTCGCCAAGGGCGAGGCGTTCCTGCTCCAGGGCGGCGACTGCGCCGAGGCCTTCGACGCCGTGTCCGCCGACCACATCCGTGCCAAGCTGAAGACGCTCCTCCAGATGAGCGCCGTCCTGACGTACGCGGCCTCCGTGCCCGTCGTCAAGGTCGGCCGGATCGCCGGCCAGTACTCCAAGCCGCGCTCCAAGGACACCGAGACCCGCGACGGCGTCACCCTGCCGACCTACCGCGGCGACTCCGTCAACGGCTTCGCCTTCACCGAGGCGGACCGGATTCCGGACCCCGAGCGCCTCAAGCGGATGTACCACGCCTCGGCCTCCACGCTGAACCTGGTCCGCGCCTTCACCACCGGCGGCTACGCCGACCTGCGCCAGGTCCACGCCTGGAACCAGGACTTCGTGAGGTCCTCCCCCTCCGGCCAGCGCTACGAGCAGCTGGCGCGGGAGATCGACAACGCGCTGAACTTCATGAAGGCGTGCGGCACCGACCCGGCCGAGTTCAAGGCCGTCGAGTTCTACGCCTCCCACGAGGCGCTGCTCCTCGACTACGAGACCGCGCTGACCCGCACCGACTCGCGGACCGGCAAGCTCTACGACACCTCCGGCCACATGGTCTGGATCGGCGAGCGCACCCGCCAGCTGGACCACGCGCACATCGCGTTCTGCGCGCAGATCTCCAACCCGATCGGCGTCAAGCTCGGCCCCACGACCACCGTGGACGAGGCGCTGACCTACATCGACCGGCTGGACCCGGAGCGCGAGCCGGGCCGGCTGACCTTCGTGGTCCGCATGGGCGCCGACAAGGTCCGCGACAAGTTCCCCGAGCTGGTCGAGAAGGTCACCGCCTCCGGCGCCACCGTGGCCTGGGTCACCGACCCGATGCACGGCAACACCTTCGAGGCGGCCTCCGGCCACAAGACGCGCCGCTTCGACGACGTGCTGGACGAGGTCAAGGGCTTCTTCGAGGTCCACAAGGAGCTCGGCACGCACCCGGGCGGCATCCACGTCGAGCTCACCGGTGACGACGTCACCGAGTGCGTGGGCGGCGGCGACGAGATCTTCGTCGACGACCTGCACCAGCGCTACGAGACGGCCTGTGACCCGCGGCTCAACCGCAGCCAGTCCCTGGACCTGGCCTTCCTGGTGGCCGAGATGTACCGCGACCAGTAGACCGGCCTGACCGGTCTGACCGGCGGGAGATCAGCTCAGAGGTTCCTACGACGGTGGGGCACGGATCGATGTGATCCGTGCCCCACCGTCGTACCCAGGGCTTTTAGGGGACCCTAAGTTTGGGTACGGTGAGGTAAGCCTCACCAAACAGGGGATGGCTCCGGACCGTTCCGCCCAGGGAGGTGAACCGCGTGTACGTCTGCTCTTGCTTCGGGGTCACCGACAAGCAGGTCGAGGAACACGCGGCCGCCGGGGCCTGCACCCCCCGCCAGATCGCCTCGGTCACCAAGGCCGGCACCGACTGCGGCTCCTGCGTGCGGACCATCCAGGGCCTCCTCGGCCGCAGGGCCTGCCCGCGCCGGGAAGTGCTGGAGAAGGGCGGCGGCGCGGCTGCCGCACTGGCCGCCGTCCCGGCCGGGATCACCGGCCCGGGCCCGGAGCTGGCCGAAGCCGCGTAGGGCCCCGTACCGCCCGGGGAGCGTCCGGGTCTCCGGGCGCCCGGGTCTCCGGGGAAGGGCTCAGCTCTCCGGCTGTTCGATCAGCTGCGCGATGTAGAGCGGCTCGCCGATGGACTCGATCAGCTCCAGCTGGGTGTCCAGGTAGTCGATGTGGTGCTCCTCGTCCTCCAGGATCTCCTCGAAGAGCCGCGCCGAGGTGATGTCGCCCTTGCCGCGCATGACCTCCGCGCCGCGCTTGAGCCGGTCGATCGCCTCGACCTCGACCTGCCGGTCGGCCTGGAACATCTCCGTGAGGGTCTGCCCGACGCGCACGTGGAAGAGGCGCTGGTAGTTCGGCAGACCGTCGAGCATCAGGATGCGCTCGGTGATCTTGTCCGCGTGCTTCATCTCGTCGATGGACTCGGCGCGGGTGTACTGCGCGAGCTTCGTCCAGCCCTTGTTGTCCTGGATGCGGTAGTGCAGCCAGTACTGGTTGATGGCGGTCAGCTCACCGGTCAGCTGCTCGTTCAGAAACTCAAGGACCTCGGGGTCGCCCTGCATCGCAGAGGCTCCTTCCAGGCAGTGTCAGCCATGTGACGGGGCAGGTGCGCGCATCCTTGCACTGCCGTCCGGGGCCGTCCAGTAAGTGCCTCCTTAGTGATAGTTGCCGTGACTTGCCCCGATCGGTCCTGACCTGGTCGTGACCACCCTGGCAGGTCTGTCACCATGGAGACATGGGTCAGCCGGAAAGCCGCGAATCTCCGGGAGCGGAGCCGTCGGAGCTTCCTCCGGGGCAGCGGCTCCAGCGGGGCTGGCCGGTCACCCACTACGGGCCCGTACCCAAGTTCAAGCCGGAGCGCTGGGAGTTCCGCGTCTTCGGTGCGACGGCCGACGGGGAGAAGCACTGCTGGAACCACGAGGAGTTCACGGCGCTGCCGTTCGACTCGGTCGTGGCGGACCTGCACTGCGTGACGAAGTTCAGCATGCAGGGCGCCGAATGGGGCGGTGTGCTCGCCCGTGACATCCTCGCCCTCGCCCCGCCCGCCCCGCAGGTCACCCATGTGATGGTGTGGGCCGAGTACGGCTTCAGCTCCAACCTGCGGCTGGCCGATTTCGCCTCGGAGCGGTCCGTCTTCGCCACCCACCAGGGCGGTGAACTCCTCACCGCCGAGCACGGCTTTCCGCTCCGGCTCGTGGTCCCGCACCTGTACGCCTGGAAGGGCCCCAAGTGGGTCCGCGGCGTCGAGTACATGACCGCCGACCGCCGTGGCTTCTGGGAGGAGCGCGGCTACCACAACATCGGCGACCCCTGGCGCGAGCAGCGGTACTCCTACCAGGAGGAACCGGGCGAGGGGCCCGAGCTGTAGGAGGGCTTCGGCCCCCTTCGCGCGCCGGGGTGCGCCGGGGCTCAGTGGTACGGGTGGACGACCGCGTGGCCCTTGCCCCGGCCGATCAGGTACCGGTTGACCGGCACCGTCACCACGAAGGCGAGCGCGAGGGCGATCGCGAGCGCGGTCCAGAAGAGCGCGTCCGACAGGTGCGCGTCCATCGCGCCCGGCCACAGGGCGAGCACCCCGTTGTCGATCAGCTCCATGACGGTGATCGAGAGGGTGTCGGCGGCCAGGGTGACCCGCAGGGCCGTACGGAAGTCCACGCCCGCCGCGAGGACGGTGCGCAGGGTGAGCGCGTAGCCGAAGAAGAACGCGAGCGTGATGGCCAGGACCATCGTCGGGACGTTTCCCCAGCCCAGCGCGGTGCCGATGATCATGCCGAGCACCTCGCCGATGGCGCAGCCGGTGAGGCAGTGGAGGGTGGCGCGGGCGGCCGTGGACCAGCTGACCTTGCCGCCGTGGTGGGCGGCGCCGTGGCCGCCGTGGTCCTCGCCGCCGTGGTGCGCGGGCTCGTGGTGCTCGTGTGTCCCGTGCTCGTGTGTCCCGTGCTCGGGCGGGTGCTGGCCGGGTGTGTGGTGCTCGTGGTGCCCGTGTGTGTGCTCCATGACAACCCCTTGGTGGGAAACGCCCGGATACGGTCCTGCCGGCAGGGCAGAACCGTATACCCCCCTAGGGTACTCATCAAGGGGGTGCGGGGCTCACCGGAGAGCGCGCAGCTCCTTCAGCAGGGCCACGTCCGCCGTGTGCCCCTCCTTGCCGCCCGGGGTCTCGGTGATCAGCGGGACGCCCTCCATCGCGGGGTGCGTGAACAGCTCGGCGAAGGCGTCCGGGCCGATGTGGCCCCGGCCGATGTTGGCGTGGCGGTCCTTGCGGGCGCCCACCCCCTCCTGGGAGTCGTTGGCATGGACGAGTTTCAGCCGTCCCTCGCCCACCGTCTCCACCAGCAGGTCCAGCGTCCGCTTCGTGCCGCCCGGCTCCGCCAGGTCGTGACCCGCCGCGAAGATGTGGCAGGTGTCCAGGCAGATCCCGAGCTTCGGGTGGTGGTCGAGCGCGTCGAAGTACGGGCCGAACTCCCAGGTCCGCGCGCACAGCGAAGCACCCTGCCCGGCCGTGGACTCCAGCAGCAGGAAGGGGTCGTCCTCGTGCGTCAGCTCGTCCAGCAGCGGCAGCATGTACTCCCTGACCTGCGCGTACGCGGCCTCGCGCGGGCGCCCTCCCGTCGCCGAGCCGGTGTGGACGACCACGCCGAGCGCGCCGATCTCCCGGGCCCGGCGCAGGGAGTGGCGCAGCGACTCCACCGACCTCTCGACGGTGGCCCCGGTGTGCGAGCCGAAGTTGATCAGATAGGGCGCGTGGACGTACGCCGGGAGGGACCCGGCCGCGCACTCCGCCCGGAACCGCTCGTCCTGCGCCGGGGTGCCGACCGGGGTGGCCCAGCCGCGCGGATTGGCCACGAAGACCTGGACGGCCTCGGCGCCCATCTCCCGGGCGTAGGCCAGCCCGACCGAGGCCAGCCCGCCCGCGACGGGGATGTGGCCGCCCACGGGGTTGCGCAGCCGCAGCGGGTGCAGCGGCTCCCGCGGCCCGTCCTGCGGCTGCCCGTCCTGCGGCTGTCCGTCCGGTGCCTGTCCGTCCGGTGTCTGGCCGTCCCGCGCCGGCCCGGGGCGTGTCCGCCCGTGCTGTGCCCGCTCCACGTATGCCTGCTCCACGTATGCCTACAGTCCCTTGGTCCGGATGGTGATCGTGCTGCCCTCGGGGGCGCTCTGGCCGCCCGTGACCGACTGGGTGTCCACGGTGTCGCCGAAGGAGAGGAAGGGCCGGTCCACCCTGACCTTGAAGCCCGCGCCCTCCAGCGCCGTGCGGGCCGCGTCGAGGTCCTGGCCGGTCACGTCCGGGACCAGGAGCGGGCGGGGGCCCTGGGAGAGGGTCAGGGTGACGGTGTCCCCGGCCGCCGCCTGGGCGCCCGCGGCGGCCGACTGGACGGCGACCGTGCCGGCCGGGGCGAGGGAGTGCACCGGCCCGGCGGCGGTCCCCACCTTGAGACCGAGGGCCTCCAGGCTCGCCCGCGCCTGGTCCAGGGGGACTCCGGTCACGTTCGGCACCTGCACCGGACGGCCCTTGCTGACGACCAGCGCGACCGCCGTGTCCGGGGCGCGCTGCTCGCCCCCGGCCGGGTCGGTGGAGACCACCGAGCCCGGGGCGACGTCCTGGCTGAACGCCTCGGTCACCACGCCCGGCGCCAGCCCCGACGCGGTCAGCTCCTGCCGGGCCACCTCCAGCGGCCGGCCCAGGAGGTTGGGCACGGCCACCGTCTCGGGGCCGCGGGAGAGGGTCAGCGTCACCGTGCCGTTTCCGCGGACCCGCCCGCCGGCCGGGGGATCGGTGTTCATCACCGTGCCGCGCTCGAACGCCTGGCTGAACTTCTTCTCGATCCGCTTCACGCCGAGCCCGGCCGCCGACAGCTCCGACCGGGCCTGCTCCTCGGACTTGCCGAGGAGGCCGGGGACCCGGGTGAACTGGCCCGAGCTGATGTACCAGACCCCGGTGCCCAGACCGAGGGCGACCAGCAGCCCGGCGACGACGAGGAACCTGCCCGGCCGGGGCCGCCCCCGCCGGGGCGGCCGGTGCGCGGCCCCGGCGGTCTCCAGCCGGGAGGTGTGGTGCGCGGGCCGCTCCGCGCCCACCGGGCGCGGGATCACGCCGGTGCGGTCCTCGGAGGCGGTGCGCCGCCCGGCGCGCGCCTGCGGCGGTACGGCGTCCAGCTCGGCGTCCTGGAGCCGGGCGCGGGCCTCGCGGACGAGGCCGAGCAGGGCGGCGGCGTCACCGGGCCGCAGCCGGGGGTCGCGGGCGGTGGCGTCCGCGACGAGCCCGTCGAGGTCGGCGGGGAGCCCGGGGACGGCCTCCGAGGGCGCCGGGACGTCCTCATGGAGATGCCGGTACAGCACCTGGGCGGCGCTGCCCCCGGTGTGCGGCTTGGACCCGGTGAGCATCTCGTACAGGACGACACCGCAGGCGTAGACGTCCACACGGGTGTCGGTGACGCCGTTCTCGATCTGCTCGGGCGCCAGGTAGGAGACGGTGCCGAGGACGGAACCGGTGGTGTCGGTGACCGAGTCCACGGACCGGACCAGGCCGAAGTCGGCGACCTTGACCCGGCCGTCGTCGCCGATCAGGACGTTCTCGGGCTTCATGTCGCGGTGGACGAAACCGGCCCGGTGGGCGGCGCCGAGGGCGGCGAGGACGGGTTCGAGGATGTCGAGGGCGGCCCGGGGCTGGAGCGCGCCGCGCTCGCGGAGCACGTCGCGCAGGGTGCAGCCGGAGACGTACTCCATGGCGAGGAAGACGTACGGCCCGTCCGTGCCCTGGTCGAAGACGGCGACGACGTGCGGGTGGGCGAGCCGGGCCACCGACTTCGCCTCCCGGATGAAGCGGCCGACGAAGGCGGCGTCGGCGGCGAGCGCCGGGTGCATCACCTTCAGCGCGAGGACGCGGTCGAGCCGGGTGTCCACGGCCCGGTAGACCGTGGCCATGCCGCCGGCCGCGATACGGGCGTCGACGCGGTAGCGGCCGTCGAGCACGCGACCGACGAGGGGGTCATCCAGGGTCGTGTCCACCCGGCGATTCTACGAGCCGGTGCGGTGCCGTCGGTGCGGTGCCGCCGGTGCGGGTCGGCCCCGCGGGCGGCGGCCGCGACGCGATCGGCCGGGTGCGGCGCCGTTGCCGGGTGCGCTGCCCCCGGACCCCCGCGCCTCAAACGCCGGCGGGGCCGGGACGGGCCGGGACGGGCCGCCCCGGGGCCGGGGGTCAGAAGGCCGGGCGTTCCGGGTCCAGGGCGGGGCGGCCCGAGGTCGGGGAGGAGGCGAGGGCGAAACGCCGCTGGGGGATGCGGCCCGCGCGGTGGGCCAGGCGGCCCGCCGAGACGGCGTCGCGCATGGCCGCCGCCATCAGGACCGGCTCCTGGGCCCGGGTCACCGCCGAGGCCAGCATCACCGCCGCGCACCCCAGCTCCATCGCCAGCGCGGCGTCCGAGGCCGTCCCGGCGCCCGCGTCCAGGACGACCGGGACCCCGGCCCGGCCGGTGATCAGCTCGAAGTTGTGCGGGTTGCGGATGCCCAGCCCGGAGCCGATCGGCGATCCCAGCGGCATGATCGCCGCGCAGCCCACGTCCTCCAGCTTCCGCGCGAGCACCGGGTCGTCGTTGGTGTACGGCAGGACCGTGAACCCCTCGTCCACCAGGGTCTCGGCGGCGTCCAGCAGCTCGACGCCGTCGGGGAGCAGGGTCCGCTCGTCCGCGACGACCTCCAGCTTGATCCAGTCCGTGCCCAGGGCCTCCCGGGCCAGCCGGGCGGTCAGGACGGCCTCGCCCGCCGTGAAGCAGCCCGCCGTGTTGGGCAGGACCGCGATGCCCAGGCGGTCCAGGACCGACAGGACCGAGCCCTGGACGGTCGGGTCCAGGCGGCGCATGGCCACCGTGGTCAGTTCGGTGCCGGAGGCGGTCAGGGCGCGTTCCAGCACGTCCAGGCTGGGGGCCCCGCCCGTCCCCATGATCAGGCGGGAGGAGAAGGTCCGGCCGCCGAGGGTGAGGAGGTCCTCGTCCGGGGTGGTCACGGTCAGCCCCCCTGGACGGCGGTGAGGATCTCGACGCGGTCGCCCTCGCCCACGGGGGTGAGCCGCCACCGGCCGCGCGGGACCACCGTCTCGTTGAGCGCGGCGGCGACCCCGGCCGGGGCGGCGGTCAGGGTGGCGACCACCACGTCGAGCGTGGTGCCGGCCGCGATCTCGCGCGGCTCGCCGTTGACGGAGATGGTCATGCGTACGACTCCTGACGCGTGGTGGCCTTGGGGGCGGAGAACCGCAGCGGGGTGAACGGGCGCGCGATCGCGGGCAGCTCGCCGGTGGTCAGCAGCTCGGCCATGACCTCGCCGGTGAGCGGGGCCAGCAGCACCCCGTTGCGGTAGTGCCCGGTGGCCAGGTGCAGGCCGGGCAGTGCGGTCGGGCCGAGCAGCGGGGCGTTGTCGGGCGAGCCGGGCCGCAGTCCGGCCAGGGTCTCGGTGAGCGGGAGTTCGGTGATGCCGGGGACCAGCTCGTGGGCGTCGCGCAGGAGTTCGTAGACCCCGCCGGCGGTGACCGTGGTGTCCCAGCCGAGCTCCTCGCTGGTGGCGCCGACGACGAGTTCGCCGTTCTCGCGGGGCACCAGGTAGACGTGGCTGCCGCGCACGACGGCCCGTACGGTCCGCGACAGGAACGGCGCGTACGCGGCCGGCACCGTGAGCCGCAGCACCTGCCCCTTCACCGGCCGGACGGGGGCCACCGCCTCCGGCGGCACCCCGGCCAGCCGGCCGCTGAGCGAGCCCGCCGCCAGGACGACCTGGTCCGCGCGCAGCCGGGTGCCGTCGTCGAGCAGGACGCCCGCCGCCCGGTCGGCGGTGACCAGGAGCCGTTCGGCGCCCGCCCGGCGCAGCTCCACGCCGGAGTGGGCGCAGGCGGCCAGCAGGGCGGCGGCGAGCCGGCGCGGGTCCACCTGGTGGTCGCCGTCGACGCGCAGGCCGCCCCGGACGCCCGGGGCCAGCATCGGTTCCAGGCGGCGGCACTCGCGGCCGGTGAGCCACTGGGACTCCAGGCCGCAGCGGCGCTGGAGGGCGTGGAGTTCGCGCAGGTGGAGCCGGTCGTCGGCGTCGAGGGCGACGGAGAGGGTGCCGCAGGCGCGGTAGCCGATGTCGCTCCCGCCGCCGGCCTCGGCGAGTTCGGCGGCGAAGCGCGGGTAGCGGGCGGCGGAGTCGAGGCCCAGGGCGAGCAGGGCCTCCTCGCCGTAGTGCAGTTCGGTGACGGGGGCGAGCATCCCGGCCGCGACGCGGGCGGCGCCCCCGCCGGGCGCCGGATCGGCGAGCACGGTCCGCAGCCCGGCCCGGGCCGCCCGCCAGGCGGTGACGAGACCGATGATCCCGCCCCCGACGACGAGCACGTCGGACCCGGTTCTCCGTGAGGCGTGCATGGGCGTCCAGCCCCTCCCTTCGCCGGCATGACCCGGATCAGGTTCGTACGGTCGGAGGCCGTCCAGCCTCCCTCTCAGCCCGGTGCGCCCGGACTCCCGCGATAGGTACGGTGGCCAGACTAACCCCGCCGTGGACGGCGGGTAAGGCTGGTCCTGTTCCTGACGGACCATCAGGCAGCGAGTCGGACAGTGAGGGTGGCCGGGTGACCGAGCAGACGGAACGGACCAGCGGCGGCACGGGAGCGGGGCCGGGCGGCGTGGTCGTCGTCGGCGCCGGCCTGGCCGGCGTGCAGACCGCGGTGGCCCTGCGGGAACAGGGGTGGACCGGCCCCGTCACCCTGCTGGGCGCCGAACCCCACCAGCCCTACGACCGGCCCCCGCTCTCCAAGGCGGTCCTCCTCGGCAAGGCCGAGGACTCCGCCTTCGACGTGGACTTCGAGGCGCTCGGCATCACCCTGCGGCTCGGCACCGAGGTCACCGGCCTGCGGGCCGCCGAACACCTCCTGGACACCGGCGCGGGACCCGTCCCGTACGAGGTCCTCGTCCTGGCCACCGGCGCCGAACCGCTGACCCTGCCCGGCACCGAAGGCGTCCCGGGCGTCCACCTGCTGCGCACCCTGGACGACGCCGCCCGGCTCCGGCCGGTCCTGGCCACCGCCCCCGCCGTCGTGGTCGTCGGCGCGGGCTGGATCGGCGCGGAGTTCGCCACCGCCGCGCGCGAGGCGGGCCGCGCCGTGACGGTGGTCGAGGCCGCGGACCGGGTCCTGGCCGGGGCGCTGCCCGCCGAGGCCACCGAACCGATGGCGCGCTGGTACGCCGAGGCGGGCGCCCGCCTGCTCACCGGGGCGAAGGTCGCCCGGGTCGAGGAGGGCCGGGTGCTGCTGGCGGACGGCCGGGAACTGCCCGCCGACGCGGTCGTCGTCGGCATCGGCGCCCGCCCGGCCACCGGATGGCTCGCGGGAACCGGCGTGGAACGGGGCCCCGACGGCTCGGTCACCGCCGACGCCCACCTGCGGACCTCCCTGCCCGGCGTGTACGCGGTCGGCGACTGCGCCTCCTTCCCCTCGGCCCGCTACGGCACCCGGCTCCTGGTCCACCACTGGGACAACGCCCTCCAGGGACCCCGGACGGTCGCCGCCAACATCGTCGCGGGCGGCCCGGAGCGCGCCTACGACCCGGTCCCGTACTTCTGGTCGGAGCAGTTCGGCCGGTTCGTGCAGTACGCGGGCCACCACGGCGGGGCCGACACCCTGATCCGGCGGGGCGACCCGGCCGGCCCGTCCTGGTCGGTGTGCTGGCTGAAGGAGGGCGCGCTCGTCGCCGTCCTCGCCGTGGGCCGCCCCCGCGACCTGGCCCAGGGCCGCAAGCTCATCGAGACGGGCGCCGCCCTGGACCCGGCCGGGGTCGCCGACCCCGGCACCCCCCTGAAATCGGCCACCCTGCGACCCGCCCCCTGACCCGCGTCCCGGTCCGCGCTCCGGTCCGTACGGGCCCGGCGCGCGGCCCCCGGCACCCGGACGGGGCGGCCCGGGTACCGGGGGCCGGTCCGAGATGGCAGGCTTGTCCCCGTGACCGAGATTGACGCAAAGATCGAAGCCCTTGTCCCCGACTGGATGTACCTCCCCGACATCGCGGAGGCGCTCGACATCGAGGTGACCAGGGTCCGCCAGATGGTCAAGGAAGGGCAGCTCCTCGCCGTCCGCCGGGGCGAGAACCGCTCCCTCCAGGTACCGGCCCCCTTCATCGACGGAGACAAGGTCGTCAAGGGCCTCGTCGGACTGCTCACCGTCCTGCGCGACGACGGCTTCTCCGACGGGGAGATCCTGGAGTGGCTCTTCACCTCCGACCCGACCCTGCCCGGCACCCCCGCCGAGGCGCTGAGTGAGAATCGCGGCACGGAGGTGAAGCGCCGCGCTCAGGCGCTCGCCCTGTGACCTGATCCGCTTCACCGCGGTGGGGGGGGGGGCCGGCCCCCCCCCCCCCCCCCCCCCCCGGGGGGCCCCGGGCCCCCCCCCCCCCCCCCCCCCCCCCCCCCCCCCCCCCCCCCGCCACGGGGGTTTGCCCATGTCCGCGACCGACGCCCGCGCCCAGCTGTCCGACGCCCGGCTCTACCTGTGCACGGACGCCCGCAAGCGCCAGGGCGACCTGCCCGAGTTCCTCGACGCCGTCCTGGACGGCGGAGTGGACGTGATCCAGCTCCGCGACAAGGGGCTGGAGGCCGCCGAGGAACTCGAACACCTGCGGCTCTTCGCCGACGCCGCCCGCCGCCACGGCCGCCTCCTCGCCGTCAACGACCGCGCCGACGTGGCCCACGCCGCCGGCGCCGACGTCCTCCACCTCGGCCAGGGCGACCTCCCCGTCCCCGCCGCCCGCGCCCTCCTCGGCCCGGACCCGCTCATCGGCCGCTCCTGCCACACCGCCTCCGAGGTCGACGCCGCCACCGCCGAGCCCGGCGTGGACTACTTCTGCGTCGGCCCCTGCTGGCCCACCCCCACCAAGCCCGGCCGCCCCGCCCCCGGCCTCGCACTCGTCCGCCGCACGGCCGCCCTGGCGCCCCGGCGGCCCTGGTTCGCCATCGGCGGCATCGACAGCACGAATCTGGACGAGGTGCTGGACGCCGGGGCCACCCGGATCGTCGTCGTCCGCGCCCTCACCGAGGCCACCGACCCCGGCGCCGCCGCCGCGGACCTGGCCGCCCGGGTCCGGGCCCGCACCGCCGGATAGGCGCCCGCACCATCGGGCCGGTGTCCAAAAAGATGTCCAAGGAATGGACTCGGCTTCGGCGTCCGCCCAGCCGCGTCTAACCTGCCCGTATGGCCCTCGGAACCGCTTCCACCTGGACGGATCGTGCACACACGGTCCGTGACCTGCTCACGGCCGGACGCTCGTACTCCTTCGAGTTCTGGGCCCCGAAGACGGAG
Organism: Streptomyces sp. NPDC051567; assembly: GCF_044454165.1. NCBI lineage: Bacteria > Bacillati > Actinomycetota > Actinomycetes > Kitasatosporales > Streptomycetaceae > Streptomyces > Streptomyces sp. NPDC051567. Next base: position 223,304 of record NZ_JBITDK010000009.1, on the reverse strand, counting down.
AAGGGCGAGCGCAACCTCTGGAACGCGCTGCGCCGCGTCGAGGCGGTGGCCCCCAGCTTCGTCTCCGTCACCTACGGAGCCGGCGGCTCCACCCGGGGCGGCACCGTCCGCGCCACCCAGCAGATCGCCGCCGACACCACGCTCACCCCCGTCGCGCACCTCACCGCCGTGGACCACTCCATCGCCGAACTGCGCCACGTCATCGGCCAGTTCGCCGACGCGGGCATCCGCAACATGCTCGCCCTGCGCGGGGACCCGCCGGGCGACCCCATGGGCCCCTGGGTGGCCCACCCCGAGGGCGTACGGTACGCCGCCGACCTGGTCCGCCTCCTCAAGGAGTCCGGCGACTTCTGCGTAGGCGTCGCGGCCTTCCCCGAGATGCACCCGCGCTCGGCGGACTGGGACACGGACATCCGGCACTTCGTGGACAAGTGCCGCGCGGGCGCCGACTACGCGATCACCCAGATGTTCTTCGAACCGGAGACCTACCTGCGGCTGCGCGACCGTGTCGCCCAGGCGGGCTGCGAGACCCCGATCATCCCCGAAGTCATGCCCGTTGTGGGCATCAAGCAGCTCGACCGGCTGCCCCAGCTCAGCACCGCGGTCTTCCCGCCGGACGTGAAAGAGCGGATGCTCGCGGTCAAGGACGATCCGGCCGCTGTACGCTCCATTGGCATCGAGTTCGCCACGGAGTTCTGCGCGCGGCTGCTGTCCGAGGGTGTCCCGGGGCTGCACTTCATCACGCTGAACAACTCCACGGCGACGCTCGAAATCTACGAGAACCTGGGCCTGCACCAACGGGCCTGACCGGCCGGCCCCCTTCCCCGGGCGGTCGGCCGCACCGAGAGGGGCCCCGCATGGGTATGACGGTCCTCTACATCGCGTTCGGCTTCGTCGCGCTGTGGCTGCTTGCCGAGGTCCTGATGCAGTACAAGGCCCGGCTCCGCTGGCGCCTGCTCGCCTTCACCGGCTTCCTCGGCGTGGTCGCCGGGGTGGTCCTGCCGTCGGTCCCGGTCATCGTCGCCGGCGCGGTCGCCTTCGCCGTGGGCCAGATCCTGGTGACGCTCTCCTTCCGCAAGGGCTTCGAGGCCGGCTGGGCGCTGCGCCGCGGCGGGGCTCCCGTACGCCGCAGCGGTCGCCGCCGCTCCGGGGGCACCCGCCCGGAGCCGACCCTGCGGGTGACGCCGGTGGAGTACGGGTCCGAGAGCGCGGCAGGGGCCGCCGGGGCCGCCGCCGGGCCGTTCCCGCAGGACGGCCCCCACCACCCGGACCGGGACTTCGCCCCCGCCCCCGCGGGCGGGAACCACCCGCCCGTGCCCGGAGTGGAACAGACCGCGGCCTTCCGCTCGCCCTTCGCCCCGGACGAGCCGGACGCCCACCAGTACGCCGCCCCGCACGACCCGCAGACGCCGGACGGCTACGCCTACGGCGACGGCTACCCGGCGGACGGCCGGCAGGTCTACGCCGCCTACTCGGACCCGTACATCGGCACCGGCGGCGGCCCGCTCCAGCCGGACGCCGGGTACGCCCCCTACGACGACTACCCCGCCTACCCGGACGCCGGCCACCCGGCCTACCCCGACTACGCGCCCTACGGCGGCCCGTACCCCGGCCAGACCCCGGCGCAGTACGCCATGGACACCCCGCCCGGCGGGGTCTGGGTCCCGCAGCAGCGGGCCAACGACCAGACGGCGCAGCCCTACCCGGCCCCGGCGGCCGGGGAGGACCCGGACCGGCCGCCGCAGGACCACCCGCACCAGGGCACGGGCGACCACGGGCAGCACCGCTACTGAGACCCCGCTACGGAGACCCCGCTCCCGGGGCACCGCTCCCGGGGCACGGCCACGGAGGCCGCCGCCGGGTCACCGGGAGCCGCGGAACCCGGCGCCCTCCACGATCAGCCCGGCCACCAGGGCCCCGGTCATCCCGGCGTGCGCCAGCCCGCCGCCGGGATGGGCCCAGCCGCCCGCCAGGTAGAGCCCCGGCAGGGCGGTGGTGTTCGCCGGGTGGAGCAGCCGGCCCCCGGCCCCCGCGAGGGCGGGCGCGGGCACTGCGCCACCGGCCGCCCCGGTCGCCGCCTCCACATCGGCCGGGGTCCGCACCTCCTGCCACAGCAGCCGCTCCCGCAGCCCCGGTACGGCCCGTGCGGCGAGATCCAGCAGCTCCGCCGGCCCGGGAGCCGCTCCCGTGCCCGCAGGGCCGCAGACGGCGCTCACGGTGACCGCCTCGTGGTCCGCGTCGGGCCGCCCGGCCGGGTCGTCGGGGCGGACCACGGTGACCTGCGCGCCGGGGGAGTGGACCAGGGTGCGGTGCACGGCGTCCCCGGGGCGGGCGCCGCGCAGCGCCAGCAGGAGCGTGATTCGCCCGGCCACGTCCTGGCCACCGGCCGCGGCCGGGCCCTCCACCAGGGGCACCGGGCCGGCCGGCAGCTGCCGGGGGTCGATCCCGCACACCACGGAGTCGGCGGCCACCTCGGTGCCGTCGGCCAGCAGCAGCCCGGCCGCCCGGCCGTCCACCGCGAGGACCTCCCGCACGTCCGCGCCGAAGACGAAGGCCACCTTCCGCTCCAGGCACCGCTCGTACACGGCGGTGGCCAGCTCCCGCATCCCGCCGCGCACGTACCAGCTGCCGAAGGTCTGCTCCATGTAGGGCAGGACGGCCGCCGAGGCGGGCGCGGTGAGCGGGTCGATCCCGTACGCCCGCACCCGCGCGGTCAGCAGCTCGCCGAGCCCGCCGCCCAGCTCGCGCCCGGCCACCTCGGCGAGGGTCGGCGGGCGGCGGCGCAGCAGACCGCTCCGGCGCAGCGCCGGGTAGGGGTCGTTCTCCAGCCCCGGCGCGCCGGGGGTCAGCGGCTCCTCCAGGAGCGGGCGCCGGGTGGCGTCCCAGGCGTCCCGGGCGCGGCCCAGCACACCGTTCCAGCGCTCGCCCGCGCCCGCGCCGAAGGCCGTGTCCAGGGCGGCGCCCACCCCGCCGCGCGAGCCGCCGGGCAGGGCGACGTCGACGCCGTGGCCGGGGAGCACGTGCCGCACCGCCGGGTCCGCCTGGACCAGTTCGACGCACTCCTCCAAGGGCCGCTTGCCGGTCTTCACGAACAGGTCCCGGTAGACGGCGGGCAGGTGCAGCAGCCCGGGGCCGGTGTCGAAGACGAACCCCTCGCGCTCGTACCGGCCGACCGCGCCGCCGTAGGTCGCCCCCCGCTCGTACACCGTCACCCGGTGCCCCGCCACGGCCAGCCGGGCCGCCGTCGCCATCGCGCCCATCCCGGCGCCGATCACCGCAATTCGTGCCATGCGACCGAGCCTAGTGGGGCGCCCGGACCGGCCCGCCCGGCGGGTCCAGCCGGGCGGGTCAGCCGGGCGGCGGGGGTCCGGTCGCCCGGCGGGCCCCGGCGGCGAGCCGTTTCTCCTCACGGAGCTGGGCCCGGCGGCGCAGGAAGCGGCGGATGCGGGTCCAGAGGTAGACCAGCAGGGCCAGTCCGGCGGCCAGCAGGACGGCCGCGATGACCGCCGCGGCCTGCGGGTTGAACATGGCGAAGGTGATGATCCCGGCCACGCCGAGGTCCTCGGCGGTGCTCAGCACGATGTTGCTGAACGGCTCGGGCGAGGTGTTGACCGCCATCCGGGTCCCGGCCTTGACGACATGGCTGGCCAGCGCGGTCGAGCCGCCGACCGCCCCGGCGGCGAGGTCGGAGAGCGATCCGCTCTGCGCGGCCAGCAGCGCGCCGACGACGGCGCCGGAGACCGGGCGGATCACGGTGTGGACCGCGTCCCAGACGGAGTCCACGTACGGGATCTTGTCGGCCACCGCCTCGCAGAGGAAGAGCACGGCGGCGACGATCAGCACGTCGGTGCGCTGGAGCGAGGCGGGGACCTCGTCGGTCAGGCCGGCCGCGCCGAAGAGGCCGAGCAGGAGGACCACGGCGTAGGCGTTGATCCCGCTGGCCCAGCCGCTGGTGAAGACCAGGGGGAGCACACTCACCGGCTCATCATGCCGCACGGCGGCGCACCCGGCCGGGTGGAGGCGGAGCGATGAGGGGACGGCCGCCCGGTGGCGGCCGTCCCCTCACCCATGTGGAGTGGGGGCTACTGCCCCTGTTCGTCGCGGCGGCGCTGCCACCGCTCTTCGATGCGGGTCATCATCGACCGACGCTGCCGGTTGCGGCCGTGGGCCGAACCGCCTGCACTGCCGGAGGCGGGCTGTTCGCCGGGCTTGGGGGCCTTGCGCCAGCCGGTGACCACGAGCACGGTACAGCCCAGCATGACGAGGAACCCCACCACGCTGACCCAGAGTACGTTCGGCACGATCACACCGGTCATGAGGAGCGCGATACCGACCACAATGCCTGCGACTGCCTGGTAGACCCGTCGCCGGGTGTACGTGCGCAGTCCGCTTCCCTCAAGCGCTGTCGCGAACTTGGGATCTTCGGCGTACAGCGCTCGCTCCATCTGCTCGAGCATGCGCTGCTCGTGCTCCGAGAGCGGCACGGGAGTCCTCCTCATCCGTCGGTCGCGGGGGGTAGCGACCAGGGGTCCCCTTCAGGATAGGCGGGGAATCGCCCCCGTGATACCCGCCCTCTACGCCATTTCACGAAACGCGACCGCCGCGTGACGACCATTGAGGCGCTTATTCCCCGATGGTCCGTGCACCATGCCGGTCACTGTCCACGATCATACGATGCCCTCCGGCGAAGCGGAGGGTCGGAGAGCGACCCGGTCCGCCGGAAGGCGAGGATCAGCTCCGCTTTCCGCCCAGGATGTGCAGCTGGGTGGCGACGGCGTGGAAGGCGGGCAGCTCGGCGGCGGCCTCCTCCAGACGCAGCAGCGCCTCGACCGCGCCCGGCTCGGTGTCCACCAGGACCCCGGGGACGAGGTCCGCGAAGATCCGGACGCCGTGCACCGGGCCGACCTCCAGGCCGGCGCCGCCGACCAGCGCGGAGAGCTGGTCGGCGGTGAAACGGCGCGGCACCGGGTCGCCGGAGCCCCAGCGGCCGGCCGGGTCGGTGAGCGCGGTGCGGGCCTCCGTGAAGTGCCCGGCCAGCGCGCGGGCGAGGACGGCGCCGCCGAGCCCGGCGGCCAGCAGGCTGAGCGTGCCGCCGGGGCGCAGGGCCGCGACCGTGTTGGCCACGCCCTCGGCCGGGTCGTCCAGGTACTCCAGCACTCCGTGGCAGAGCACCACGTCGTACGCCTCCCGGTCGACCACGTCGAGCAGGCCCTGGGCGTCGCCCTGGACACCGCGGACCAGGTCGGCGACACCGGCTTCGGAGACCCGGCGCTCCAGCCCGAACAGCGCGTTGGGGCTGGGGTCGACCACGGTCACCCGGTGGCCCAGCCGGGCCACCGGCACGGCGAACTTTCCGGTGCCGCCGCCGGTGTCCAGCACGTCCAGCCCGTCCCGCCCGGTCGCCTTCGCCCGGCGGTCGAGCGCCTCCTTGAGGACCTCCCACACCACGGCGGTGCGGAGGGAGGCACGGGGGCGGGAAGTGTCCGACACGGCTGATGGCTCCTCGGCGCGGTAAGGGTGAGCGGTCCGGGCCCACCCTATGGCCTCCGGCTGCCGCGCAGCTCATCGCGCGTCCGGGCGCTCCGGAGGCGGTGGCGGGACGGCCCGCAGCGGCTCCGGCGGCGCCGTGCGGGCCACCGGCGGGAGGGCGAGCAACCGCTCCACCAGCCGCAGGAACGTCGAGACGGCGCGCATCAGGTCGTCCGCGTCCCGGTCGGTCGCCGCGTCCGGTATCCCGGCCTCGGCCCTGGCCCGGCGGGCTGCGCCGGAGGCGAACAGCGCGCTCCACCCGGCCAGCTCCGGAGCCACTTCCGGCAGCACCTCCCACGCGCTGCGTATCCGGGGGCGCCGCCGTGGCCGCACCGGCTCGGGCCGGCCGTGCGCGGCGAGCACGGCCGCGGCGGCGCGCAGCGCGGCCAGGTGCGCGGTGGCGTACCGCTCGCCCGGCCGGGGCAGCCGCGCGGCCTCGGCCAGGCCGCCGCGGGCCTTGGCGAGCAGGGCGCGGGCGGCGGCGGGGTCACCCCACGGCGGAGCCATGGGGGTGGGGTACGGGTGCGGGGACGGTGTGGCCATGACGAACCTCCTCGATGCGGGCGGTGCGTGTGCCGTGCGGGTGGTGCCGTGCGGTATGCGTGCCGTGCCCGGGGCCGTGCGGGCCGTTCGGGCTGTTCGGCCGGGTGTGGCCGGTCGGTTCGGGGGTGGTGGGGCCGGTTCGGTGCGGGTCCTGACCGCTGTGTCGGTGTCCATCGTGACGGGCCCCACTGACAATCGCGCTGACCTGGGCTTTCGCGGTTCCTGCCGCGGTAACTGCCCCCCGTCGCCCACCGGGTGCGCCGGGGGCTGCTAGTTTTTGAACTGACCGGTCAGTTCAAAAAGAGGGGGGACGGCGTGGACAGCCCGCACGGTGCGGCCGTCAGAGCCGAGGGCTTCGGACTCAAGGGCCCGCGCGGCTGGGCCTTCCGGGGCATCGGCCTCGACGCGGCGCCCGGCTCGCTCATCGTCATCGAAGGCCCCTCCGGCAGCGGCCGGACCTGCCTGCTCCTCGCGCTCACCGGCCGGATGAAGCCCACCGAGGGCCACGCCGAGATCGGCCCCCACCGGCTGCCGAAGCGGATGTCCGCGGTCCGCGGGATCGCCGCCCTCGGCCCGGTCCCCGGCGTCAACGACCTCGACCAGGCCCTCACCGTCGCCGAGCAACTGCGCGAGGGCGCCCTGCTCCAGCGCCGCTACGACAGCCCGGTGCGGGCCCTGCTGCGCCCCCGCGAGTGCCGGGAGCGGGCCGCGGCCCGCGTCACCCGGGCCCTGGCCGCCGTCGAGCTGGACCTCGACACCCTGCCCAAGGGCCCGCGTACCTCCGTACGGGACCTGGAACGGCTGGAGTACGTCCGGCTGTCGCTGGCCATCGCCCTGCTGGGCTCCCCGGGGCTGCTGGCCCTGGACGACCTGGACCTCAAGCTCTCCGACGCCGAACGGGCCGAGGCCTGGGCCCTGCTGCGCTCCGTCGCGGCCCGGGGGACCACCGTCCTGGCGGTCTCCAGCGAGGCCCCCGAGGGCGTGACGGTCCTGCGCACCGTCGCCACGGCCCCCGGGGGGACCGCCGGACCCGGGTCCGGCACGACCACCACCGACCCCGCCGCCACCACCGCCGACGGCACACGGACCGACACGCACACGAAGGGGGCGGACGATGCGCTCGCCGAAGCTGGCCGCGCTTGAGATGAAGCGGTTCGGGCGGGGGAAGCTCCCCCGGGCCGCCCTCGTCTCGCTGCTCCTGCTGCCGCTGCTCTACGGCGCCCTGTACCTCTGGTCCTTCTGGGACCCGTACAGCCGCCTCGACAAGGTTCCCGTCGCCCTCGTCAACGCCGACCGGGGCGCGACCGTCGACGGCGAGCGCGTCGACGCCGGTGACGAGATCACCCGCAAGCTCCGCGACAGCAAGACCTTCGACTGGCGCGAGGTGAGCGGGAAGGAGGCGGCCGAGGGGCTGGAGAACGGGACGTACTACCTCTCCCTGACCATGCCCGCCGACTTCAGCGAGAAGATCGCCTCCAGCTCCGGCGAGGACCCCGCCACCGGGGCCCTCCAGGTCCGCACCAACGACGCGAACAACTACATCGTCGGCTCGATCTCGCGCACCGTCTTCGCCGAGGTCCGCACGGCGGCGTCCACCGACGCCTCCCGGGGCTTCCTCGACAAGATCTTCGTCTCCTTCTCCGACCTGCACGACAAGACCGCCGAGGCCGCCGACGGCGCCGACCGGCTCAAGGACGGCGCGGGCAAGGCCCAGCAGGGCGCCAAGGAACTGGCCGACGGCCTCGACACCGCCCAGCGCAAGAGCGGCGAGCTCACCGGCGGCCTGCAGAAGCTCGACTCGGCCGCCGGCAAGCTGGCGGCCGGGACCAAGGACATCGCGGCCGGCACCCAGACCCTCGCCGACAAGGTCCACGGCGCCGCCGGCAAGGCCCGCCCCTTCCTCACGGACCCCCAGCGGCTCGCCGACACCGCCGAGCTGGTCGCCGACACCGCGCAGACCGTCAAGGGCCACCTGGACGCCTTCGCCCGCAACGCCCCGGCCGCCGCCACCGTCACCCAGCGGGTCGCCACCGGCGCCTCCGACGTCTACGCGCGGACCTGCACCGGTGGCGCCCAGCCGGTCCCCGCCGCCTGCCCCGACCTGAAGAAGGTCAAGGACGACGCGGCCGAGGCCGCCGGACTCGCCGGGGGCGTCAGCACCGTGATCAAGGGGGCCGACGGCGATCTCGGCACGCTCCGCACGCACCTGACCGACCTGGAACGCCAGGCCCGTGACGTCGCCGCGAAGGCCCCCGGCCTCTCCGCCGACCTGGACGCGGCCGTCGCCAAGGTCGACGCCCTCAACGCCGGCGCCCGCCAGGTCGCCACCGGGATGGCCCAGCTCCGCACCGGCCTGGGCTCCGCCTCCACCGGCTCCGCCGCCCTCGGCCAGGGCGTCGGCAAGCTCGGCGACGGCGCGCACAGCCTCGACGGCGGCATCTTCAAGCTGGTCGACGGCTCCGGCGAACTCGCCGGCGGGCTGCACGAGGGCGTCGGCAAGATCCCCGACTACGACCAGCGGCAGCGCGAGGCCCGTACCCAGGTCATGGCCGACCCCGTCCAGCTCGCCAGCGAGTCCCTGCACAAGGCGCCCAACTACGGCACCGGCTTCGCCCCGTACTTCATCCCGCTCTCCCTGTGGGTCGGCGCGATGGTCGCCTACATGCTGATCGCCCCGCTCAACCGGCGGGCCCTGGCCGCGGGCGCCTCGCCCTGGCGGGTCGCCCTCGCGGGCTGGCTGCCCGTGGCGGGCCTCGGCGTCCTCCAGGTGGGCGCGCTGATGTCCGTGCTCCACTGGGGACTCGGCCTGGAGATGGCCCGGCCCGCCCTCACCGTCGCCTTCCTGGCCCTGGTCACCGGCTGTTTCGCGTCGATCGTGCAGTGGCTGAACGCCAAGTTCGGCGCCGCCGGGCGCATCCTGGTCCTCGCCGTCCTGATGCTCCAGCTGACCTCGGCGGGCGGCACGTACCCCGTTCAGACCAGTCCCGGTTTCTTCAACGCCGTCCACCCCTACCTGCCGATGACGTACGTGGTGGAGGGCCTGCGACGGCTCATCACCGGGGGCGAGCTGACCCCGGTCTGGCAGGGCTGCGCGGTCCTGGCGGCCTTCACCGCGGGCGCCCTCGCCCTCACGGCGCTCGCCACCCGCGGCAAGCAGGTGTGGACGATGGACCGGCTGCACCCGGAACTGAGCCTGTAGGGGATCTGATGACCTGTGAGAATCAGCGCCATGGATAGCAGCAGCACCGGTACGGGCACCGGCGGTACGGGCACCGGCAGCGGCCGGCGCCGGGCCACCCGGCAGAAGCTCTACGAAGCGGCCGTCACCCTCATCGCCGAACAGGGGTTCTCCGCGACCACGGTCGACGAGATCGCCGAACGGGCGGGGGTGGCGAAGGGCACCGTCTACTACAACTTCGCGAGCAAGAACGACCTCTTCGAGGAGTTGCTGCGCCACGGCGTCGGGCTGCTGACGGCCTCGCTGCGGACGGCGGCCGAGGAGACGGAGGCGCGGGGCGGCAGCCGGGTCGAGGCGCTGGACGCGATGATCCGGGCCGGGCTCGTCTTCATCGACCGCTACCCGGCCTTCACCCAGCTGTACGTCGCCGAGCTGTGGCGGACCAACCGGGCGTGGCAGTCGACGCTGATGGTGGTGCGGCAGGAGGCGGTGGCCGTCGTGGAGACGGTGCTCCGCGAGGGGGTCGAGCGCGGTGAGCTGAGCGCGGAGATCGACGTGCCGCTGACGGCCGCCGCGATGGTCGGGATGGTGCTGGTGGCCGCCCTGGACTGGCAGTCGTTCCAGAGCGAGCGGTCCCTCGACGACGTCCACTCGGCGCTGTCGCTGCTGCTGCGGGGCCGGGTCAGCGGCAACCGCTGACCGCTCCCCGGCGCCTGCTCCCCGGCGCCCGCGCCGCCGTACCCCGGTCGGCGGTGCCGCCGGGGCGCGGCGGCCCGTACAACTGGTGGGGCCCGCCAGGGCGTCCGCGCGCCCGGCCACGGACGGGGGACCCGGTCCGCACCGCCGGCACGGGGCTGCGGAGCGGACCGGGCACCTCCTTCCCCGCCACCGGGCGGCGGACCGGGAGCCGCCGACGCGGAAGGCCGGTGCGGCGGGCCCGGTCCTCCGGGCCCGCCGCACCGGCCTTCGCGCGTTCCCGGGGCGACAGGCCCGGCACGTTCCCGTGCCCGCCACTCCGGCCCGCCGCCCCGGCCCGTCACCTTCCCGGTCCGGGCGGTGCGGTGGGTCAGCCGCGTCCCCGGGGGGAGAGGCGGAGCCGGGCGGCGGCCAGCCGGGCGGAGACCGCCGAGGCCAGTGCCGAGCGCCGGTCCGCGACCGCCCACCGGACCCGCGCCGCCGAGGGCGGGGCCAGCAGGGCGCGCAGCCGCGTACGCCGCTCCGCCCCGGCCAGCAGCCCCGCGCGGGCCCGCAGCACGTCGGCGGCCAGGCCCTCGTCAGCGGAGCCCGTGCCCGGACCCGTGGCCGGGGGCGCGTACAGGGCCCGTTCCACCGCGTCCGCGACCCGGTGCACCGCCCCGGCCGCCTCCGGCTCCAGGGCGCCCAGCTCCACGAGGCGTTCGGCCGCCCGGCGCGGGGAGAGCGCCGGGTCCGGGGCGACGCCCACGTCCCAGGCGGCGTCGCCCAGCTCCCGCCAGGCCGCCAGGACCTGCCCGGAGCCCAGCCGGCGGGAGCGCACCCTGGTCCGCCACAGCAGCGGCAGCAAGGGCGGGACCACCACCGCCAGGGCGATCCCGGCCCAGCCCAGGACGGCCGTCACCGAAGGCCCGCCGCCGGACGCGGAGCCCCGCGCGGCGGGCGGGGTCCCGCACTCGCCCAGCTTCTTCAGCTCCGGCGGGCACGCGTCGGCCCGCGACGGGGCCGGGGCCGGCTGCGAGACGCCCGACGAGGGCAGCGGCGCGGGCGCGGACGGCTGGGACGGGGGCGCCTGCGTACGGGAGTAGTCCGGCACGTTGATCCCCGACCTCGGGGTCGGCTCGAACCGGGTCCAGCCCACGCCCTCGAAGTACAGCTCGGGCCAGGCGTGGGCGTCGCGCATCGTCACGTTCGTGTTGCCGTCCGGCTGCTTCTCGCCCGGGGTGAACCCCACCGCGACCCGCGCCGGGATGCCCAGGGTGCGGGACATCGCCGCCATCGAGAACGCGAAGTGGACGCAGAAGCCCTCCTTCTCGGCCAGGAACCGGGCGACCGCCTGCGGACCGGAGCCGGAGGCCGTCCGCGTGTTGTAGCGGTAGCCGCCGCTCACGGCGAAGTGGTCCTGGAGCCGCACCGCCCGCGTGTAGTCGTCCCTGGCGCCCTCGGTGATCCGGCGGGCCGTCTCGGCGACCACCGGCGGCAGGGTGTCCGGGACCTTCGTGTACTCGGCCCGGACGGCCGGATCGGGCGCCGGGGCGTTCTGCAGCTGCTGCGCCGTCGGCCGCAGCAGCAGGCTCCGTACCGTGTACATGGCGCCCTGGACGTTCTGGAACCGGTCCTTGCCGGTCTGGTCCCCGACCAGGGTCCGGCCGACCGGTTCGAACCGCCACCGCCCGTCGATGTCCACGGCCGTCGCCGGGTACGGCATCGGCAGGTAGCGCTGGGTGTAGGTGTCCGCCGCCGAGATGCTGGTCCGCACCTCCGACGCGGTGTCCCGGACCGGGCCGCCGAGGCCGGGCGGGGCCGGCAGCCGGTCGGGGACCTCGGTCAGGGGTCGGCCGGACGCCTCCCACCGGACCCCGTTGAACTCGTCCAGCGCCAGTATCCGCAGGTACTGCTCGGCCGCGTCCGGGCTGTCCGTGCGGTACTTCAGCACCACCCGGTTGTCCTGCGTGTTCAGGCTGCTCTGGAGGGAGACCAGCGGGTTGACCGAGGACCCGCCCCCGGTCCCCGTGCCCGGGGTCCCCGCCTCGCCGCCCCGCTCGCCCAGCACCCCGCCGCCGAGCGAGGGCAGCGCCGCCGGGACGGCCAGCGCCAGGCCCAGCGCCACCGCGCCGATCCGCCGCCCGGTACGGACCGGGGCCTTCACCCGGCGGTCCGCGCCGGGCCCGCCCCGGGCCGGGGCGGCCGGGGTCCGGCCGCCGGGGGCCGCGCCGAAGACCCGGCCCCACTGCGCGAGGCGGTCCCGGCCCTCGGCCAGCAGCAGCACCAGGTAGCCGCAGCCCGCGAGGAGGAAGGAGAGCCAGGAGGTCCCGCCGCCGCCCGAGAGGCCCTCGGCCACCGAGTACAGCGCGAGCAGCGGCAGCCCGGCCGCGGCGGCCGTACGGACCGTCACCGCCAGCAGGTCCACCAGCAGCCCGATCAGGAGCACCCCGCAGAGCAGCAGCAGCCGGATGCCGTCCGTCAGCGGGGCCGGGATCGCGTACTCGCCCACGTCCAGGGCGCCCTGCCGGAAGAGCGCGCCGAAGTCCGTCACCAGGTAGGCCGACGGCCCGTTCCCGGTGGACTCGCCCTTCCCGGCGAAGAGGAACACCAGCAGCAGCAACGAGACCAGCAGCTGCGTCGCCACGGTCAGTGACCGCGCCAGCGGCACCCGCCGGGCCCCGGCCCCCACCGCGCTCTGCGCGCACAGCAGCAGGGCCGCCTGGAGCAGCCAGGCCGACGACTGCACCAGCGGGGCCAGCGACCAGGAGGTGAGCAGGGTCGCCAGCGCGGCGAAGCACGTCAGTCTGACCTGCCCGCTCATCGTCGTCCTCCCGGGGTTCCCGTGGCCGTCGGGGCGTCCCCGGCCCGGAGCCACAGCTCGCCGAAGGCCGCCCCGGGCGGGACGGCCAGCGCCGTCCAGCCCGCGTCGCGCAGCCGCCGCAGCGGCTCCGCCCGGTCAGCCCGGTCAGCCCGGTCCGTGTGGTCCGTCCGGTTTACGGGGTCCGTCCGGTCCGCGACGAAGGCCACGGCCGCGCCGCTGCGCCGGCGCATCCTGGCCGCCAGCTCGCTCTGCGCGTCGTCCAGCTCGCCGAAGAAGGCGACGAGGAGCCCGTCACCGCCGTCCGTGCCGAAGCCGCCGCCCAGCGCGTCGTAGGCCCGGGAGAGCCCGGCGCCGTCGGAGTGGCCGACGACCGCGAGGGTCTCCAGCATCAGAGCGGCGCCCTCCGCGGACTCCTGCCCGCCGGAGGAGGGGCCCGCGGGGGCCGCCGTGTCCCCGGTGTCGGTCAGCAGCCGGACCGAGAACCCCTGCTCCATCAGGTGGACCACGGCCGAGGCGGCCCCCGAGACCGCCCACTCGAACGCGGAATCCGGTCCCGCGCCCTCGAACGCGATCCGCCGGGTGTCCAGCAGGACGGTGGCCCGGCTGCGCTGGGGCTGCTCCTCGCGGCGGACCATCAGCTCCCCGTAGCGGGCGGTGGAGCGCCAGTGGACCCGGCGCAGGTCGTCGCCGCGCCGGTAGCCGCGCGGGATCATGTCGTCGTCACCGGCCAGGGCGAGCGAGCGGCGGCTGCCGTCGCCGTGGCCGGACGCCTGCCCGCCGAGGCGGAGCGGGGCCAGGGGTTCGGTGCGCGGGACGACCGTGAGCGTGTCGTACGTACGGAACGAGCGGGTCAGCTCGACCATCCCGAAGGGGTCGCCCAGCCGGAGCTGGAGCGGGCCCAGCGGGTAGCGTCCGCGCAGGTCGGAGCGGACCCGGTAGGAGACCTCGCGGCGCCCGCCGGGCTCGACCCGGTCCAGGACGAAGCGGGGCCGGGGCCCCAGCACGTAGGGCACCCGGTCCTGGAGCATCAGCAGGCCGGTGGGGACGCGGGAGACGTTGTCCAGGCGCAGCCGCACCCGGGCCTCGGCGCCCGCGGGCACCCGTCCCGGGGTCAGCCGTCGGCTCCCGGAGACCCGGTGGCGGGTGCGGTGCAGGGCGAGGACGCAGACCAGCGGCAGGGTGGCGAGCAGCAGCCCGACCCGGAGCAGCTCGCCCTGGCCCAGGACGTACGCGCACAGGGCGGCGGCCACCCCGGCGGCCAGGAAGGACCGGCCGCGGGTGGTCAGCCCGGACAGCGAGGCGCGCAGCCCGCCGCCCCGGCCGTCCCCGCCGCCGGCGCCGCGCGGGGCACCGGCGGCCATCACAGGCCCCGGACGCCCGCGCCGGGCGGCGTCCCGCCGCGGGTCTGGGTGGCGGGCACCGGGGTGCGGCGGACGATGTCGGCGACGACCTCCTCGGCGGTGCGCCGGTTCAGCTGGGCCTGCGTGGTGGGCAGCAGCCGGTGCGCGAGGACCGGTCCGGCCAGCTCCTGGACGTCGTCGGGCAGGACGTAGTCGCGTCCGGCGAGCGCGGCGGACGCCTTCACGGCGCGCAGCAGGTGCAAGGTGGCGCGGGGGGAGGCGCCCAGGCGCAGGTCGGGATGGACGCGGGTGGCGGAGACGAGGGTGACGACGTACCGCCGGACGGCCTCGGCCACGTACACCTCGCGGACGGTCTCGATCAGCTTGACGACCTCGTCGGCGTGGGCGACGGCCCGGAGCCCGTCGAGGGGGGAGCGCCCGCCGTGCACGCCGAGCATCCGCAGCTCGGCCTCGGGGCCGGGGTAGCCGACGGAGACGCGGGCCATGAAGCGGTCGCGCTGGGCCTCGGGGAGCGGGTAGGTGCCCTCCATCTCCACCGGGTTCTGGGTGGCGACGACCATGAAGGGGCTGGGCAGCGGGTAGGTGGTGCCGTCGATGGTGACCTGCCGCTCCTCCATCGACTCCAGCAGCGCGGACTGGGTCTTGGGGGAGGCGCGGTTGATCTCGTCGCCGATGACGATCTGGGCGAAGATGGCGCCCGGCTTGAACTCGAACTCGCGGAGCTGCTGGTCGTAGATGCTGACGCCGGTGATGTCGGAGGGCAGCAGGTCCGGGGTGAACTGGATGCGCTGCACCGAGCAGTCGATGGACCGGGCGAGCGTCTTGGCGAGCATGGTCTTGCCGACGCCCGGGACGTCCTCGATCAGCAGGTGTCCCTCGGCGAGCAGCACGGTCAGGGCGAGGCGGACGACCTCGGGCTTGCCCTCGATCACGCTCTCGACCGAGTGGCGCACCCGTTCCGCCGTGCTGGTCAGATCCGCGAGGTCCGCTCGCTCGTCGTACGTGGTCACCTGGTTCTCCTCGGCCCTTTCCCGGGCCGACGCCACCTGGCGCGCGACCGGCCCACCCCGATACGCGGACGCCGCCCCGGGGAGGCCCCGGGCGGCGTCCGCGCGCGTTCTTGACGGCGTGCCGGTCCGGTGTCACTCAACAGGCGGGATCGATCTCCCGCAGGAGCCCGGTGTGCACGTCGAAGACGAAGCCTCGCACATCGTCCGTGTGGGGGAGGAAGGGGCTGGTCCGGACCCGCTGCATGGACTGGCGGACGTCCTGGTCCACGTCCCGGAAGGCCTCGACGGCCCAGGCGGGGCGCTGGCCGACCTCGTCCTCCAGCTCGTGCCGGAAGTCCTCGGTCAGGCTTTCGAGGCCACAGCCGGTGTGGTGGATGAGTATCACGGCGCGGGTGCCGAGGGCGCGCTGGCTGATGGTGAGGGAGCGGATGGTGTCGTCGGTGACGACACCGCCCGCGTTGCGGACGGTGTGGCAGTCGCCGAGCTCCAGGCCGAGGGCGGCGTGCAGGTCGAGCCGGGCGTCCATGCAGGCCACCACGGCCACCTGGAGGACGGGGCGGGCGTCCATGCCGGGATCGGCGAACTTCGCGGCGTAGGCGCGGTTCGCCTCGACCAGGCGGTCGGTGACGGAACCGCCGCCGGATGCCTCGGTGGGGGACTTGGCAGGCAGGGATGCGGAAGTCGTCATGGATACGACGGTAGTGGTCACCGCTCGTAAAGGCAGGGAGCGGGAGTGGACAAAGAAGGTCAACAAGTCAGGTTGTGAGCTAACCCACAGGGCGGAGGAGGCTACGGCCATCCGGGTGATTCGCGGCTTTTGTCGGTTCGGTGGAGGTGGCGCGCACGGCGCGCGGGCCGGTTCGTTGACCCCGGCGACCGTTGCACTAAAGTGACGAGAACCGGCCGGAGCCCGGCCCTGACCGGCCGCCCGGCCCCCTGACCAATGAACTCCGCGTGCGCGGCGCGCACGTACGGCCCGGCCCTCTCCCGCCCACCGGCCGGCCGGCGCCCCTTCCCCGGCGCCGGCGGACCGGCCCCCTTCGGGGCGGGACGGGACCCGGCGGTGCGTACGTCTGCCGCGCCGTTATCTGAGAGGGCGCTTTGACTAGCGAGTCCCGACACGTCCCGGTGATGCTCCAGCGGTGCCTGGACCTGCTGGCCCCGGCACTGGAGAGGCCCGGGGCCGTCGTCGTCGACTGCACCCTCGGCCTCGGCGGGCACAGCGAGGCCCTGCTGACTCGGTTCCCCGAGGCGCACCTGATCGGCCTCGACCGCGACAAGGAGGCCCTGCGGCTCTCCGGCGAACGCCTCGCCCCCTTCGGCGACCGCGCCACCCTCGTCCACGCGATCTACGCCGACCTGGCCGAGGTCCTGGACGGGCTGCGCATCCCGGCCGTCCAGGGCGTCCTCTTCGACCTCGGCGTCTCCTCCATGCAGCTCGACGAGGCCGACCGCGGGTTCGCGTACGCGCAGGACGCGCCGCTGGACATGCGCATGGACCAGAGCACGGGCATCAGCGCGGCCGAGGTCCTGAACACCTACGCGCCCGGCGAGCTGGTCCGCATCCTGCGCCAGTACGGCGAGGAGAAGCAGGCCAAGCGGATCGTCTCGGCGGTCGTGCGCGAGCGGGTGGGCGAACCCTTCACCGACAGCGCCCGCCTGGTCGAGCTGATCCGCGACGCCCTGCCGCAGGCGGCCAAGCGGACCGGCGGCAACCCCGCCAAGCGGACCTTCCAGGCGCTGCGCATCGAGGTCAACGGCGAGCTGTCGGGTCTGGAGCGGGCCATCCCGGCGGCCGTGGACCGGATCGCGGTCGGCGGCCGGATCGCGGTCCTCTCCTACCACTCGCTGGAGGACCGCCTGGTCAAGCAGGTCTTCGCGGCGGGCGCGGCGAACACCGCCCCGCCCGGCCTGCCGGTGGTCCCGGAGAAGTACCAGCCGAAGCTGAAGCTGCTGACGCGCGGCGCGGAGCTGCCGACCGAGGAGGAGATCGCCGAGAACCGGCGGGCCGCCCCGGCCCGGTTCCGCGGGGTCGAGCGGATCAGGGAGGCGCGCCTGTGAGCGCGGTACGGGGAATCCGGTGAGCGGGACGGCCCGCCCCGGCGGCGCGGCCGGCAAGGACGCGCGGACCGCGGCGGCGACCCGCGCCGGGAAGGGCGCCCGCTCCCCGGCGGCCCGCCTGGGCCGGGTGCTGGGCGCCCGCTCCGGCGCCCCGCGCGGCGCGGTCGGGCAGGCGGCCCGGATGCCGTTCGTCCTGCTGGTCGTCGCCCTCCTCGGCGGCGGCCTGATCAGCCTGCTGCTGCTGAACTCGGCGCTGAACGAAGGTTCCTTCCAGCTGAGCAAGCTGAAGAAGGAGACCACCGCCCTCACCGACGAGGAACAGGCGCTCCAGCGGGACGTGGACGCCTACTCCGCCCCCGAGGCCCTCCAGCGCCGGGCCCGGGAACTGGGCCTGGTGCCGGGCGGCAGCCCGGTCTTCCTCGGCCCGGACGGCAAGGTCACCGGCACGGCGGCGGAGGCCGAGGCCCCGCCCGCCCCGCCGTCCGCCGCCCCGTCGTCCCCCGCGCAGCCCCCGGCGCCGCAGTCCTCCGTACCGGCCGCCGCGCCACCGGCGTCCGCGGCGCCCGTGGCGGAGCCGTCCCCGCAGGCCGGTGGCGTGCCCGGTCCGGGAGCCGTCCCCCAGCAGCCCACCCCCAACCCAGGCAGGTGACGTGGTGACCCGTTCTTCAGCCTCGCCGGCGTGCGCGGCACAGGTTCCGCCGCGCGGCCCCGCGAGGCCGGACGCGGACCACGGCCGCCACCCCCTGACCGGCCCGGTCCCGCCCGCGGCGGCCCGGCCGCGGCCGTGGCGGGAGGCGGGCGCGTGACCCCGAAGGACCCGCCCGGGCGGCGCGTACCGGCCCCCGCCGCATCCCGGCGGCCCGGGGAACGCGACCGGACCCGCCCGGCCTCGCGGCCCGCGACCCGGCGCCCGACGGCCCCCCGCACCCCCCACACCATCCGGCTCGGCAGCCCCCGGCCCCGGCTGCGCCTCGTCGGCTTCGGCCTGACCCTGGTCATGCTCGCCTTCGTCGTCCGCCTCCTCCAGGTGCAGGCCGTCGACGCCTCCGCCTACTCCGCCGAGGCGTCCAAGAACCGCTACACCAGCGTCACCCTGGCGGCCGAACGGGGAGAGATCACCGACCGCCGGGGCGTGGCCCTCGCCACCAGCGTCGACGCCTACGACATCACCGCCGACCCGAAGATGTTCACCCCGCAGGACAGCAAGGCCCCGGACGCCCCCGAACAGGCCGCCGCCCTCCTCGCGCCCATCCTCGCCACGGACGCCAAACGCCTCGCCGACCGGCTCAGGACCCCCCACACCCGGTACGTCGTCCTCGCCCACCGCCAGACCCCCCAGGTCTGGAACCAGATCAAGGACCTCAAGCGGGTCTTCGCGGACAAGGCGTCGGCCGACAAGAAGAAGGGCGGCCCCGGCGCCAACGTCCTGGCCGGGATCTTCCACCAGAACAGCAGCAAACGCGTCTACCCGGGCGGCGACCTCGCCGCCGGGATACTGGGCTACGTCAACTCCGAGGGCAAGGGCGGCGGCGGCCTGGAGTCCGCCCTCGACAAGAAGCTGTCCGGCAAGGACGGCAAGGTCACCTACGCCCAGTCCGGCGGCCGGCGGGTCCCCACCGCCGGTTCCAGTGAGAAGCCCGCCGTCCCCGGCGACGACATCGAGCTGACCATCGACCGCGACATCCAGTGGGCGGCCCAGAGCGCCATCACCGAACAGGTCCAGAAGTCCGGGGCCGACCGCGGCTACGTCATCGTCCAGGACACCCTCACCGGCGAGGTGCTGGCCATGGCCAACGCCCCCGGCTTCGACCCGGGCGACCTGACCCGGGCCAGCCCCGCCGCCCTGGGCAACGCCGCCCTCCAGGACGTGTACGAACCCGGCTCCACCGCCAAGGTGGTGTCCATGGCCGCCGTCCTGGAGGAGAAGAAGGCGGCCCCCGACACCCACGTCACCGTCCCCAACCGCCTGCACCGGGGCGACCGCCTCTTCAAGGACGACGTCGACCACCCCACCTGGTACCTGACCCTCAACGGGGTCCTCGCCAAGTCCTCCAACATCGGCACCATCCTCGCCACCGGCCAGCTCGGCGCCACCCAGACCGAGGCCAACAAGGTCCTCCACTCCTACCTGGACACCTTCGGCATCGGCCGCCCGACCGGCCTGAACTACCCCGGCGAGTCCCGCGGCATCCTCGCCCCGCCCCAGTCCTGGTCCACCTCCCAGCAGTACACGATCCCTTTCGGCCAGGGCCTGTCCGTCAACGCCATGCAGGCGGCCTCCGTGTACTCGACCGTCGCCAACGGCGGGGTCCGGATCACCCCGACCCTGGTCCGCGGCACCAAGGGCCCCGACGGCCGCTTCACCCCCGCCCCGGCCCCCGCGCAGAACCGCGTGATCAGCGAGGAGACCGCGAAGACCCTCGCCCAGATGCTCGAATCCGTCGTCGACGACCAGGAGGGCACCGGCACCAGGGCCCGCATCCCCGGCTACCGGGTCGGCGGCAAGACCGGCACCTCCAACCGGGTGGATCCGGCCACCGGCCGCTACAAGGGCTACACCGCCTCCTTCGCCGGCTTCGCCCCCGCCGACAAGCCCCGCGTCACCGTCTACTGCGCCATCCAGAACCCCACCAAGGGCAGCTACTTCGGCGGCCAGATCTGCGGCCCCATCTACAAGAAAGTCATGGAGTTCGCCCTCAAGACCCTCCAGGTCGCCCCTACCGGAACCGCCCCCGCCGGACTCCCGGTCACCTTCGAGCCCGGCCCGCAGGCCGCTCCGTGACCCGCCGTCCCGCACGGCCCGCCCCAGAAACGCGTGAGGCACCATCACCGTGACAACGATCACCCCCGAACCCGGGAACCAGTCGGCCACCGGCTCCGAGGCCGGGCCCTCGCTTCGCGAGCGCCCGGCCGCGCCCGGTACGCTCACCGCCGTGCC
The DNA here is from genome assembly GCF_044454165.1 of Streptomyces sp. NPDC051567. Lineage (NCBI taxonomy): Bacteria > Bacillati > Actinomycetota > Actinomycetes > Kitasatosporales > Streptomycetaceae > Streptomyces > Streptomyces sp. NPDC051567. The sequence goes on along the minus strand of NZ_JBITDK010000009.1, from coordinate 203,185 downwards.
CCACGCTGATCAGCCCAGAACCGCCCGGAACGACGCCCCGGCAGCGCCGCCGGGAGCCCCCCGGCCCGCGTCCGCCCACCCGATCCCCCTCGGTGAGCTGGCCGCCCTGCTGGGTCTCCCCGCCCCAGGCGCCGCCCAGGTCACCGGCATCACGCACGACTCCCGCGCGGTCCGCCCCGGAGACCTGTACGCGGCCCTGCCCGGCGCCCGGCTCCACGGCGCCGACTTCGCCGCCCAGGCCGCCGGCCTCGGCGCCGCCGCCGTGCTGACCGACCCGGCGGGCGCCCCGCGCGCCGCCGCGACCGGGCTGCCCGTCCTGACCGTCGCCGACCCGCGCGCCCGGATGGGCGAGCTGGCCGCCGCGATCTACGGCCACCCCGGCGAGGGCCTGCTCCAGATCGGCATCACCGGCACCTCCGGCAAGACCACCACCGCCTACCTCGTCGAGGGCGGCCTGCGCGCCGCGGGACGGGCGAGCGGACTCGTCGGCACCGTCGAGACGCGCATCGGCGACGAACGCATCAAGTCCGAGCGCACCACGCCCGAGGCCACCGACCTCCAGGCCCTCTTCGCCGTCATGCGCGAACGCGGCGTCGAGGCCGTCGCCATGGAGGTCTCCAGCCACGCCCTGGTCCTCGGCCGCGTCGACGGCTGCGTCTTCGACGTCGCCGTCTTCAACAACCTGAGCCCGGAGCACATGGAGTTCCACTCCGGCATGGAGGACTACTTCCAGGCCAAGGCGGAACTCTTCACCCCGGCCCGCACCCGCCTCGGCGTGGTCAACCTGGACGACGAGCACGGCCGCCGGCTCGCCAAGGAGGCCGTCGTCCCGGTCGTCACCTTCTCCGCCGAGGGCGACCCGGCCGCCGACTGGCGCGCCGAGGACGTCGTCCTCGGCCCCGCGAGCTCCACCCTGACCCTCAGCGGCCCCGCCGGACAGCGCGTACGGGCCACCGCCCCGCTGCCCGGCCCGTTCAACGTCGCCAACACCGTCGCCGCGATCGTCACCCTCGCCGCCGCCGGAATCGACCCGCAGACCGCCGCCGACGGCGTCGCCGCGGTCCCCGGGGTCCCCGGCCGGCTGGAGCGGGTCGACGCGGGACAGCCCTACCTCGCCGTCGTCGACTACGCGCACAAGACCGACGCCGTCGAATCGGTCCTGCGCGCCCTGCGCGAGGTCACCGAGGGCCGGCTGCACATCGTGCTCGGCTGCGGCGGCGACCGCGACGTCACCAAGCGCGCCCCGATGGGCGCCGCCGCCGCCCGGCACGCCGACACGGCCGTCCTGACCTCCGACAACCCGCGCTCCGAGGACCCGCTCGCGATCCTCGCCGCGATGTTCGAAGGCGCCGTCTCCGTCCCGGCCGCCGGGCGCGCCACCGTCCTGGTCGACGCCGACCGGGCGGCGGCCATCGCCGCCGCCGTCGCGCGCGCCGAGCCCGGCGACACCGTCCTGGTGGCGGGCAAGGGCCACGAACAGGGCCAGGACACCGCGGGCGTCGTACGCCCCTTCGACGACCGCGCGGTGCTCCGCGCCGCGATCGAACGCAGGCAACAGCAGGCCCGACAGGCCGAGGTGAACCAGTGATCGACCTCTCCCTCGCCGAGATCGCCGACATCACCGGCGGGCGGCCCCACGACATACCGGATACGGCGGTGCGGATCGGCGGACCCGTCGTCATCGACTCCCGCCAGGTGGAGGCCGGCTCGCTCTTCGTCGCCTTCGACGGCGAACACGTCGACGGCCACGACTACGCCGGGCGCGCGGTCGCCGCGGGCGCGGTGGCCGTCCTCGCGGCCCGGCCCGTCGGCGTGCCCGCCGTCGTCGTCCCCGACGTCGAGAAGGCGCTCGGCGCCCTCGCCCGCGCCGTCGTCGAACGCCTCGGCACCGACGTGGTGGCCCTGACCGGCTCCGCCGGAAAGACCTCCACCAAGGACCTCATCGCCCAGGTGCTCCAGGCCCACGCGCCCACCGTGTGGACCCCGGGCTCCCTCAACAACGAGATCGGCCTGCCGCTCACCGCCCTGCGGGCCACCACCGAGACCCGCCACCTGGTGCTGGAGATGGGCGCCCGGGGCATCGGCCACATCGCCTACCTCACCGGCCTGACCCCGCCGCGCATCGGCCTCGTGCTCAACGTCGGCACCGCCCACATCGGCGAGTTCGGCGGCCGGGAACAGATCGCCCGGGCCAAGGGCGAACTGGTCGAGGCCCTGCCGTCGGAGGCCGAGGGCGGGATCGCCGTCCTCAACGCCGACGACCCGCTGGTGCGCGCGATGTCCGCCCGCACGAAGGCCCGTACGGTCCTCTTCGGCGAGGCCGGGGACGCCGACGTACGCGCCACCGAGGTCCGGCTGACCCCCGGCGGACAGCCCGCCTTCACGCTCCACACCCCTACCGGGTGCGGCGAGGTGACCATGCGGCTGTACGGTGAGCACCACGTGTCGAACGCGCTCGCCGCAGCCGCCGTCGCCCATGTCCTGGGCATGTCCGTCGACGAGATCGCCACCGCGCTCTCCGGGTCGGGCACGCTCTCCCGGTGGCGGATGGAGGTCACCGAGCGGGCGGACGGTGTGACGATCGTCAACGACGCCTACAACGCGAACCCCGAGTCCATGCGGGCCGCTCTGCGCGCACTCGCCGCGATGGGCGGCGCCGCCAGGGCGAACGGGGGACGCACGTGGGCGGTGCTCGGCCCCATGGCCGAGCTCGGTGACGCCTCGCTGGCCGAGCACGACGCGGTGGGACGGCTCGCCGTCCGGCTCAACGTGAGCAAACTCGTCGCAGTCGGGGGCAGGGAAGCGTCCTGGCTGCAACTGGGCGCATACAACGAGGGTTCGTGGGGTGAGGAGTCGGTGCTCGTGTCCGACGCGCAGGCGGCGGTCGACCTGTTGCGCAGTGAACTGCGCCCGGGTGACGTCGTGCTGGTGAAGGCTTCCAGGTCGATCGGGCTGGAGCGGGTCGCGCTGGCGTTGCTGGAGCGCGAGGGCGAGGTCGCCGACCGATGAGGCAGATCCTGTTCGCCGGAGTCATCGGACTCTTCCTCACCCTCATCGGCACCCCGCTGCTGATCAAGGGTCTGGCCCGCAAGGGCTACGGCCAGTTCATCCGCGACGACGGCCCCCGCGGCCACGCCGGGAAGAAGGGCACGCCCACCATGGGCGGCATCTCCTTCATCCTGGCCACGCTCATCGCGTACGCCCTGACCAAGGTCATCACGGGCAGTGATCCCACCGCGTCGGGCCTGCTCGTCCTCTTCCTGATGGCGGGCATGGGCCTGGTCGGCTTCCTCGACGACTACATCAAGATCGTCAAGCAGCGGTCGCTGGGTCTGCGGGCCAAGGCCAAGATGTCCGGACAGCTGATCGTCGGTGTCGCCTTCGCGGTGCTCGCGCTCCAGTTCAAGGACGCGCGCGGCCTCGCCCCGGCCTCCACCAGGCTCTCCTTCGTCACGGACTTCGGCTGGTCGATCGGCCCCGTCCTGTTCGTGGTCTGGGCCCTGTTCATGATCCTGGCCATGTCCAACGGCGTGAACCTGACCGACGGCCTCGACGGCCTGGCCACCGGCGCCGCCGTGATGGTCTTCGGCGCCTACACCTTCATCGGCGTCTGGCAGTACCAGGAGTCCTGCTCCGACGCGCTGAACCTGACCAACCCGGGCGCCTGTTTCGAGGTGCGCGACCCGCTCGACCTCGCGGTCGTCGCCTCCGCCCTGATGGGCGCCTGCTTCGGCTTCCTGTGGTGGAACACCTCGCCCGCCAAGATCTTCATGGGCGACACCGGCTCGCTGGCCCTGGGCGGCGCCCTCGCCGGCCTCGCGATCTGCTCCCGTACGGAGTTCCTGATCGCCCTGCTCGGCGGCCTCTTCGTCCTCATCACCATGTCGGTCGTCATCCAGGTCGGCTCCTTCAAGATGACCGGCAAACGCGTCTTCCGGATGGCACCGCTCCAGCACCACTTCGAACTCAAGGGCTGGTCCGAAGTCCTTGTCGTGGTCCGCTTCTGGATCATCCAGGGCATGTGCGTCATCGTGGGCCTCGGTATCTTCTACGCGGGATGGGCAGCCGACAAGTGACCCCCTGGCAGGGCAGCAACATCACCGTCGCCGGTCTCGGCGTGAGCGGCGCCAGCGCCGCCCGCGCCCTGGCCGGCCTCGGCGCTTCGGTCACCGTCGTCGACGGCGGCGACAGCGAGGCGCACCACGCGCGGGCCGACGGACTCAGGGCCGCGGGGATCTCCGTACGCCTCGGCGACGCCGACACCCTCCCCGAGGACACGGACCTCGTCGTCACCTCCCCCGGCTGGAAGCCCGGCAGCCCCCTCTTCGCCGCCGCCGCGGCGGCCGGGGTCGAGGTCGTCGGGGACGTGGAGATCGCCTGGCGGCTGCGCGGCGAGAACGCCGCCCCCTGGCTCGCGGTCACCGGCACCAACGGCAAGACCACCACCACCCAGATGCTCGCCTCCATCCTGCGCGCCGCCGGTCTGCGGACCGCCGCCGTCGGCAACATCGGCACCCCGATCATCGACGTGGTCCTCGGCGAGGAGACCCACGACGTCCTCGCCGTCGAACTCTCCAGCTACCAGCTGCACTGGGCGCCCTCGGTGCGCGCCCACTCCGCGGCCGTCCTCAACCTGGCCCCGGACCACCTCGACTGGCACGGCACGATGGCGGAGTACGCCGCCGACAAGGGCCGGATCTACGAGGGCAACACGGTCGCCTGCGTCTACAACGCGGCGGACCGGGCCACCGAGGACCTGGTGGTGGAGGCGGACGTCGAGGAGGGCTGCCGGGCGATCGGCTTCACCCTCGGCGCCCCCGGCCCCTCCATGCTCGGCGTCGTGGACGGCATCCTCGTCGACCGCGCCTTCGTGGCGGACCGGCACAAGAACGCCCAGGAACTCGCCGAGGTCACGGACGTCAACCCGCCCGCCCCGCACAACATCGCCAACGCCCTCGCCGCGGCGGCCCTGGCCCGCGCCTTCGGCGTGACGCCGCGCGCGGTCCGCGACGGTCTGCGCGACTTCCGCCCCGACGCCCACCGCGTCGCCCACGTGGCCGAGGTGGCGGGGATCACGTACATCGACGACTCCAAGGCCACCAACACGCACGCCGCCGAGGCGTCCCTCGCGGCCTTCGAACCGGTCGTCTGGATCGCGGGCGGCCTCGCCAAGGGCGCGACCTTCGACGAGCTCGTGGAGAAGTCGGCGAAGCGGCTGCGCGGCGCCGTGCTGATCGGCGCCGACCGGGCGCTGATCGCCGAGGCACTGGCGCGACACGCCCCGCAGGTCCCGGTCGTCGACCTCGACCGGACCGACACTGGGGCCATGCTCGCGGCGGTCCGGGCGGCGACGGGGCTCGCCGAGCCCGGCGACACGGTCCTGCTGGCACCGGCCTGCGCCTCGATGGACATGTTCGCGAACTACAACAAGCGCGGGGACGCGTTCGCCGACGCGGTGCGCGAACTGGCCGACGGGAGCTAGGTCCGGGCCCCAGGGCGGTTCCCTCCGGCCGGCCGCTCGCCCCGTACGAGTGGAGGGGAAGATCACAGATGCCGGCCAAGCAGATGCTGCCGGGGCGGCGGCCGTCCGCCCTCAGGGCGCAGGGCCGCAAGCGCCCGGCGCAGGGCGCGGAGCGGGCCGCCGGGCACGGCCCGCCGGCCCGGCTCAGGCGTGTCCGGCGGCGGCTGCTCAAGGCCTGGGACCGTCCGCTCACCGCGTACTACCTGATCCTGGGCAGCTCGCTGCTCATCACCGTGCTCGGCCTGGTGATGGTCTACTCGGCCTCCATGATCAAGGCACTGGAGCTCGGCCTCGGTGACGCGTACTTCTTCAAGAAGCAGCTGCTGGCCGCCCTGATCGGCGGCGCCCTGCTGCTGGCCGCCTCCCGGATGCCGGTCACCCTGCACCGGGCGCTCTCCTACCCGGTGCTGGCCGGCACGCTCTTCCTGATGGTCCTGGTGCAGGTCCCCGGGATCGGCGTGGCCATCAACGGCAACCAGAACTGGATCTCCCTCGGCGGCCCGTTCATGCTCCAGCCCAGCGAGTTCGGCAAGCTCGCGCTCATCCTGTGGGGCGCCGACCTGCTGGCCCGCAAGGGCGACAAGGGGCTGCTGAGCCAGTGGAAGCACCTCCTGGTGCCGCTGGTCCCGGTCGCCTTCCTGCTGCTCGGACTGATCATGCTGGGCGGGGACATGGGCACCGCGATGATCCTCGGCGCCATCCTGTTCGGGCTGCTGTGGCTCGCGGGGGCCCCGACCCGGATGTTCGTGGGGGTCCTGGCCTTCGCGGGTGTGATCGTCGCCCTGCTGATCCGGACCAGCCCGCACCGGATGGACCGGCTCGCCTGCCTCGGCGCGACCGAACCGGGCAGGAACGACCTGTGCTGGCAGGCCGTCCACGGAATCTACGCGCTCGCATCCGGCGGCTGGTTCGGTTCCGGTCTGGGCGCCAGTGTGGAAAAATGGGGGCAACTACCCGAAGCCCACACAGACTTCATCTTCGCCATCACCGGTGAGGAACTGGGTCTGGCGGGGACGCTGTCGGTACTCGCCCTGTTCGCGGCTCTAGGCTATGCGGGTATCCGCGTGGCCGGACGCACGGAGGACTCCTTCGTACGGTTTGCCGCGGGAGGCGTGACCACCTGGATCACGGCCCAGGCCGTGATCAACATTGGTGCGGTGCTCGGTCTGCTGCCGATCGCCGGGGTTCCGCTCCCGCTGTTCTCCTACGGGGGGTCGGCCCTGCTGCCGACCATGTTCGCGGTCGGACTGCTCATCGCCTTCGCGCGGGAGGAACCGGCGGCGCGCGCGGCCCTCGCGATGCGGCAGCCGAAGTCCGGCTGGAAGCGGACCGGGGTGAGATGGAAGTCGATGAGACGGCGCGTCAAGAAGCGTCCGTCCGGAGAGCGGTGAAATTCGGTGCATGTCGTACTCGCCGGTGGGGGGACCGCCGGCCACATCGAGCCGGCGCTCGCCCTCGCGGACGCCCTGCGCAGGCAGGACCCTTCCGTGGGCATCACCGCCCTCGGCACGGAGCGCGGGCTGGAGACCCGCCTGGTGCCGGAACGCGGCTACGAGCTGGGACTGATCCCCGCCGTACCGCTGCCCCGCAAGCCCACGCCCGAGCTGATCACCGTCCCCGGACGGCTGCGCGGGACGATCAAGGCGGCCGAGCAGATCCTGGAGCGGACCAAGGCCGACTGTGTCGTCGGCTTCGGCGGCTACGTGGCCCTGCCCGGCTACCTCGCGGCCAAACGGCTCGGGGTGCCGATCATCGTCCACGAGGCCAACGCCCGGCCGGGACTGGCCAACAAGATCGGCTCCCGGTACGCGCACGCCGTCGCGGTCTCCACCCCCGACAGCAAGCTGCGCGGTGCCCGCTACGTCGGCATCCCGCTGCGGCGCACGATCTCCACCCTGGACCGGGCCGCCGTCCGCCCGGAGGCGCGTGCCGCCTTCGGCCTGGACCCGAACCTGCCGACCCTGCTGGTCTCCGGCGGCTCGCAGGGCGCCCGCCGCCTCAACGAGGTGGTCCAGCAGGTCGCTCCGACCCTCCAGCGCTCCGGGATTCAGATCCTGCACGCCGTCGGGCCGAAGAACGAACTGCCGCGTGTCGACAACATGCCCGGGATGCCGCCCTATGTGCCGGTACCGTACGTGGACCGGATGGATCTCGCGTACGCCGCCGCCGACATGATGCTGTGCCGCGCGGGTGCCATGACCGTCGCCGAACTCTCCGCCGTCGGGCTGCCCGCCGCCTACGTCCCGCTGCCCATCGGCAACGGCGAACAGCGGCTCAACGCCCAGCCGGTGGTCAAGGCCGGCGGTGGTCTGCTCGTGGACGACGCGGAGCTGACGCCCGAATGGGTGCTCAGCCAGATCCTCCCGGTCCTGTCCGACCCGCACCGGTTGTACGAGATGTCCCGCGCGGCCGGTGAGTTCGGCCGCCGGGACGCGGACGACCTGCTGGTCGCCATGGTGTACGAGGCGATCGCGGCCCGCCGGGCCCGCTGAGGCGGGAAGCACTGACGCAGGAGGCACAGGAGTGGCCGGAGCGACGACCGCGCGGCGTGGCGGCCCCGGGGCGGCCCGGAAGGGCTCCGGCCCTCCGGGGCGGGCCGGGTCCGCGGGTCCGTCCCGCAGACCCGGCCCGCGGGGCCCCGGCGGACGCCTGGGCCGGGTCCCCGCCCTGGCCGCCCTCGCCGCCGCGGTGCTCCTCGCCGCTGGCTGCGTCTGGGTGCTCTACGGTTCCTCCTGGCTCCGCGTCGAGAAGGTCACCGCCACCGGCACCCAGGTGCTCACCGCCGAACAGGTGCTCACCGCCGCGGCGGTACCGGTCGGCGCGCCGCTGGTGGGCGTCGACACCGACGAGATCGCCGGCCGCGTGCGCGCCCGGCTGCCCCGCGTCGACTCGGTCGACGTGGTGCGGTCCTGGCCGCACGGGATCGGGCTGAGGGTGACGGAACGCAAACCCGTCCTGCTCGTCAAGGAGGGACCCGGCTTCGCGGAAGTGGACGCCTCGGGTGTGCGATTCGACACGGTGGCCAAGGCCCCCGCGGGCGTTCCGCTCCTCGAAATGGACGCGGACCGCTCCCCGAGCGCCCGCCGTTTCGACGGGGAGCGGCTCCTGCGCGAGGCGGTGACCATCGTCAGCGGCCTCCCGGAGGCGGTCGCGAAGGAGACCGTGCAGGTCAAGATGGACTCGTACGACGCGGTGGTCCTGGGGCTGACCCGGGGCCGGAGCGTCGTGTGGGGGAGCGGCGAACTGGGTGAGGCGAAGGGCCGCGCGTTGACCGCGCTGCTGAAGGCCGCTCCCGGCGCCGCCCACTTCGACGTGAGCGTTCCCACCGCCCCTGCGGTGTCCGGGAGTTGACGTCGAGTCGAACAGCGGACCACCCTGGTTGGCCAGCGATACGGGTGATCACATAGGGTGAAAAGAAAAACGGGAGGTTCGGCGTGTTCGTTGAACCCGCGCTACTTGTCGACTTAGTGTCCTGTTCGGAAGAGTCCAGGGAACAGACACACCCCTCACCCTAAACTTCAGGGTCAGGGTTCGGGTCGGCGCGTTCGGACCGTCCCCATTTCGGCATCAGTCGTCGCAACGCAGGCCCGCGAGGCGGCGACACGTAACTCGAGGCGAGAGGCCTTCGACGTGGCAGCACCGCAGAACTACCTCGCAGTCATCAAGGTCATCGGTGTCGGCGGCGGTGGTGTCAATGCCATCAACCGAATGATCGAGGTCGGTCTCAAGGGCGTCGAGTTCATCGCCATCAACACGGACGCCCAGGCGCTGTTGATGAGCGACGCCGACGTCAAGCTCGACGTCGGCCGTGAACTCACCCGGGGCCTCGGCGCCGGCGCCAATCCGGCCGTCGGCCGGAAGGCGGCAGAGGACCACCGCGAGGAGATCGAGGAGGTCCTCAAGGGGGCCGACATGGTCTTCGTCACCGCCGGTGAGGGCGGCGGCACCGGAACCGGCGGCGCACCTGTCGTCGCCAACATCGCGCGCTCGCTGGGCGCCCTGACGATCGGTGTGGTCACCCGGCCGTTCACCTTCGAGGGCCGGCGCCGCGCGAACCAGGCGGAGGACGGCATCGCCGAGCTCCGCGAAGAGGTCGACACCCTCATCGTCATCCCCAACGACCGCCTGCTGTCCATCTCGGACCGCCAGGTCAGCGTCCTCGACGCCTTCAAGTCGGCCGACCAGGTCCTGCTCTCGGGCGTCCAGGGGATCACCGATCTCATCACCACCCCGGGTCTGATCAACCTCGACTTCGCCGACGTCAAGTCCGTGATGTCCGAGGCCGGATCGGCGCTCATGGGCATCGGCTCGGCCCGTGGCGACGACCGCGCGGTGGCCGCGGCCGAGATGGCGATCTCCTCGCCGCTGCTGGAGGCGTCCATCGACGGCGCCCGCGGTGTCCTGCTCTCCATCTCCGGCGGCTCGGACCTCGGTCTCTTCGAGATCAACGAGGCCGCGCAGCTGGTGAGCGAGGCCGCGCACCCCGAGGCGAACATCATCTTCGGCGCCGTCATCGACGACGCGCTCGGCGACGAGGTGCGGGTCACCGTCATCGCGGCCGGGTTCGACGGCGGACAGCCCCCGGCCCGCCGGGACAACGTCATCGGTGCCTCGTCCGCCAAGCGCGAGGAGCCGGCCCCGGCGCCGGTCCGCGCCGCGGAGCCGGTCCGTCCGGCCTTCGGCGGCCTCGGCTCGGTCACCCCGCGTGAGGAGCACCCGGTTCCGGTCGAGGCGGCTCCGGTGGAGTACCAGGCCCCCGCGCCGCAGGTCCCGACGGCCCGGCCGTACCAGGACAGCCCGGCCGAGGAACTGGACGTCCCGGACTTCTTGAAGTGACGCTGGACCAGCATCACGTGGGCGGCGCCCACTTCGCCTTCACCGACCGGTGGGGCGGGGTGAGCGCCGTTCCGTACGAGGAGCTCAATCTCGGCGGCGCGGTCGGAGACGACCCGGCCGCCGTTCGTGCGAACCGGGCCGCCGCGGCGGACTCCCTGGGCATCGACGCGGACCGGGTGGTCTGGATGAACCAGGTGCACGGGCGGGACGTGGCCGTGGTCGACGGCCCCTGGGGCCCCGGCGCTCCGGTCCCCTCCGTGGACGCGGTGGTGACCGCCCGCCGGGGCCTGCCCCTCGCGGTGCTCACCGCCGACTGCACGCCCGTCCTGCTGGCCGACCCGGTCGCCGGCGTCGTGGGCGCGGCCCACGCCGGGCGGCCCGGCCTGGTCGCCGGGGTGGTGCCCGCCGCCGTCGCGGCGATGGTCTCCCTGGGGGCCGAGCCCGGCCGGATGACGGCCGTCACCGGGCCCGCCGTCTGCGGGCGCTGCTACGAAGTGCCCGCCGAGATGCGGGAGGCGGTCGCCGCGGTGGTGCCGCGGGCCCGTGCCGCGACCAGTTGGGGGACGCCCTCCGTCGACGTGGTCGCCGGGGTCCACGCCCAGCTCGCGGCGGCGGGGGTGACGGACCTGCGTCGCTCCCCGGTCTGCACCCGGGAGTCGCGGGACCACTTCTCGTACCGCCGTGACCGGGTGACCGGGCGGCTTGCCGGATATGTCTGGCTGGGGGACGACCCGGACGGACGTGGGGGGATGACGACATGACGGACCGCAGGACGGAGCTCGCCGCGAATCTCGCGCGGGTGGAGGAACGTATCGTGTCCGCCTGCGCGGCGGCGCGGCGCGCGCGGGAGGAGGTGACGCTCATCGTGGTCACCAAGACCTACCCCGCGAGTGACGTACGTCTGCTGGCGGAGCTGGGAGTCCGTCATGTGGCGGAGAACCGCGACCAGGACGCCGCCCCCAAGGCCGCCGACTGTTCGGATCTGCCGCTCAGCTGGCACTTCGTGGGCCAGTTGCAGACCAACAAGGTCCGTTCGGTGGCGGGATACGCGCATGTGGTGCAGTCCGTCGACCGTCCCAAGCTCGTGACGGCGCTCTCCGCGGCGGCCGTGAACGCCGGCCGGGAGCTCGGCGTCCTCGTCCAGATCGCCCTCGACGCCGAGTCGGGGGAGCGCGGAGCCCGTGGCGGCGCCGCGCCGGAGCAGCTGGCCGGGCTGGCGGAGCTCGTGGCCGGCTCGCCCGGCCTGCGGATCGACGGGCTGATGACGGTGGCCCCGCTCGCGGGTCCGTTCGCGGGCCGCGAAACGGCCGCTTTCGAGCGGCTGCTGGAACTGTCGTCCGGCCTGCGCGTGAACCATCCGGCTGCCACGATGGTTTCGGCCGGTATGAGCGCGGACCTGGAACAGGCCGTGGCGGCCGGTGCGACACATGTACGCGTCGGCACTGCGGTACTCGGCGTGAGACCCCGGCTCGGGTAACGTCGCGAAGAAAGTCGGACCACAGCAGAAAATATGGTCATTCCCGCTGATGAGCGGAGGGGCCACGTGGATCGCGGGCAGTTGGTGACTTTGGTGACACGGCGACACCTGCGACAGGGCGATCCACCACAGAGCGGAGGACTCAGAGAATGGCCGGCGCGATGCGCAAGATGGCGGTCTACCTCGGCCTCGTGGAGGACGACCGGTACGACAACCCGGGGTACGACCCTGACGACGAGTTCGAGCCCGAGCCGGAGGCGGAGCGGGCCCGCGACCGCCGGCAACAGCCGGTGCACCAACCGCCCGTAACGGACGAACCGGTACGAGTTGCACAGCCTCCGGCCCAACGGGAGCCCACTCCCTTGCCGGTAGAAAACGGACGTCCCGCGCGAATTGCCCCCGTGGCATCCATCACACCTGAACGCACGAGCCTGGAGAAGAACGCACCCGTGATCATGCCCAAGGTCGTCTCCGAGCGGGAGCCGTACCGCATCACGACACTGCACCCCCGGACCTACAACGAGGCCCGTACCATCGGGGAACACTTCCGTGAGGGCACTCCGGTGATCATGAATCTCACGGAGATGGACGACACGGACGCCAAGCGTCTGGTCGACTTCGCCGCCGGCCTGGTCTTCGGGTTGCACGGCAGCATTGAACGCGTGACACAGAAGGTGTTCCTGCTGTCGCCTGCTAACGTCGATGTCACGGCGGAGGACAAGGCCCGCATCGCGGAGGGCGGGTTCTTCAACCAGAGCTAGACCGATCCGTCAGATACGGGACCGGGAACAGAGCGAGAGCAGGGGAGAGGGAAGCGCGGGATGGGTGTCGCACTGCAAGTGGTCTACATCGCGCTGATGTGCTTCCTGATCGTGCTGATCTTCCGACTGGTCATGGATTACGTGTTCCAGTTCGCACGTTCATGGACACCCGGTAAGGCGATGGTGGTCGTTCTGGAGGCCACCTACACTGTCACCGATCCACCGCTCAAGCTTCTTCGGCGGTTCATCCCGCCGTTGCGTCTCGGGGGCGTGGCACTCGACCTGTCCTTCTTCGTTCTGATGATCATCGTTTACATCCTCATCAGTTTCGTGAGCACCGCTGCGAGAAGCGTGTGAACGATGTGGCTCCCCGCGGACGCGGGGACAGTCCCGATACGGTCCTGCCGACTGCCGACGACTACGTAGAGGTGAAGAAGACATGCCGCTGACCCCCGAGGACGTGCGGAACAAGCAGTTCACGACCGTCCGCCTCCGAGAAGGCTATGACGAGGACGAGGTCGATGCCTTCCTCGACGAGGTCGAGTCCGAACTGACGCGCCTGCTGCGCGAGAACGAGGACCTGCGCGCCAAGCTGGCCGCCGCCACGAGGGCCGCCGCGCAGAACCAGCAGCAGCAGGGTATGCGCAAGCCCGAGCCCCAGGACCAGCGAGGTCCCGGCGCTCCGGTGCCCGCCGCCATATCGGGACCGCCGCAGCAGCAGCAGCCGCAGATGGGCCCGCCCCAGCTGCCCGGCGGCCAGCCGCAGCTTCCCGCCGGACCCGGTGGACACGGACCGCAGGGTCCGGGCCAGATGGGCGGCCCCATGCAGCAGCACCCGATGGGCGGCCCGCAGGGCATGGGTCAGCAGCAGCAGATGGGCCAGCAGCAGATGGGCCAGCAGCAGTCCATGGGCGGTCAGAACCCGCTCGGCCAGCCGATGGGCCAGCAGATGCAGCCCATGGGCCAGCAGATGGGCCAGCCGATGGGTCAGCAGATGCAGCCCATGGGTCAGCCCATGCACCAGCAGCAGCCGCAGCTCCCGCAGCAGGGTCCCGGTGGGGACAGTGCCGCCCGCGTCCTGTCGCTGGCGCAGCAGACCGCCGACCAGGCGATCGCGGAGGCCCGTTCCGAGGCCAACAAGATCGTCGGCGAGGCCCGTTCGCGCGCCGAGGGTCTGGAGCGGGACGCCCGTGCCAAGGCCGACGCGCTGGAGCGGGACGCGCAGGAGAAGCACCGTGTCGCGATGGGCTCCCTGGAGTCCGCCCGCGCCACGCTGGAGCGCAAGGTCGAGGACCTGAGGGGATTCGAGCGCGAGTACCGCACGCGCCTGAAGTCCTACCTGGAGTCGCAGCTCCGTCAGCTGGAGACCCAGGCGGACGACTCCCTCGCCCCGCCGCGCAATCCGGGTGCCCCCTCGCTGCCGCCGGCGCCGTCCCCGTCGATGGCTCCGGCCGGTGCGATGGGCCACTCGATGGGCGGCCCGTCCCCCATGGGCGGTCCCTCCCCGATGGGTGGTCCGTCCCCGATGGGCAACGCCCCGTCCTACGGTTCCGGTCAGCCGCAGATGTCCCCGGCGATGACCCAGCCGATGGCTCCGGTGCGGCCCGCCGCGCCGCAGCCGATGCAGCAGGCGCCGTCGCCGATGCGCGGCTTCCTGATCGACGAGGACGACAACTAGGCGCCGCCGTCCGTCGGCAGCAGTCCTGAGGGCCGGGCCCGGTTCCCCTGTGGGGGGACCGGGCCCGGCCCGTTCGCGTACCCGGGTGCGGGCGGCCTGGGGCCGACCGGGCCGGGGCCGGGTCCTGCGGGGTGGTCCCCGACCCGCCCTTCCACCGTTCCCGCCTCGACGCCGGCGCGGCTCACCACGGCTCACCGCACGGCGCTCCGCGCCCGCGCCTCACCCGCCGGCGGGGCTGGGGTGGTGCCGGTGGGGGAAGCGGAGCGGGGGCGGGGCTTGGTGGTGGGGTGTGCGGGGGAGGGCAGGTACGCCGAACGGCCCGCATCCCCGGGGTGGTTTCCAGGGGTGCGGGCCGTTCGGGTGGGGGAGGGTCAGGCCTTGCGGAGGCGGAAGGTCAGGGACAGGGACTCGTCCGTGAACGGGTCTCCGTACGTGGGGTCCGCCTCGGACGCCGCGAAGTCGGTCGCCAGGACCTCGTCCGCGATGAGCGCCGCGTGGTCGGTCAGGGCCGTGACCACCTCGGGCGAGTCCGAGACCCAGCGCAGGGCGATCCGGTCCGCCACGTCCAGGCCGGAGTTCTTGCGGGCCTCCTGGATCAGGCGGATCGCGTCACGGGCCAGGCCCGCGAGGCGGAGCTCCGGGGTGATCTCCAGGTCCAGCGCGACCGTGGCACCGGAGTCCGAGGCCACCGACCAGCCCTCGCGCGGGGTCTCGGTGATGATGACCTCCTCCGGGGTGAGGGTCACGGACTCGCCGCCGACCTCCACCACGGCCCCGCCCGACCGCAGGGCCAGCGAGAGCGCCGCCGCGTCGGCCGCGGCCACCGCCTTCGCGACGTCCTGGACGCCCTTGCCGAAACGCTTGCCCAGCGCCCGGAAGTTGGCCTTCGCCGTCGTGTCCACCAGGGAGCCGCCGACCTCCGACAGGGAGGCCAGGGAGGAGACGTTCAGCTCCTCCGTGATCTGCGCCCGCAGCTCGGGCGGGAGCGCGTCGAAGCCCACCGCGCCGACCAGCGCGCGCGACAGCGGCTGGCGGGTCTTGACGCCCGACTCGGCGCGGGTCGCGCGGCCCAGCTCCACCAGGCGGCGCACCAGCAGCATCTGCTGGGACAGGGCCGGGTCGATCGCCGCCGGGTCCGCGACCGGCCAGGACGACAGGTGCACCGACTCCGGGGCGTCCGGGGTCACCGGGACGATCACGTCCTGCCAGACCCGCTCCGTGATGAAGGGGGTCAGCGGGGCCATCAGCCGGGTGACCGTCTCGACCACCTCGTGCAGCGTGCGCAGGGCGGAGGCGTCGCCCTGCCAGAAGCGGCGGCGCGAGCGGCGGACGTACCAGTTCGACAGGTCGTCCACGAACGAGGAGAGCAGCTTGCCCGCGCGCTGGGTGTCGTACGACTCCATCGCCTCGGTGACCTCGGTGGTCAGCGCGTGGAGCTCGGACAGCAGCCAGCGGTCCAGGACCGTGCGGTCCGCCGGGGCCGGGTCGGCCGCCGAGGGGGCCCAGCCGGAGGTGCGGGCGTACAGGGCCTGGAAGGCGACCGTGTTCCAGTACGTCAGCAGGGTCTTGCGGACGACCTCCTGGATCGTGCCGTGGCCGACCCGGCGCGCCGACCACGGGGAACCGCCGGCCGCCATGAACCAGCGGACCGCGTCCGCGCCGTGCTGGTCCATCAGCGGGATCGGCTGGAGGATGTTGCCCAGGTGCTTGGACATCTTGCGGCCGTCCTCGGCGAGGATGTGGCCCAGGCAGACCACGTTCTCGTACGCGGACTTGTCGAACACGAGCGTGCCGACCGCCATCAGCGTGTAGAACCAGCCACGCGTCTGGTCGATGGCCTCCGAGATGAACTGCGCCGGGTAGCGCTTCTCGAAGATCTCCTTGTTCTTGTACGGGTAGCCCCACTGCGCGAACGGCATCGAGCCCGAGTCGTACCAGGCGTCGATGACCTCCGGGACGCGGACGGCCTCCAGCGAGCAGCCCTCGGCCGTGCAGGGGAAGGTGACCGCGTCGATGTACGGGCGGTGCGGGTCCAGGTCCGACTGGTCGGTGCCGGTCAGCTCGGTCAGCTCCGCGCGCGAGCCGACGCAGGTGAGGTGGTTCTCCTCGCAGCGCCAGATCGGCAGCGGGGTGCCCCAGTAGCGGTTGCGGGAGAGCGCCCAGTCGATGTTGTTGTTCAGCCAGTCGCCGAAGCGGCCCTGCTTGACGGAGTCCGGGAACCAGTTGGTCTTCTCGTTCTCCCGCAGCATCGCGTCCTTGACGGCGGTGGTGCGGACGTACCAGGACGGCTGCGCGTAGTACAGCAGCGCGGTGTGGCAGCGCCAGCAGTGCGGGTAGCTGTGCTCGTAGGCGATGTGCCTGAAGAGCAGGCCGCGCGCGTCGAGGTCGGCGGTCAGCTTCTCGTCGGCCTTCTTGAAGAAGACGCCGCCGACCAGCGGGACCTCCTCCTCGAAGGTGCCGTCGGGACGGACCGGGTTCACGACCGGCAGGCCGTACGCGCGGCAGACCGCGAGGTCGTCGGCGCCGAAGGCGGGGGACTGGTGGACCAGACCGGTGCCGTCCTCGGTCGTCACGTACTCGGCGTTGACGACGTAGTGGGCGGGCGCCGGGAACTCCACGAGGGAGAACGGGCGCTCGTACGTCCAGCGCTCCATCTCCTTGCCGGTGAAGGACTCGCCGGTGGCCTCCCAGCCCTCGCCGAGGGACTTCTCCAGCAGCGGCTGGGCGACGACGAGCTTCTCCCGGCCGTCGGTGGCGACGACGTAGGTGACGTCGGGGTGCGCGGCGACGGCGGTGTTGGAGACCAGGGTCCAGGGGGTCGTCGTCCAGACCAGGAGCGCGGCCTGTCCGGCGAGGGGGCCGGAGGTCAGCGGGAAGCGGACGAAGACCGAGGGGTCCACGACCGTCTCGTAGCCCTGGGCCAGCTCGTGGTCGGAGAGGCCGGTGCCGCAGCGCGGGCACCAGGGGGCGACCCGGTGGTCCTGGGTGAGCAGGCCCTTGCCGAAGATCTCCTTGAGCGACCACCACACGGAGTCGACGTACTCGGGGTCCATGGTCCGGTACGCGTCGTCCAGGTCGACCCAGTAACCCATCCGGGTCGTGAGCTCGGTGAAGGCGTCGGTGTGGCGGGTCACGGACTCGCGGCACTTGGCGTTGAACTCGGCGATGCCGTACGCCTCGATGTCCTGCTTGCCGTTGAAGCCGAGCTCCTTCTCCACGGCGAGCTCGACGGGCAGGCCGTGACAGTCCCAGCCGGCCTTGCGGGCCACGTGGTAGCCGCGCATGGTGCGGAACCGGGGGAAGACGTCCTTGAAGACGCGGGCCTCGATGTGGTGCGCGCCCGGCATGCCGTTCGCGGTGGGCGGGCCCTCGTAGAAGACCCACTCGGGGCGGCCCTCGGACTGCGCGAGGGTCTTGTCGAAGGTCTTGTTCTCCTGCCAGAACTCCAGAACGGCGTGTTCCAGGGCGGGCAGATCGACCTGCGCGGGTACGGGGCGGTACTGGGGTGTGGTCATGAGGCGGTGTCTTCCTCCGGCGGCGTGGTGTGTCCGTCGGAGGGACGAGAGCCTCACTGACGCTCCCGCGGTACCACCCTCCTTGGCCTCCGGACGGGTCCGGCGGCCCCCTCATTGGGGTGCGAAGCCGGTTCTACTCGCCGTCCGGGGAACCCGGTGGGCTCCCTGCGGCTTTCTTCCGGCGGCTCAGGGGTGATCCTTCGCATCGCGCTCGCCCCCGGGCTCTCACCGTCCCCGGGTCGCTCCTGGCTGCGTCCGACGCTACTCGTCCCCGTCCATGCCTCTCGCTGGGCCCAGTGTACGGGCCGGTGCGGCGGGCGGCAGACCGGATTTCGCGCGGGGGAGGGGCGGGGGAGGGGCGGGGGAGGAAGGGGGCGCGGGACGGGCGCGGAGCGGAGCACGGGGCGGTGCGGGGGGCGGGCGCCGCCGTGACCCGAATGGGCCGGTGCGCCGGTACGGGCTCCCGTGGGGCGGGAGGGACGGCGTTACCGGGCTCCGCGCTGGGCACAACGGATGCAGACCGGCCCTGAGGGACGCGCGCCCCGTTGCCGTGGGGCCGGAGCCGATTTATCGTTCCGGCACGATTCGCGAGCAATGATCACAGTATGTGAAGGGGCCGCGGCCATGGTGGCGAAGAAGACCGCCGGGAGTACTCCCAAGAAGGCGGCCGAGCAGGCGACGGCCGCCGGGCAGCCCACGACGGGCGGGGGGAACAGCCCCGCCGGACGGGCCTCCGCCGCGAAGACCCCGGCCGCGAAGGCGCCGGCCAAGAAGGCGCCGACGAAGAAGGCATCTGTGAAGTCTGTGAAGAAAGGGCCGGCCGAGAAGGTGGCGGCCGTGGAGGCGCCGGCCGCCCGGGCCGGGACCGAGGGGGCGGCGCAGGCCGCGCGAGAGACGGGAGCCCGCACAGTGGTGGCCAAGAAGAGCACGGGTACGGGTACGGGCGCGGCCAGGGCCCGCCGGACGGCCACGGCGGCCACCAGCGGGCTGCCCCGGACGCAGGCCGCGGAGCCCACCGCACCCGGCGGGCTCCGCGTACGCCCCGGTGAGGAGCCCTGGACCCCGGAGGAGGTCGCGCGGGCGCGTACGGAGCTGACCCGGGAGGTGCTGCGGCTGCGGGACGAGCTGGAGGCGTCCGAGGTGGCCATCTCCGGCCTGATGCGGGACTCGGGCGACGGCGCGGGCGACGACCAGGCCGACACGGGGACCAAGAACATCACCCGGGAGTCGGAGCTGGCCCTCGCCGCGAACGCCAGTTCGATGCTGGAGCAGACCGAGCGGGCCCTGGAACGGCTGGAGGCCGGTACGTACGGGCTCTGCGAGAACTGCGGGAAGCCCATCGGCAAGGCCAGGATGCAGGCCTTCCCCCGGGCCACGCTCTGCGTGGACTGCAAGCAGCGGCAGGAACGACGCCACTAGGCCGCCGGGCCTAGTGCTGTGACCGGAAAGGTTCACCGGCCCTCGACGCCCGGCACGGCGCCTCGCCGCGTTGTCGGACCACGCAAGTACGTCCAGTACAAGCCGTGACCCTCCGCCTTGCGATCCACCGCACCGGACGCCGCGGGCCTACCGGCAAACCTTTCCGGTCACAGCACTAGGGCAGGGCCCGGGCCCGCCCTGTCGCGGCTCTGTCACGCCCTGTCGCGCCCCGTCGCGGTCCGCCTGGGGCCGGTGGGGGCGAAGTGGGCGAAGGGGTGGGCTGGGGCGGCGTCGGGCGGGTGGCCTGACGTACCCTCGTGTCTCGTCAGGGTCCAGGAACCTGACGGGGCTGTCGTCGGCAACCTGGTTCGAGCTAGTTCGAGGGACTCACGTGACAGAGGCGGAGCGCATCATCGGTACGCCGGAGGTCGGGGACGACGCCCGGCCGGAGCCCGTCGAGCCCAAGGGGCGTCGGCGGATCGCGGTGCTGCTCGTCGTGGCGACGTTCGCGTACCTGCTGGACCTCGGCACCAAGATGCTGGTCGTCGCGTTCCTGGAGCACCGGCCGCCGATCGACGTCATCGGCGACCTGCTGCGGTTCGAGGCGGTCCGCAACCCCGGCGCGGCCTTCGGCTTCGGCGAGGCGTTCACGATCATCTTCACCTGTATCGCCGCCACCGTGATCGTGGTGATCATCCGGCTGGCCCGCAAGCTCTACAGCCTGCCGTGGGCGATCGCGCTCGGCCTGCTGCTCGGCGGTGCGCTGGGCAACCTGACCGACCGGATCTTCCGCTCGCCGGGCGTCTTCCGGGGAGCGGTCGTCGACTTCATCGCCCCGGCCCACTTCGCCGTCTTCAACCTCGCCGACTCCGCGATCGTGTGCGGCGGCATCCTGATCGTGCTGCTGTCCTTCAAGGGCCTGGACCCGGACGGCACCGTCCACAAGGACTGAGGGGCCGGGGGGCCGGGGGGACCACCCGACGACGCCGCCGGGCGGTCGGGACACGGGTGAGCGGACGCGCCGGTGGCTCCGGCGGGCTCCCGGAGGCTCCCGCAGGGGTCGAGCGCGGGACCGGGTGTCGGCCGAGTCCTGCATACTCGACAGGTGAGTACGATTCCCGAGATCCGCACCCTGCCCGTTCCCGATGGCCTTGAGGGCGAGCGCGTCGACGCCGCCATCGCCCGTATGTTCGGTTTCTCCCGGACGAAGGCGGCCGACCTCGCGGCTGCGGGAAAGGTGCTGGTCGACGGCAGTGTCGTCGGGAAGTCCGAGCGTGTGCACGGTGGCGCCTGGCTCGAAGTCGAGATGCCCGCCCCGCCGCGCCCCGTCGAACTCGTCGCCGAGCCCGTCCCGGGCATGGAGATCGTCCATGACGACGACGACATCGTCGTGATCATGAAGCCGGTGGGTGTCGCCGCGCACCCCAGCCCCGGCTGGACCGGCACCACCGTCATCGGCGGCCTCGCCGCCGCCGGCTACCGCATCTCCACCTCCGGCGCGGCCGAGCGCCAGGGCATCGTGCACCGCCTCGACGTCGGCACGTCCGGCCTGATGGCCGTCGCGAAGTCGGAGCGCGCGTACACCTCGCTGAAGAACCAGTTCCGCGAGCGGATCGTGGACAAGCGCTACCACGCGCTGGTGCAGGGCCACCCGGACCCGATGAGCGGCACGATCGACGCGCCGGTCGGGCGCCACCCCAACGCGGACTACAAGTGGGCCGTGACCCAGGAGGGCAAGCCCTCCGTCACCCACTACGACCTGATCGAGGCGTTCCGCGCCGCCTCGCTGCTGGACATCAAGCTGGAGACCGGGCGCACGCACCAGATCCGCGTGCACATGTCCGCGCACCGTCACCCGTGCGTCGGCGACCTCACCTACGGCGCGGACCCGACCGTCGCCAAGCGGCTCGGGCTGACCCGGCAGTGGCTGCACGCGGTGCGCCTCGGCTTCGAGCACCCGTCGGACGGGCAGTGGGTCGAGTTCGAGAGCACCTACCCGGCGGACCTCCAGCACGCGCTGGACGTGATCCGGGCCGAGAGCGAGTGAGTGCCTTCACGGTCCGGGTGGCCGTGGACGAGGCCGACCTCGCGGCGTGCTTCGCCGTCCGGACCGACGTGTTCGTGGTCGAGCAGTCGGTACCGGAGTCGATCGAGTACGACGCGTACGACGCGGACGCGGTGCACGTCCTGGCCGTGGGGCCGGACGGAGCGCCGCTGGGCACGGGGCGGCTGCTGCACGGCGCCGCCGCGCTCGGCAAGACCGGAGCCGAAGGGGTCGGCTCGCTGGGCCGGCTCGCGGTGACCGCGTCCGCGCGGGGCCTGGGGGTGGGCGCGGCGCTGGTCCGCGCGATCGAGGCGCGGGCGGCCGGGCTGGGGCTGGCCGCGGTGGATCTGGGCGCGCAGACGCATGCGCTGGGCTTCTACGAGCGGCTGGGGTACGTGGCCTACGGGCCGGAGTTCCTGGACGCGGACATCCCCCACCGCGCGATGCGGCGCCCCCTGGCGTAGCCCTGGCCGGGCGGCCCCGCCACCGGGGGCGCCGCCCCCGGACCCCCCGCGCCTCAAACGCCGGCGGGGCTAGGGGTGCGGCCCTGGAGCCCCGGTGCGTCCGGCACCGCTCAGCGCCTGCTCCGCTCAGCGCCTGCACGGTCCCGCCGCTTCCGACGGCTCGATCCTTTCGGGCCACCCCAAGAAACAACTAAAGCAAAACAGCCCCTCCGTCCGATAAACTCCCAGCTCAACAAGTGTCGCCCCCGCGCCCGCGGGGATGGTCCGGCTTGGTGTGTCTTGCCGGTGCCGGTGGTGCCGTCGCCCCCGCGCCCGCGGGGATGGTCCTCCGGGCGCTACGACCTCAAGTCCCCCCTGATCGTCGCCCCCGCGCCCGCGGGGATGGTCCGCACATCGCGGCCGGGAGAGAGGCGCGTGTGTCGTCGCCCCCGCGCCCGCGGGGATGGTCCGATACGGAGCATGTCCTCGACCGCCGCGAAGGTGTCGCCCCCGCGCCCGCGGGGATGGTCCGACGATGCTGAGCCGACCCGCCCCGGGCCCGCACGTCGCCCCCGCGCCCGCGGGGATGGTCCGTCCAGATGGCGGTACACCCCGTCGTCCCGGAGGTCGCCCCCGCGCCCGCGGGGATGGTCCTATAGGAAAAGCTTCCGCCGGTTCCGCCGGAGCGTCGCCCCCGCGCCCGCGGGGATGGGCCGGTAGGGTAGCTGATCCCAGACGCCTCGGCCAGGTCGCCCCCGCGCCCGCGGGGATGGGCCGGTAGGGACACGGGGGCGGGGCGGGGTTTCACAGGGCCGGTAAAGCGCAGTGGGCTGGCAGGGTGGGGGAGTGGATCAGATCGCTCTGCTCTTCGTGCTGCTGCTCGGGGCCGTGGTCACCGTACCGCTCGGGGACCGGCTCGGGCTGCCCCCGCCCGTGCTCATGACCCTCGGCGGGGTCGCCCTCGCGCTGGTTCCGGCCGTGCCGAGCGTCGATATCCCGCCCGAGTTCATCCTGCCGCTGGTGCTGCCGCCGCTGCTGTACGCCTCCGTCCAGCGGACCTCCTGGCGGCAGTTCGCCGCCAACGTCCGGCCCATCCTCCTGCTGGCCGTCGCCCTGGTCTTCGTCACGACCGCAGCCGTCGCCGCCGTCGCGCACGCCGTCGTCCCCGGGCTGCCGATCGCCGCCGCCGTCGCGCTCGGCGCGCTCGTCGCCCCGCCCGACCCGGTCGCGGCCACCGCCGTCGCCGGGTCGCTGGGGCTGCCCCGCCGGATGGTGTCGATCCTGGAGGGCGAGGGGCTCTTCAACGACGTCACCGCCATCGTGCTCTACCACGTGGCCATCGCCGCCGCCGTCAGCGGCGGCTTCTCCTGGCCCGCCGCGCTCGGCGCGTTCGCGCTCTCCGCCGTCGTCGCCGTCGCCGTGGGCCTGGGCCTCGGCTGGGCCGCCCAGCGGCTGATGGGACGGCTCGGCGACGCCACCCTCCAGATCGGGCTGACGCTGCTGGTGCCGTTCGTCGCCTACGTGGTGGCCGAGGAGTTCCACGGGTCGGGGGTGCTGGCCGTCCTGACGACGGCCCTGTTCCTCGCCGAGTACGCGACCGACGCCGACGACGTGCTGGGGCGGCTGGCCGGGCACACCTTCTGGGAAGTCGTCGACATGCTGGTCACGGGCGTGGCCTTCGGCCTGATCGGGCTCGAACTCCACAACGTGTTCGGCACGGCGGGCGGGCACGCGGGGGAGATGGCCGGGTGGGCGGCGGCCGTGATCGCGGTGGTGGTCGGCGTCCGGCTGCTGTGGCTGCTGCCGGCGGGCTGGCTCGCGAAGAAGCTGCACACGCGGCGCGACTACGACGAGGAGATCCCGCTGAGCTGGCGGGAGTCGGTGGTGATGTGGTGGGCCGGGATGCGCGGGGTGGCCTCGGTCGCCCTGGCCCTGGCCATCCCACTGGAGGTCGACGGCGGTGGGCCGTTCCCGGCGCGGGAACAGATCATCTTCATCGCCTTCGCCGTGATCATGGTGACCCTGCTGGTCCAGGGGCTGACGCTGCCGTGGCTGGTGCGGCGCCTGGGCGTGGAGGCGGACGCGGACGCGGAACGGGAGACGCAGCGGCAGCTGGCGATCCGCGCCGCGAAGGCCGCGAAGCGGCGTCTGAAGGAGATCGAGGAGGTGGAGGACCTCCCGGAGGACCTGGTGGAGACGCTCTACCGGCGCGCGTACGACGTGGGGGCCAGGATCAGCCCCGACATGGTGGACGAGGAGCGGCGGGAGGCGTACGCGCAGCGCGTCGAGCGCATCCGTGACGTCCAGCGCATCCAGCGGGAGATGATGTCCGCCGCCCGCCACGAGATCCTGGCCGCCCGCAGCGAGCCCGGGGCCGACCCGGAGATCGTGGACCGGGTGCTGCGCCATCTCGACGTGCGGAGTCTGCGCAGCCCGTAGCAGCCCGTAGCGGCCTGTGGCCTGTGGCCTGTGGCGGTGCGGGCGGGGCCGGGGGCCGTCGGTGGGAGCTGGCACGATGGAGGCATGAACATCATGCTCTTCCATTCGACGTACGGGCTGCGGCCCGCGGTCCACGAGGCGGCCGACCGGCTGCGTGCCGCCGGGCACCAGGTCCAGGTGCCGGACCTCTTCGAGGGACGCACCTTCGAGACCGCCGAGGAGGGCATGGCCCACCAGGACGAGATCGGCCGTGACGAGCTGCTCAAGCGCGCGGTACTGGCCTCGGCCCCCTTCTCGGACCAGGGCCTGGTCTACGCCGGTCTCTCCTTCGGCGGCTCCGTCGCCCAGCACCTGGCGCTGGCCGACGACAAGGCGCGCGGGCTGCTGCTCCTGCACGGGACGGCGGACCTGGAGGAGGGCGCCTCGGTGGACGAGCTGCCCGTGCAGCTGCACATCGCGGACCCGGACCCCTTCGAGACCCATGACTGGCTGAACGCCTGGTACCTGCGGATGCGGCGGGCCGGGGCCGATGTGGAGATCCACCGCTACCCGGGCGCCGGGCACCTGTTCACCGACCCGGGGCTGGACGACTACGACGCCGAGGCCGCCGAGCGGACCTGGAAGGCCGCGCTCGGCTTCCTCGACACCCTGTAACGAGCCGTAACGAGCCGTAACGAGCCGTGACGAGCTGTGACGTGCGGTAGTGCGTGGCAGGCCCCTGCCGGGCGCCCCCCGGTGCCCGGCAGGGGCCGGACGCGGGTCAGCGCACCGGGTGGTCCGCCCGTTCGATCTTCTGTGTGCCGTTCAGCGTGCGGTACGAGCGCACCCACGCGGTGGTGGCGTCCTGCCGCCGCTTGTCCGAGACGGCGTAGTAGTCCATCTGCGCGTGGTCGGCGGTCACGTCGAGCACGCCGTAGCCGTGCGCGTCCATGTCCACCCACTTCACGTGCCGGTTGGCCGCCTTGACGGCCGACTCGGCGACCAGCGAGGTGGTGCCCGCGCCCACGCGCAGGGTGTCGTCGAGGTTGTCCGCGGTCACCGAGGTCACCACGAACTCCACGCCCGCGGAGCGCGACAGCGGGTAGGTCGCCGCCGTCACCGGGACGTCGTTGGCCCAGGCCATGTGGATGTCACCGGTCAGGAAGACGGTGTTGCGGATGCCCCGCTCCGTCAGGTGGCCCAGCAGCTCCCGGCGGTCGTCGGTGTACCCGTCCCACTGGTCCGGGTTGACCGCGATGCCGCCCTTGGGCAGGCCCAGCAGCCCGGCCAGCGGTTCCAGCAGGTGGGCGGGGAGGGCGCCGAAGGCCACCGGCGAGATCATCACCGAGGTGCCGACCAGCTGCCAGGCCGCCTGCGAGCCCGCCAGGCCCGACTTGAGCCAGTCCAGCTGGGCCCGGCCGGTGAGGCTGCGGTCCGGGGCGTCGGCCTGGCCGCTGCCGACACCCGCCGGCTCGGAGCGGAAGGTGCGCAGGTCCAGCAGGTGCAGGTCGGCGAGGGAGCCGAAGCGCAGCCGCCGGTAGACGGTGCCCTCGGTGGAGGCGCGGACCGGCATCCACTCGAAGTAGGCCCGGCGGGCCGCCGCCGCGCGGACCGCGAAGTCGCCCTCGGTGCCCGGGGTGTGGTTCTCGCCGCCGCCGGACCAGGCGTCGTTGGTGATCTCGTGGTCGTCCCAGATGGCGATCACGGGGTGCGCCGCGTGCAGGGTCCGCAGGTCGGGGTCCGTCTTGTAACGGCCGTGCCGGACGCGGTAGTCGGCGAGGGTCAGGATCTCGTGGCGGGGCTCGTGCGGGCGGACGACGTGCTTCGCCTCCGGGTAGACGCCGCTGCCGTACTCGTAGATGTAGTCGCCCAGGTGCAGGACCGCGTCCAGGTCGCCGCGGGCGGCCAGGTGCCGGTAGGCGGAGAAGTAGCCGGACTCCCAGTTGGCGCAGGAGACCACGCCGAAGCGGATGCCGGGGGTGCGGGCGCCGTCTGCCGGGGCGGTCCGGGTGCGGCCGGTGGGGGAGGCGACGGCCCCGGCGGTGAACCGGTACCAGTACGCCGTCTGCGGGCGCAGGCCCCGGACGTCCGCCTTGACCGTGTGGTCGGTGGCGGCGGTCGCGGTGACCGCACCGGTGGCGATGACCCGGGAGAAGGCCGTGTCCTCGGCGATCTCCCAGGTGACCTCGGTGGCCGGGCCCAGACCGGAGCCGGGTACGGCCTCGGGGGCCGGGGTGACGCGGGTCCACAGCAGGATGCCGTCGGGCAGCGGGTCACCGGAGGCGACGCCGTGCAGGAAGGCGGGGGCGGTGGCGGGGGTGTCCCCGGAGGTTCCCGAGGTCCCGGCGGCGTGGGCGGCGGGAGCGCCCAGGACGGTCACCGGGGCCAGTGCGGCGGTGGCCGCCGCGGCCAGGACGACCGTACGGCGGCGCGGGGACGCGGCGGGTGCGGGAGAAGAAGGGGAGGCGGGAGAAGAAACAGCGGGAGAAGAAACAGGAGAAGAGGCAGGAGAAGAAAAGAGATGACTGGTCACGGATGATCATATTACCGATCGGTACGGCTACTGACGCCCGGCCCGGCAAACAACGGACGGGCGAACTCCATGAGTTCGCCCGTCCGTGGGTGCGGGTGCTGCGCGGGGCCGGTGCGGGGCCGGTGCGGGGCCGTCGGCCGGGTCCGGCCGGCCGTCCCGGGTGAGGCCGTGAACCCGGCTGTCCGGCCCGCCGGTCGGGCGGACGGCCGAACCGCCGGTCCGTCAGTTCACCGGCCCGCGGGGCCGGTCGGGGTCAGCCCGCGAGGGCCTTGTCGATCGCCGCCGCGAACGCCTCCGGCGTCCCCGGGGTCTCGATCTTCTTGCCGTCCATCTTCAGCGTCGGGGTGCCCTGCACACCGGACTTGTCGAACGCCTTCGACATCTCCAGCGCCCACCGGTCGTACGTGCCGTCCTCGACGGCCTTCTTGAACTCGGCGTTGCCCTTGAGCGCCGGGACGGTGTCCGCGACCTTCAGCAGGTAGTCGTCCTTGGCGAAGCTGTCGACGGACTCCTGGGGGTGCAGTTCCTTGGAGTACAGGGCGCCCTTGAAGCCGAGGAACGCCTCGGGGCCGACGTTCAGCGCCGCGCCCAGCGCGCTCAGCGCGTTCTTCGAGCCCTCGCCCTGGGCCATGTTGTCGATGAAGGTCGCGCCGAAGTACTGGAGCTTGTACTTGCCCGCCTCGACGTCCCGCTCGATCTGCTCGCCGACCGACTGCTCGAAGGTGGCGCAGGCCGGGCAGCGGGAGTCCTCGTACAGCTCCAGGGTCTTCTTCGCGTCCGCCTTGCCGAGGACGACCGTGGTGCCGTTCTCGCCCTCGGTGTTCTTCGGCTTGACCAAGGTGGCCTCGGCGGCCTTCTCCCACTGGGTGGGCTCGCCCGCCTGGACGACCAGGTAACCGACGCCGCCCGCCAGGGCGAGGGCGCCGACGACCGCGCAGGCCACGACGACCTGGCGGCGCGCGCGGGCCTTCTTCGCCTGTGACTCGCGCTCGGCGCGCAGTCGCTCGCGGGCCGCCGCCTTGTTGGACTGGCTGTTGCGTGAACTCATCGTGATCTCCGTGAAAAATGTGACATACCGGCCAGCTTGGGCGGGCGGTACGCGGGGGACGGGGGCTGCCGTACGTGACCTCAGGCGCTCGCGAGCACCGGGCGCACCGGCGGCGGGCCCCGCCGTCCCACGGAGTGCACGGGGAAGCGCGTACGGGTCGCCGTGCCCGGGAGCACCGGCCGCGGCGCCCGCCGCGTCCGGTCCGGCGCGGGCGTCCGGGCGGCCTGGGCCAGCAGCAGCGGCCGGAAGGCACAGGCGGTCGCCGCGCGCAGCAGCTGGCCCAGGGCCCGCTCGCCGTACCGCAGCCAGGCGGCGGCCAGCAGCCCGACCGAGACGTGCGTGCCCAGCAGCAGCCAGGGCGTCCAGGGGCCGGGGGAGGCCAGCAGCGCGGCCGGGTCGGCGGCGGGTCCGGCCATCTCGGTCAGCGGGGCACCGACCGGGGCGCCCCCGCAGAGCCCGTCCAGGCCCAGCGCGCGCAGCGGGCCGGAGACCGGCCCGCCCGCCGGGCCGTAGCAGAAGTGCTGCCCGGCGGTGAGGACGGTGTCGGCGGCCAGCTCCAGCGGGACGAGCAGCCCGGCGATCGGGCCGAAGCCCCGCTCGCGGCCCGCCAGCGCGTAGGCGATCACGAAGACGGCGGCGAAGCCGCCCGCGACCAGGGCGGGCGGGAGCGGCGCCCGGGACAGGAGCACGTGCGAGCCGGCCGAGAGCAGCACGACGAGCGCGCTGAACAGCGCGGCCCGCAGCCCTCGGATTCCCGGCCCTGATATGTCCATCGCGGCGAGTCTCGCACGACTCCCTGTGGACGCGGCTGCCAGGTCCCGGACCGGGCCCGCGGGCAGGACCCCGGTCCGGCCCGCGGGGCGGCGTGCGGCTACGGGGTCAGCCGGCCGCCCCGGAACAGGTCCACGAAGATCTGGTGGTCGGCGCGGGCGCGGGCCCCGTACGCGTGGGCGAACTCCACCAGCAGCTCCGCGAAACCCTCCTCGTCGGCCGCGATGGCCGCGTCGATGGCGCGTTCGGTGGAGAAGGGCACCAGCGAGTGGCCGCTCCCGGCCTCGTCGGCCGCGCCGTGCATGGTCGCCGTCGCCCGGCCCAGGTCCGCGACGACGGCCGCGATCTCCTCCGGGTCGTCCAGGTCCGACCAGTCCAGGTCCACCGCGTACGGGGAGACCTCCGCCACCAGCTGCCCGGCCCCGTCCAGCTCGGTCCAGCCCAGCCACGGGTCCGCGTGCGCCTGCAGGGCCCGCTGGGAGATCACCGTACGGTGACCCTCGTGCTGGAAGTACTCCCGCACGGTCCGGTCGGTGACGTGCCGGGAGACCGCCGGGGTCTGGGCCTGCTTGAGATAGATCACGACGTCGTTCTCCAGGGCGTCGCTGTGCCCCTCCAGCAGGATGTTGTACGAGGGCAGGCCCGCCGAGCCTATGCCGACGCCCCGGCGGCCCACGACGTCCTTGACCCGGTAGGAGTCCGGCCGCACCAGGGACTCGTCGGGGAGGGTCTCCAGGTAGCCGTCGAAGGCGGCCAGCACCTTGTAGCGGGTGGCCGCGTCCAGCTCGACCGTGCCCGGCCCGGCCGTGAAGCGGCGCTCGAAGTCGCGGATCTCCGTCATCGACTCCAGCAGCGTGAAGCGGGTACGGGCGCGGGCCGCGCGCAGGGCCCCCAGCAGCGGGCCGTCCGCGGTGTCCAGGGTGAAGGCGGGCGGCTCCTCGTGCGGGGCCCCGGTGGCCAGGGCGCGGACGCGCTCCCGGTAGGCGCCCGCGTAGACCCGTACCAGCGCGGTGATCTGTTCGTCACTGAACGCCTTGGTGTAGCCGATCAGGGCGACGGAGGCGGCGAACCGCTTCAGGTCCCAGGTGAAGGGGCCGATGTACGCCTCGTCGAAGTCGTTGATGTTGAAGACCAGCCGGCCGTGCGAGTCCATGTAGGTGCCGAAGTTCTCGGCGTGCAGGTCGCCGTGCATCCAGACCCGGCCGGTCCGCTCGTCCAGGTACGGGCCGCCGTGCCGGCCGTGCTCCAGGTCGGCGTAGAAGAGGCAGGCCGTGCCCCGGTAGAAGGCGAAGGCCGAGGCGGCCATCTTGCGGAACTTGACCCGGAAGGCGGCGGGGTCCGCGGCCAGCAGCTCACCGAAAGCGGTGTCGAACACATCGAGTATCTGCTCGGCGCGCTGCTCGTCGGTCGTCTCGGGAACCGCCATGACGGATGCCTCCTGGTGGCACGGGGTGGATCGCGTTCTGGATCTTGTTTCGGGTCGTGCGGGCGTACCTCCGCCCGGCTGTGCAACGGACGACCGTACCCGTCGGTGCCCGGGGTGCGTCACTCGGCCGACGTAGACTTCGGGGCTGCCCCCCATCTCTCCCGGCCGGAGGACTCCCACCGTGACCAAGGCGCCGTTCACGCACCTGCACGTCCACACCCAGTACTCGCTGCTGGACGGTGCCGCGCGGCTGAAGGACATGTTCAACGCGTGCAATGAGATGGGCATGTCACACATTGCCATGTCCGACCACGGCAACCTGCACGGGGCGTACGACTTCTTCCACACCGCGCGGAAGGCCGGGATCACGCCGATCATCGGCATCGAGGCGTACGTGGCCCCCGAGTCCCGGCGCAACAAACGCCGCATCCAGTGGGGCCAGCCCCACCAGAAGCGCGACGACGTCTCCGGCTCCGGCGGCTACACCCACAAGACGATCTGGGCGGCCAACGCCACCGGCCTGCACAACCTCTTCCGGCTCTCCTCCGACGCGTACGCCGAGGGCTGGCTGACCAAGTGGCCGCGCATGGACAAGGAGACCATCGCCAAGTGGTCCGAGGGGCTCATCGCCTCCACCGGCTGCCCCTCCGGCGAACTCCAGACCCGGCTGCGCCTCGGCCAGTTCGACGAGGCCCTCAAGGCCGCCTCCGAGTACCAGGACATCTTCGGCAAGGGGCGCTACTTCCTGGAGCTGATGGACCACGGCATCGAGATCGAGCGCCGGGTCCGCGACGGGCTGCTGGAGATCGGCCGCAAGCTCGACATCCCGCCGCTGGTGACGAACGACTCGCACTACACCTACGCCAGCGAGGCCACCGCCCACGACGCCCTGCTCTGCATCCAGACCGGCAAGAACCTCTCCGACCCGGACCGCTTCCGCTTCGACGGCACCGGCTACTACCTGAAGTCCACGGAGGAGATGTACGCCATCGACTCCTCGGACGCCTGGCAGCAGGGCTGCGCCAACACCCGGCTGGTCGCCGACCAGATCGAGACCGAGGGCATGTTCCAGTTCCGGAACCTGATGCCGAAGTTCGACATCCCCGACGGCTACACCGAGGTCACCTGGTTCCGCGAGGAGACCCTGCGCGGCATGCACCGCCGCTACCCCGGGGGCATCCCGGACGACCGGATGAAGCAGGCCGAGTACGAGATGGACACGATCATCTCGATGGGCTTCCCCGGCTACTTCCTCGTGGTCGCCGACTTCATCATGTGGGCCAAGAACCAGGGCATCGCGGTCGGCCCCGGCCGCGGCTCCGCGGCCGGCTCGATCGTCGCGTACGCCATGGGCATCACCGACCTCGACCCGATCACCCACGGCCTGATCTTCGAGCGCTTCCTCAACCCCGAGCGCGTCTCCATGCCCGACGTCGACATCGACTTCGACGAGCGCAGGCGCGTCGAGGTGATCCGGTACGTGACCGAGAAGTACGGCGCCGACAAGGTCGCCATGATCGGCACCTACGGCACCATCAAGGCCAAGAACGCGATCAAGGACTCCGCGCGCGTCCTCGGTTATCCGTACGCCATGGGCGACCGCCTCACCAAGGCCATGCCCGCCGACGTCCTCGGCAAGGGCATCCCCCTCTCCGGCATCCTCGACCCGCAGCACCCGCGCTACGGCGAGGCCGGTGAGATCCGCGGGATGTACGAGAACGAGCCGGACGTCAAGAAGGTCATCGACACCGCCCGAGGCGTCGAGGGCCTGGTCCGCCAGATGGGCGTGCACGCGGCCGGCGTGATCATGTCCAGCGAGACGATCACCGACCACGTGCCCGTCTGGGTGCGGCACAGCGACGGCGTCACCATCACCCAGTGGGACTACCCGAGCTGCGAGTCGCTCGGCCTGCTGAAGATGGACTTCCTGGGCCTGCGCAACCTCACGATCATGGACGACGCCGTCAAGATGGTGAAGGCCAACAAGGGGATCGACATCGATCTCCTGGCCCTCCCGCTCGAAGACCCCAAGACCTTCGAACTGCTCGGCCGCGGTGACACCCTCGGCGTCTTCCAGTTCGACGGCGGCCCCATGCGCTCCCTGCTGCGCCTGATGAAGCCCGACAACTTCGAGGACATCTCCGCCGTCTCGGCCCTGTACCGGCCGGGCCCGATGGGCATGAACTCGCACACCAACTACGCCCTGCGCAAGAACAAGCAGCAGGAGATCACCCCGATCCACCCGGATCTGGAGAAGCCCCTCGAAGAGGTGCTCGCGGTCACCTACGGCCTGATCGTCTACCAGGAGCAGGTGCAGAAGGCCGCCCAGATCATCGCCGGGTACTCGCTCGGCGAGGCCGACATCCTGCGCCGCGTGATGGGCAAGAAGAAGCCCGAGGAACTGGCGAAGAACTTCACCATCTTCCAGGAGGGCGCCCGGAAGAACGGCTACAACGACAAGGCCATCCAGGCCCTGTGGGACGTCCTGGTCCCCTTCGCCGGCTACGCCTTCAACAAGGCCCACTCGGCCGCGTACGGCCTGGTCTCCTACTGGACCGCCTACCTCAAGGCGAACTTCCCCGCCGAGTACATGGCCGGTCTGCTCACCTCGGTCAAGGACGACAAGGACAAGTCCGCGATCTACCTGAACGAGTGCCGCCGGATGGGCATCAAGGTGCTCCCGCCGAACGTGAACGAGTCGGAGCCCAACTTCGCCGCCCAGGGCGACGACGTGATCCTCTTCGGCCTCACCGCCGTCCGCAACGTCGGCCACAACGTCGTGGAGTCGATCATCAGGACCAGGAAGGCCAAGGGGAAGTTCTCCGCCTTCCCCGACTTCCTGGACAAGGTCGAGGCCGTCGTCTGCAACAAGCGGACCGTCGAGTCACTGATCAAGGCCGGCGCCTTCGACGAGATGGGCCACACCCGCAAGGGCCTGGTCGCCCACCACGAACCGATGATCGACAACGTCGTGGCGGTCAAGCGCAAGGAGGCCGAGGGACAGTTCGACCTCTTCGGCGGGATGGGCGACGAGAGCGCGAGCGACGAACCGGGCTTCGGGCTCGACGTCGAGTTCTCGGACGTCGAGTGGGAGAAGTCCTACCTGCTCGCCCAGGAGCGCGAGATGCTCGGCCTCTACGTCTCCGACCACCCGCTCTTCGGCCTGGAGCACGTCCTCTCCGACAAGACCGACGCGGGCATCTCCCAGCTGACCGGCGGCGAGCACAACGACGGCGCCGTCGTCACCATCGGCGGCATCATCTCGGGCCTCCAGCGCAAGATGACCAAGCAGGGCAACGCCTGGGCCATCGCCACCGTCGAGGACCTGGCCGGCTCCATCGAGTGCATGTTCTTCCCCGCGACCTACCAGCTCGTCTCCACCCAGCTCGTCGAGGACACCGTGGTCTTCGTCAAGGGCCGCCTGGACAAGCGCGAGGACGTCCCCCGGCTGGTCGCCATGGAGATGATGGTCCCCGACCTCTCCTCGGCCGGCACCAACGCCCCCGTGGTCCTCACCATCCCCACCGTCAAGGTCACCCCCCCGATGGTGACCCGGCTGGGGGAGATCCTGCGCCACCACCGGGGCAACACCGAGGTGCGGATCAAGCTCCAGGGGCCCCGGACCACCACCGTGCTCCGCCTCGACAAGCACCGCGTCCAGCCCGACCCGGCGCTCTTCGGCGACCTCAAGGTTCTCCTCGGACCGGCCTGCCTGGCGGGCTGACCCCGCTTCCCCGACCACGCGAGGGCCCGTGCACCGCGAGGGCCCGTCACCGCGCGAGGGCCCGCCCGGCACCGCCGGGCGGGCCCTCGCGTCGTCCGCGCGCGGACGTCAGTTGTGGCCGAAGCGCTTCTCCCGGCCCTTGCGGGCCATGTCGCCAGGGGTCGCCTGGGTGATCCGCTGTTCGGTCTGATCCTGCGTGGACGAGCTCTTCGCCTGCTCCGAACCGCGCTCGGGGGCCGCGGTCTTCTGATGCTCGCGGCTCTGCTTCTTGTTCTTGGCCATGGGGGAACCTCCGTGAGGGTCTAGGGGCCAGGGCCGCTTTCACACTCACACAGCGCCATAAACCGCGCATTTTGGATCATTACGGCCCATGATCGGCGGCTTCCCCGTCCATGTCCGTGAGATCCGCCACGCCGAAGATCGAGTTCCGGCCGTCAACACCCGTGCCGTCGGGCAGACTCGGGGAACCCGCCGAGAAGTACACAGGACCCCCAGGAAGAGGGTGGAACGCGTGGACCGCTGCGTCGTCCTGGTGGACGCCGGCTATCTGCTGGGCGCCGCCGCGAGTCTTCTCGCAGGGGAGCCCTCCCGCTCCCGCATCACCGTCGACCACGCCGCCCTCATCCAGGGCCTGCGCGAACGGGCCGAGGCCGACACCGAACAGCCCCTGCTGCGCATCTACTGGTTCGACGGGGCCCCCGACCGGGTGCCCCAGCCCGAACACCGGCGGCTGCGCGTCATGCCCCGCGTCACCGTCCGCCTCGGCGCCCTGACCCGCAGCGACGGCCGCTGGGCGCAGAAGGGCGTGGACGCCGCCATGCACGCCGAGCTCACCGAGCTGGCCCGCAACCGCGCCTGCTCCGACGTCGTCCTCGTCACCGGCGACGGCGACCTGCTGCCCGGCCTGATGTCCGCCAAGGAACACGGGGTCGCCGTCCACCTCTGGGCCGTCCAGGCCGCCGACGGCGACTACAACCAGTCCGAGGACCTCGTCGCCGAGGCCGACGAGCGCCGCGTCCTGGACCGGGCCTGGATCACCCGGGCCGTCCGCGCCAAGGACCTCGCCGGGCTCTGCGCCCCGCCGCCCGCCCCGCGCCCCGACATCGCCGCGATCCTCTCCGCCCCGCTGCCCGAGGCCGCGCTCGCCGAGGCCGCCCGCAACGGCTCCGCCCCGGCCGGACCGGCCGCCGGGGACGGCGCCCCCGTCCCCGCGCCCGCCGCCGGGACGCCCCGGCCCGTACCCACCCCCAAGGACCTCGCCGGCTCCCTGCGGGCCCCCGGACTCCCCGCCCTCCCGCACACCGGCCACCACGGCGGACCGCCCCCGGCCGGCAGCGCCCTGCGCTGGTCCTCCGACAAGGGCTGGATCGACCGGCCCGGCTCCCTCGGCGAACCCGCCGAGACCGCCTCGCTGCCCACCCTCGCCCAGCTCACCAGCGCCGAGCAGCGCTGGGCGGACCGGGAGGAGGACATCACCACCGTCGGCGGCGACCCGTTCGAGGTGGGACAGGTGTTCGCCCGCCGGTGGCTGGAACGGCTCCCCGAGACCGTCCACCTCCAGAAGCTGGCCACGATGTACCCGCGCATCCCGCACCGCATCGACGGGGAGCTGCTCCGCTACGCCGCCCGGTTCGGGCTCCTCGCGCACAAGGACGACCAGATCGACGAACACGACCGGTACGCCATCCGGGCCGGTTTCTGGCGCGAGATCGACGTCCGGGCCGCCGCCGACCACGTCGCCGCCGTGCCGGCCCTGCCCGCCACCGACCACGTGGCCGCCGTCGCCGCGGCCCCGGTGACCCCGGCGGCCGAGTGAGGGCGGGAACACCGTAGGCTGCTCCCTCGTGAGCACGGGCACAGCACAGGCGAGGCCGCCGGGCAGTTCTGACGCGGCAGTGGCCGCACAGGCGCCCTCCGACGTGGTCTGCGCGGTGCGTGACCTGGTCAAGACCTATCCGGCGGTACGGGGCCGGCGCGGGGCTCCCGCGCTGCCCGAGACCCGCGCGACCGACGGCGTCTGCCTGGAGGTGCGGCGCGGCGAGATCTTCGGCCTGCTCGGCCCCAACGGCGCCGGCAAGTCCACCCTGGTCCGCCAGCTCACCGGGCTGATGCGCCCCGACTCCGGCACGGTCCACCTCCTCGGCCACGACCTCGTGCGCCACCCCGGACGGGCCTCCCGGCTCCTCGCCTACCTGGGACAGGAATCCACCGCCCTGGACGAGCTCACGGTGGCGCTGGCCGCCGAGACCACGGGACGGCTGCGCGGACTCGGCGCCCGCCAGGCGCGCACCGAACGCGACCACGTCCTGGAGGAACTCGGACTGACCGCGATCGCCGGGCGCCCCCTGAAGAAACTCTCCGGCGGACAGCGCCGCCTGGCCTGCTTCGCCACGGCCCTCGTGGGGGAGCGGCCGGTCCTGGTCCTCGACGAACCCACGACGGGCATGGACCCGGTGGCCCGGCGGGCGGTCTGGTCCGCCGTCGACCGGCGGCGCGCGCGCCACGGGGCGACGGTCCTGCTCGTCACCCACAACGTCATCGAGGCGGAAACGGTCCTGGACCGGGTCGCCGTCATCGACCAGGGCAAGGTCATCGCCTGCGACACCCCCTCCGGACTGAAGGCCAGGGTCTCCGACGAGGTCCGGCTGGAACTGGTGTGGCGCTCGGCCCCGCCCCTGGAAGTACCGGAGGTCGCGGCGCTGGCGCCGCGCGCCACCGAGTCCGGACGCCGGTGGGTACTGCGGCTCGCACCGGACGAGGCACGGGCCGCGGTGGCCGCGGTGACCGGAGGACCGGCCTTCGCCGCCCTCGACGACTTCACCCTGGCCACCCCGAGCCTGGAGGACGTGTACCTCGCGCTGGGCGGCAGGACGAACGGGCTGGTGAAACTGTGAGCGACCGCTCGACGGGCGCGGTCGCGCCGGTCACCGAACCCGCCGCCGAACCCACGGCCGAACCCGCCGTCGGGGCGGGGGCCGCCGCACCCCTCGCGCCGAAGGCCCGGTTCCTGCCCGCGCTGGCCGCCGTCTACCGGGCCCAGCTCTCCCGGGCCCGGGTGGCACGCATCCCCCTCCTCTTCGTGGCCACCTTCCAGTCCGTCGGCATCATGATCCTGATGCGCGGGGTGGTGGACGGCGGCTCGGAGGCACGGGCCGTCGTCGCCGGCTCCTCGGTCCTCGTCGTCGCCTTCGTCGCGCTCAACCTGCTCGCGCAGTACTTCGGCCAGCTACGGGCCGGCGGCGGGCTCGACCACTACGCCACCCTGCCGGTACCGCCCGCGTCGGTGGTCCTGGGCGCCGCCGCCGCGTACGCCTCCTTCACCCTGCCGGGGACGCTCGTCACCGCCGTCTTCGGGTGCGTCCTGTTCGGGCTGCCGATGGGCGGACTGTGGATCCTGGCCGCCGTGGTGCCGCTCGCCGGGGCCGCGCTGGCCGGCCTCGGGGCGGCGCTGGGACTGCTGGCGCCCCGCCAGGAACTGGCCACGCTCGCCGGCCAGCTCGGCATGTCGGCCGCACTGCTGCTGGGGGTGCTGCCGCCGGAACGGATGCCCGAGGTGATCGTGTGGGCACGGGACCTGCTGCCCTCGACCTACGGCGTGGAAGCCTTCGCACGGACCTTCGCCCCCGAACCCGACTGGGCGGCCGTCGCCCTCGACCTCGGGGTGTGCGCGCTGGTCGGGGTCCTCTCCCTGGCCGTGGCGACCTGGGCGTACCGGCGGGCAGCGGTCCGCTGACACCGGTACCGGGCCGTACCCCATCCCCAGGACCTGGCACGATGTGGGGGTGACCGAAGCCCTGACCCCGCCGTCCCCTTTCGACCCCCCGCCGCTGCC
Organism: Streptomyces sp. NPDC051567; assembly: GCF_044454165.1. NCBI lineage: Bacteria > Bacillati > Actinomycetota > Actinomycetes > Kitasatosporales > Streptomycetaceae > Streptomyces > Streptomyces sp. NPDC051567. The sequence continues at coordinate 165,739 of NZ_JBITDK010000009.1, read as the reverse complement.
GCCCGGGAAGCCGGAGGACCCCGCGTCCCCCGTCACCGCGGAGGACGTCCGTGACGGGGCCGCCGTCACCCTGGCCGTCGGGGTCTGCGGGGTGCTCCTCGGGGTGCTGTGGGTCTGGCTGGCCCCCCGGGTCCAGTTCGTCTCCGACGGGAAGGCCGTCTTCCTGCGGGACACCGAGAACGAGGGCCGCATCGGCGCCGACGCCACCTTCTTCCTGCTGGCCGTGGGGCTGGGCGTGCTGAGCGCCCTCGCGACGTTCCTGTGGCGGCGCCGGGGCGGAGTGCCGCTGGTGATCGGGCTCGCGGCCGGCTCCTGCTTCGCCGCGCTGCTGGGATGGCGGCTCGGACTCTGGCTGGACCCCTCCGCGGACCTGCCCGCCGTCGCCCGGAAAGCGGGCGAGGGCGTCCCGTTCGACGCCCCACTGCAACTGCTGGCCCACGGCGTCCTGCTGGCCTGGCCGATGACGGCGGTCGCCGTCCACCTCGGCCTGACGGCTGCTTTTTCGAGGGCTCGGTTCACCTCCGGGGCGCTTGCAGCCTGACTCACAGGTCCGTACGTGCTCATACCGCTCGTTCCTCGCGGTCTTCCGCGCGCTCGGACCTGTTCCCCAGGCGCGCCCCTTCGGTTCACTCGCCCGAGGGCCGGGCGGGGGAACGGGTGGTACCCCTTACGGCTGTTGTCCCTCGGCTCGCTCACTGGGCCGGAGGCGGGACGGCCGGTCCCGTAGGCCGTGGCCTACGGCCCTACGGGCGGGCGATCGGGGCCAGGACGGCGGCGGTGAGGGCGGTCAGGACGGCCGGGGCGAGCTCGACCTCCAGGCCGCGGCGGCCCGCCGAGACGCAGACCGTCGGGTGGGCGGCGGCCGAGGCGTCCAGGACCGTCCGCAGCCGCTTGCGCTGGCCCAGCGGGGAGATCCCGCCGAGGACGTAGCCCGTCGTGCGTTCCGCGAGGGCCGGATCGGCCAGCGCCGCGCGCCTGCCGCCGACGGCCGAAGCCAGGGCCTTCAGGTCCAGCGAGCCCGAGACCGGGACCACCGCGACCGTGAGGACCCCGTCCACCTCCGCCACCAGCGTCTTGAAGACCCGCTCCGGCGCGACCCCCAGGGCCTGGGCCGCCTCCTGGCCGTACGAGGGGTGGGCCGGGTCGTGCGCGTACGCGTGCGTGGTGAACTCGGCGCCCGCCGCCGTCAGGGCCGCGACCGCCGGGGTTCCCGCCGTCTGCTGCTTCTTCTTCGCCATCGGTACGGGCCCGCCGTCAGTTCGGGCAGGTGGGGGCGCGGGTGAGTTCCACCGCCGGCAGGGACGGCAGGTGGCGGATCACCGCGGTCTCCGCCCGCAGCAGCTTCAGCTCCTCCGCCAGCCGGGTCGCCGTGTCCGGGGCTTGCAGCAGCCGCTGCTTCGCCGGGACGTCCAGCACCGCCGCGGCGGCCACCAGGTACGAGACCACCGACGGCTCGTCGGGGAGGTCGGTGCCGGTCAGCGACCGCTCACGGGCCCCGGCCAGCCGCTTCTGGTAGGCCCGGAAGGCCCGCAGGACCCCCTCGGCCAGGGCGCCCGCGCCCTCGCCCGCGTCCTCCGCGAGCTCCTCCAGCTCCGCCGTCAGGAAGGGGCCCGAGGCGTCGACCGAGACGATCCGGACCCGGGTGGTGCCCGTCGCCAGGACCTCGAAGGTGCCGTCCTGCCGCTCCCGGATCGTCGCCGCGTCCGCGACGCAGCCCACCCGGTGGAACGCCTGGACCGGGTCCGCGCCGAAGCCCGCGGCCGGGCCGGGCTCGGGCAGCCCCGACGGGCCCGGCAGGCCGGGCGCGGTCGGGGCGACCTCACGGCCGTCGCGGATCGCGACGACCGCGAAGCGGCGCGGCTCGTCCCCGTCCGTCTTCAGCAGTTCGCGCATCATGGCGCGATAGCGCTCCTCGAAGATGTTCAGCGGGAGGACGAGTCCCGGGAACAGCACCGAGTTCAGCGGGAACAGGGGCAGACGAACGGTGGTCACGCGCCACAGCGTAATCGCCGGGGGCCCGGCCCCGTCACCCCCGCCTCAGCAGGCGGGAGGCGCCCGCCGCCACCGTCGTGGCCAGAATCCACCCCAGGATGATCAGGGCGGCCTCCCCCCACTGGAGGCCGCCCGACACCTTCCAGTGGCCCTGCTGACCGAGATCGATCACCGGGAGCAGCAGGTCCAGGGCGTACAGGGTGGCGTTCCACTGCGGGTGCTCGCCCGGCTTGACCGGGGGCGGGTCGTGCCGGGAGAACAGGAGCGTGCCCGCCGCCCACAGGAGCGCCATCCACAGCGCCGCCCGGCCCGGCCGGTACCCGTAGACCACCGTCCAGTCCTGGAGGTACCCCCAGGCCCGCGCGGCGGGCGGCAGCGTGGCCCGGCGCCTGCGCTGCTTGGCCAGCAGCACCTCACGGGCGTCCGCGTCCTCCCCGCCGGCCCGCAGCACGGCGGCCAGCCGCTCGTAGGGCTCCGGCGAGTACTCGGGCGTGGCCGCCTCCACCCAGGCCAGCCGGCGCGCCGGCGGGAAGTGGCCCCGGGGCGCGAGGATCTCGTACGTGAACCCCTCCATGGCGAGCCTGCCGCGCTCCGGCCAGCTCGTGGACCGGTCGACCAGCCGGACCACCGTGGCACCGGAGACCACCACCCGGCCGTGCTCCGGACACTCCCCGACGAAACGCAGCTCGGGGGTCTGGACCCGGCGCAGCGAGATCTCCTGGTCCGGCTGGAGCCGGAAGCGGGCCCCGTGGAAGTCGATGCCGTCACCGAACCGGCCGTCGTCCAGGCGCAGGCCGCCGCTGCACCGGAAGGACTGGGAACGGCTGCCGTCCGTGGGGGTCCGCCCCCACTCGTACGGGGTGGCGCCGTCCCCGCTCCCGGGGCCGAGGGAGACGGAGGTCAGGTAGAGGGTCCGCTCCACGGTCAGGGTCGGGGCGTTCAGGGCGCGCCGCCCGTACGGGTTGCTCAGCCGGGCGCCGCGCAGGCTCATCGAGACGCCGACCTTCGCGCCGCGCAGACTGACCTCCCCGTACGTCTGCACCAGGTCGGCCTGGAAGTCCTGCGCGACGGACATGCCGTCGGCGGCGATGGCCCGCCCCCGGTTGTCCCGCTGGACGACGGCCTGGCTGATCAGCAGATCGGTGCCGATCTGGGCGTCGGTCAGCCGGATGCCGCGCGCCACCCGGCTGCGCGGCAGGTGCAGGTCGCCCGCGGTGTGCAGCCGGGCCGCCTCCAGCCGGGGTATCGCGCAGTTCACCAGCCGCAGCGTGCCGAACCGGGCCTCGGAGAGCTGGATCTCCCGGTCGAAGCGGCACGCCTGGAGCTCCACGTACGGGGCGACGGTGCCCCCGGCGAGGTCCAGGCGCCCGGTGATCCGTACGCCCCGCAGCTTCAGCGAGGAGACCAGCCCCGGCAGCGGCAGCGGCCCGTGGAGCAGCAGCAGCGCCACCACCTGGGCGCGGACGCTGCGCTCGGGGCCCCAGGCCCGCCCGGAGTGCGGGTCGTCGCGGTCGGCGGCGCGGGCGCTCAGATCGCAGACGGCGCCGGTGCGGAAGGCGCCCCACATGCGGCGCTCCGGCCCGGTCAGGTCCGCCGGTTCCCCGTCCGGCCCCTCCCCGGCGGCCCCGGCGGCCCCGCCCGCCGGTCCTCCGCCCGGCCGTTCCTCGTTCGCGCGTTCCTCGTCCGGATGTCCTGCGGTCATGACGGCCCCCTCCGCTGTCACCCGCGTGCGGCCGGATGTCACCCACGCGTGGTCGAACGCTAACGGGCGGCAGTGACAGCCGGGACGTGTATCAGTCAGTGATACAGGCGAACGGCGCTGTGAGCCGGTCTGAGAGAATTGGGGCGTGATCTCTCGTATCGACCTGCGCGGTGACACCCTCCCCGAGGGTGGCGCCCTGCGCGATCTGCTGCCCCGTGCCGAGTTCGACGTGGAAGCCGCCCTGGAGAAGGTGCGGCCCATCTGCGAGGACGTCCATCATCGTGGCACCGAGGCGCTGATCGAGTACGCGCGCAGGTTCGACGGGGTCGAACTCGACCGGGTCCGGGTGCCCGCGCGGGCCGTCGAGGCCGCGCTGGAGCAGCTCGACCCGGACGTCCGCGCCGCCCTGGAGGAGTCGATCCGGCGCGCCCGGATCGTCCACCGCGCCCAGCGCCGCACCGAGCACGTCACCCAGGTGGTCCCCGGCGGCACCGTGACCGAGAAGTGGGTCCCGGTGGAGCGCGTGGGGCTGTACGCCCCGGGCGGCCGTTCGGTCTACCCGTCCTCCGTCGTGATGAACGTGGTCCCGGCGCAGGAGGCCGGGGTCACCTCGATCGCGCTCGCCTCCCCGCCGCAGAAACCCGCTTTTGAAGGAGACCCGGCCGGCGGACTGCCGCACCCGACGATCCTCGCCGCGTGCGCGCTGCTCGGCGTGGACGAGGTGTACGCGGCCGGTGGCGCCCAGGCCGTCGCGATGTTCGCGTACGGCACCGACGAGTGCGCCCCCACGAACATGGTGACCGGACCGGGCAACATCTGGGTCGCCGCCGCCAAGCGCTACTTCACCGGGAAGATCGGCATCGACACCGAGGCCGGCCCGACCGAGATCGCGGTCCTCGCGGACTCCACGGCCGACCCGGTGCACGTGGCCGCCGACCTGATCAGCCAGGCCGAGCACGACCCGCTGGCCGCCGCCGTCCTCGTCACGGACTGCGCCGCCCTCGCGGACGCCGTCGAGAAGGAGCTGGAGCCGCAGGTCGCCGCCTCCAAGCACGTCGAGGACCGGATCAGGCCCGCGCTCGCGGGCCGGCAGTCCGCGATCGTGCTCGTCGACAGTCTGGAGGACGGCCTCGCGGTCGTCGACGCCTACGGCGCCGAGCACCTGGAGATCCAGACGGCCGACGCCGCCGCCTGGGCCGCCCGGGTCCGCAACGCCGGCGCGATCTTCGTCGGCCCCTGGTCGCCCGTCTCGCTCGGCGACTACTGCGCCGGCTCCAACCACGTCCTGCCCACCGGCGGCTGCGCCTGCCACTCCTCGGGCCTGTCCGTGCAGTCCTTCCTGCGCGGCATCCACATCGTCGACTACACGCGCGACGCCCTCGCCGAGGTCGCCCACCACGTGGTGACCCTGGCCGAGGCCGAGGACCTGCCCGCGCACGGGGCCGCCCTGAAGGCGCGGTTCGGCTGGAAGGTGCCCACCGTATGAGCGCCGACCCCGGTACCGACGGCCTCGGTATCGACGACCTCCCCATCCGGGACGAGCTGCGCGGCAAGACCCCGTACGGCGCCCCCCAGCTCGACGTGCCCGTCCAGCTGAACACCAACGAGAACCCGTACGAGCTGCCCGAGGAGCTCGTCCGGCGCATCGCCGAGCGGGTCGCCGACGCGGCCCGCACCCTCAACCGCTACCCCGACCGGGACGCCGTCGAGCTGCGGACCGAGCTGGCCGCCTACCTCACCCGTACGGGCAAGCACCCGGTCGCGCGGGAGAACGTCTGGGCCGCCAACGGCTCCAACGAGGTCATCCAGCAGCTCCTGCAGACCTTCGGCGGGCCCGGCCGCACCGCGATGGGCTTCGAGCCCTCCTACTCGATGCACGCGCTGATCGCGCGGGGCACCGGGACGGGCTGGCTCTCCGGGCCGCGCCGCGAGGACTTCACCATCGACGTCGAGGCCGCCGAACGGGCCGTCGCCGAGAACGCCCCCGACGTCGTCTTCATCACCTCCCCCAACAACCCCACGGGCACCGCCGTCGACGCGGAGACCGTCCTCGCCCTCTACGAGGCCGCGCAGGCGGCCCGGCCGTCCCTGGTCGTCGTGGACGAGGCGTACGTGGAGTTCAGCCACCGGGACTCGCTGCTGCCCCTCATCGAGGGCCGCCCCCACCTGGTGGTCTCCCGGACCATGTCCAAGGCGTTCGGCGCCGCCGGTCTGCGCCTGGGCTACCTCGCCGCGCACCCCGCCGTGGTCGACGCCGTCCAGCTGGTGCGGCTCCCGTACCACCTGTCGGCCGTCACCCAGGCGACCGCCCTGGCCGCCCTGGAGCACACCGACACCCTGCTCGGCTACGTCGAGCAGCTCAAGGCCGAACGGGACCGCCTCGTCGCCGAGGTCCGGGCCATCGGCTACGAGGTCACCGAGTCCGACGCGAACTTCCTCCAGTTCGGGCGGTTCGAGGACGCCCACGCCGCCTGGCGGAGCCTCCTCGACCAGGGTGTCCTGGTCCGGGACAACGGAGTACCGGGATGGCTGAGGGTCACCGCCGGCACCCCGGCCGAGAACGACGCGTTCCTGGAAGCGGTTCGCGCACTCAAGAAGGAGCACCACGCATGAGCCGCATCGGACGGGTCGAACGGACCACGAAGGAGACCTCGGTGGTGGTCGAGATAAACCTCGACGGCACCGGCAAGGTCGACGTCTCGACGGGCGTGGGCTTCTACGACCACATGCTCGACCAGCTCGGCCGCCACGGCCTCTTCGACCTCACGGTCAAGACCGACGGCGACCTGCACATCGACACCCACCACACCATCGAGGACACCGCCCTCGCCCTCGGCGCCGCCTTCCGGCAGGCCCTCGGCGACAAGGTGGGCATCTACCGCTTCGGCAACTGCACCGTCCCGCTGGACGAGTCCCTCGCCCAGGTCACCGTGGACCTCTCCGGCCGCCCGTACCTCGTGCACACCGAGCCCGAGAACATGGCGCCGATGATCGGCGCGTACGACACGACGATGACCCGGCACATCTTCGAGTCCTTCGTCGCGCAGGCGCAGATCGCCCTGCACGTCCACGTCCCGTACGGCCGCAACGCCCACCACATCGTGGAGTGCCAGTTCAAGGCGCTGGCCCGGGCCCTGCGCTACGCCGCCGAGCACGACCCGCGCGCCGCCGGCATCCTGCCCTCCACGAAGGGCGCGCTCTAACCGTGAACGGTCTCAACACCATCCTCATCGTCCTCGGCCTCTTCCTGGCCGGCGGCGTCTACTCCTTCCAGAAACAGCAGATGCCCAGGTCGGTCATCGTGCTGCTCCTCTTCGGCTCCGTGATGTGTCTGCTCGCCGGAGTCCTGCGCATCCAGGGGATCTGGGAATGAGCACTGCCAGCCCGACCAGGAAGGTCGTGGTCCTCGACTACGGCTTCGGCAACGTCCGCTCCGCCGAGCGGGCCCTCGCCCGCGTCGGCGCGGACGTGGAGATCACCCGCGACTACGACAGGGCGATGGAGGCCGACGGCCTCCTCGTCCCCGGTGTCGGCGCCTTCGCCGCCTGCATGCGCGGCCTCAAGGAGGCGCGCGGCGACTGGATCATCGGCCGCCGTCTCTCCGGGGGCCGCCCGGTCCTCGGCATCTGCGTCGGCATGCAGATCCTCTTCGAACGCGGAATCGAACACGGGGTCGAGACCGAGGGCCTCGACGAGTGGCCCGGCGCCGTCGAGCCGCTCACGGCCCCGGTCGTCCCGCACATGGGGTGGAACACCGTCGAGGCCCCGGCCGACAGCCAGGCGTTCGCCGGGCTCGACGCCGACGCGCGCTTCTACTTCGTCCACTCGTACGCCGTCCGGGAATGGGGCCTGGAGGTCACCAACCCGGCGATCCGCGCCCCCAAGGTCACCTGGGCCACCCACGGCGAGCCCTTCGTCGCGGCGGTGGAGAACGGGGCCCTGTGGGCCACCCAGTTCCACCCCGAGAAGTCCGGCGACGCCGGAGCCCAGCTCCTCACCAACTGGATCGAGACCCTGTGATGACCGCACCCGTCACTCCTCCGCTCGAACTGCTGCCCGCGGTCGACGTCCGCGACGGACAGGCCGTCCGCCTCGTGCACGGGGTCTCCGGCAGCGAGACCTCCTACGGCTCCCCGCTGGAGGCGGCCCTCGCCTGGCAGCGCGCCGGCGCCGGATGGCTCCACCTGGTCGACCTGGACGCCGCCTTCGGCACCGGCGACAACCGCGCCCTGGTCGCGGAGATCACCGCCGCCGTGGACATCGAGGTCGAGCTCTCCGGCGGCATCCGCGACGACGCCACGCTCGCCGCCGCCCTCGCCACCGGCTGCACCCGCGTCAACCTGGGCACCGCCGCCCTGGAGACCCCCGAGTGGACCGCGAAGGCCATCGCGGAGCACGGCGACAGGATCGCGGTCGGGCTCGACGTCCGCGGCACCACCCTCAAGGGCCGCGGCTGGACCAGCGAGGGCGGGGACCTGTACGAGACCCTCGCCCGCCTGGACTCCGAGGGCTGCGCCCGGTACGTCGTCACCGACATCGGCAAGGACGGCACGCTGACCGGCCCCAACCTGGAGCTGCTGAAGAACGTCTGCGCCGCCACCGACCGGCCCGTCGTCGCCTCCGGCGGCATCGCCGTCCTGGACGACCTGCGCGCCCTGTCCGAGCTGGTGCCGCTGGGCGTCGAGGGCGCCATCGTCGGCAAGGCCCTGTACGCCAAGGCGTTCACCCTGGAAGAGGCCCTGAAGGCGGTGTCCGCATGAGCGGCTCCCCGGACACCGGCACCGGCACGGGCATCGGCACCGGGGGAGCCGAGGGCGTGCGCCGCATCGCCTCCGGCGGCCCCTACGAGGACGTCATCGGCTACTCCCGCGCCGTCCGGCTCCCGGGCGGCCTCGTCCTGGTCTCCGGCTGCACCGCCATCGACGGCGAGGGCCCCTACGACCAGACGATCGCCGCCTTCGGCGTCGCCTTCGAGGCGCTCGCCCAGGCCGGGCTCGGCCCCGAGCACGTGGTCCGCACCCGGATGTACCTCACCCACGCCCGGGACGTGGACGAGGTGGGCCGCGCCCACAAGGAACTGTTCGACGCGGTCCGCCCCGCCGCATCCATGATCATCGTCTCCGGCTTCGTCGACCCCGCCATGGTCGTCGAGGTGGAGGTGGAAGCCTTCGGTCCCACAGGAGCGTCCGCATGACCCTCGCCGTACGGGTGATCCCCTGCCTGGACGTGGAAGGCGGCCGGGTCGTCAAGGGCGTCAACTTCCAGAACCTGCGCGACGCCGGCGACCCGGTGGAGATGGCCAAGCTCTACGACGCCGAGGGCGCCGACGAGCTGACCTTCCTCGACATCACCGCCTCCTCCGGGAACCGCGAGACCACCTACGACGTGGTGCGCCGCACCGCCGAACAGGTCTTCATCCCGCTGACCGTCGGCGGCGGCGTCCGCACCGCGGACGACGTCGACAAGCTGCTGCGGGCGGGCGCGGACAAGGTGGGCGTCAACACGGCCGCCATCGCCCGGCCCGAGCTGATCCAGGAGATCGCGGAGCGGTTCGGCCGGCAGGTCCTCGTCCTCTCCGTGGACGCGCGCCGCACGGCCTCGGGCTCCTTCGAGGTCACCACGCACGGCGGTCGCCGGGGCACCGGCATCGACGCCGTCGAGTGGGCCCACCGGGCGGCCGAGCTGGGCGCCGGGGAGATCCTGCTGAACTCGATGGACGCGGACGGCACCAAGGACGGCTACGACACCGAGATGATCGCGGCCGTGCGCCGGCACGTCACGGTCCCGGTGATCGCCTCGGGCGGCGCGGGCGCGCTCGCCCACTTCCCGCCCGCGATCGCGGCGGGCGCCGACGCGGTCCTGGCGGCCTCGGTGTTCCACTTCGGTGACCTGCGGATCTCCGAGGTCAAGTCCGCCCTCCGCGAGGCCGGCCACCCGGTCCGCTGACCCCTCCCGCCGCCAGCCAGGCGCCACTTCCGCAACACGCCCTAGATCCCCAGGCGTGTCGTGGTCAGACGGGTCACCGCTTCCTCGGTGCCCGTGGTCTCGACCGAGGCGGCGGACTGGCGGCCGAAGCAGAACAGGGTCAGTTCGCCCGGCTCGCCCGTGACCGTCACCACCGGGGTGCCCTTGTGGGCCACCGCCGTCCGCCCGTCCGGGCGGCGCAGCACCAGGCCGACCGGGGAGCGGCGGCCCGTCAGCCGGGCCAGCCTCTCCAGGCGGGACCAGAGCGCGTCCGCGAAGACCGGGTCCAGCTCGCGCGGCGACCACTGCGGCTGCGCCCGGCGGACGTCCTCCGCGTGGACGTAGAACTCCACCGCGTTCGCCGCCTCGTCGATCGGCTTCAGCGAGTAGGGCGACAGCTTCGGCGGCCCCGTACGGATCAGCTGGACCAGTTCCTCGTACGGCTTGGCGGTGTACTCGTCCATCACCTTGTCCAGCCGCGCCCGCAGCGCGCCCAGCAGGAGCCCGGCCGCCGCGTCCGGCCGGCGTTCACGGACGACGACGTGTGCCGCCAGGTCCCGCGTCAGCCATCCCTCGCACAGGGTCGGGGCGTGCGGTCCGGCCGCCTCCAACAGGTCCGCCAGCAGCAGGCGTTCACGCTTCGCATGGGTAGACATACGGCCCAGCCTACGGCCGCGGGGTGCCGTGCGCCCGCCCATCAGGCGGACGGGGAGTCCGCGCCCCCGCCCCGGCCCGGCACAATGGCGGTATGAGTACGTCCCCCCGCCCCGGCGCCCTCGACCCCGCCGTCGCCGCCCGCCTCAAGCGCTCCGCCGACGGCCTGGTACCGGCCATCGCCCAGCAGTACGACACCGGTGAGGTGCTCATGCTCGGCTGGATGGACGACGAGGCCCTGCACCGCACGCTCACCACCGGCCGCTGCACCTACTGGTCCCGCAGCCGCCGGGAGTACTGGGTGAAGGGGGACACCTCCGGCCACGTCCAGCACGTCAGGTCCGTCGCCCTCGACTGCGACGGCGACACCCTGCTGGTCCGCGTCGACCAGACCGGCGCCGCCTGCCACACCGGCGCCCGCACCTGCTTCGACGAGGACGTCCTCCTCGCCGACACCCCTGACGGGCCCGGACTGGGTAAGGTCGCACGCCATGGATCTTGAGACCTTCCGCAAGCTCGCGGCCGACCGTCGCGTCATCCCCGTCAGCCGCAAACTGCTGGCCGACGGGGACACCCCCGTGGGGCTCTACCGCAAGCTGGCCGCCGAACGCCCCGGCACCTTCCTGCTGGAGTCCGCCGAGAACGGCCGCTCCTGGTCCCGCTACTCCTTCGTGGGCGTCCGCAGCGACGCCACCCTGACCGTCCGCGACGGCCGGGCCCACTGGATCGGCACCCCGCCCGTCGGCGTCCCCACCGACGGCGACCCGCTCGCCGCCCTGCGCGCCACCGTCGAGACCCTGCACACCCCGCGCGACCTCAGCGCGGCCATGCCGCCCTTCACCGGCGGCATGGTCGGCTACCTCGGCTACGACATCGTGCGCCGCCTGGAGCGCATCGGCGACCACGCCACCGACGACCTGGACCTGCCCGAGCTGACCATGCTCCTCACCTCCGACCTGGCGGTCCTGGACCACTGGGACGGCACCGTCCAGCTCATCGCCAACGCGATCAACCACAACGACCTCGACTCGGGGGTCGACGAGGCGTACGCGGACGCCGTGGCCCGCCTCGACGCCATGGAGGCCGACCTGGCCCGCCCCGCCCCCTACACCCCGGCCCCGCTGCCCGCCTCCGAGCCGCCGGGCTTCGAGGACGGCACCGTCTCCGTGCGCTGGGGCGGCGAGACCTACCAGGCCGCCGTCGAGGAGGTCAAGGAGCGCATCCGGGCCGGCGAGGCGTTCCAGGTGGTGCCCTCGCAGCGGTTCGAGACCCCCTGCCACGCCTCCGCCCTCGACGTCTACCGGGTGCTGCGGGCCACCAACCCGTCCCCGTACATGTACCTCTTCCGCTTCGAGAACGGCTTCGACGTGGTGGGGTCGAGCCCCGAGGCGCTGGTCAAGGTCGAGGACGGCCGGGCCATGGTCCACCCCATCGCCGGTACCCGCCACCGCGGCGCGACCCCGCAGGAGGACCACGACCTCGCCGAGGAGCTGCTCGCCGACCCCAAGGAGCGCGCCGAGCACCTGATGCTCGTCGACCTCGGCCGCAACGACCTGGGCCGGGTCTGCGAGCCCGGCTCCGTCGAGGTGGTCGACTTCATGAGCATCGAGCGGTACTCGCACGTCATGCACATCGTCTCCACCGTCACCGGCCGGGTCGCCGGGGGCCGTACCGCCTTCGACGTCCTCACCGCCTGCTTCCCGGCCGGCACCCTCTCCGGGGCGCCCAAGCCGCGCGCCATGCAGATCATCGAGGAACTGGAACCCTCCCGCCGCGGCCTCTACGGAGGCTGCGTGGGCTACCTGGACTTCGCCGGGGACGCCGACACCGCGATCGCCATCCGCACCGCGCTGCTGCGCGACGGCACCGCGTACGTGCAGGCCGGAGCCGGGGTCGTCGCCGACTCGGTGCCCGCGCTGGAGGACGCCGAGTGCCGCAACAAGGCGGCGGCCGTGCTGCGCGCGGTGGGAGCGGCGAACCGCCTGAACGGCGCCTGAGGGCGTAGGGGATAGTGGGGTACGTGAGTGCCGTGCCCCCGCCCCGAACCGATGCCCCCGCGCCCGCCGCCCAACCGGTCCCCGCACCCGGGACCGGCGGCCGTGGCCGCCGCAGCGTCGCCGCCGCCCTGCTGCTCGGCGCGCTCGGCGCCACCGTCGTCCTGCTCGCCTCCGGCCGGACCTGGGTCCGGGGCACCGCCGCCCTCGGGGGCGACGCGCTGCCGCTGACCGCGGACGGGCGGGCCGTCACCGGACTCCCGGCGGCCCTGGCCATCGTGGCCCTGGCCGCGCTGGTCGCCGTCTTCGCGGTCCGCGGCACGGGCCGGCTGCTGGTCTCCGCCCTGCTCGCGCTGAGCGGGCTGGGCGGAGCCGCGGCCGCCCTGCTGGCCGCCGACGACCGGCGGGCCCTGGCCGCGGAGGCCGCCCGGACCACCGCCGACACGGCCGCGCACGTGGCCGGGCTGACCCACACGGCCTGGCCCTACGTCGCCGCCGCCGGAGCCCTCCTGATCCTGGCCGCCGGGATACTGGCCCTGCGCTTCGGCCGGAGCTGGCCCGCGATGGGCGGACGCTACGAGCGGGACGGCGGCCCCCGTGCGAGCGCCCCCGCGACCGTCGGCCCCGACCGGCCCGAGGACCTGTGGAAGGCACTGGACCGGGGCGAGGACCCGACCCGCTGATCCGGCGCCCCGGCCCGGTCCCGGCCCGGCGCGCTGACGCGACCCCCCTGGACGGGGACCCCGTCCTGTGCGGGACAATGACGGTGAGCGTTCGACACAGCACGTGCGACAGAGCAACGAGGAGCAACTCATGGCGGGCACTAGCCACGGACACACCCCGGCCGCCTGGACCGGTGTCATCATCGCCTTCATCGGTTTCTGCGTCTCCGGCGCCTTCATGGTGCTGGCCGACCCGCTCGGTTTCTGGGCCGGTCTCGTCGTCGTCGCGCTCGGCGGTGTCGTCGGCCTCGCGATGAGGGCCGCGGGCATGGGCGCGCCGAAGGCGTCCCACCGTGACCTCGCCGAGGTCATCGCCGCGCGCCGCACCCCGGCCAAGATCTGACGGGCCCGGCGGGCCCGACCGGCACGAGGGTCCGAGGCCGCGCCCGCGCGACCCGCCGAAGGCGCGGCCCTGTCGGGCCGCGCCTTCGGCCATGAGCGGAGACAATCACCGCGTGGACGACCCCCGCCCCTCCTGGCCCGCGCACCCCGGACCCGCGCACCCCGGACGTGCCGCCCCGCCCGCACCCCCCTCCCGGGCCCGGCGGCTCGCCGCGCCCGTGCTCACCCTGGCCGCCGCCGTGGCGGCCTTCGCGTACGTGGGCGCCGTGGACCCCAACGAGCCCGGCCACTACCCGCCCTGCCCGCTGCTGCGGCTGACCGGCATCCTCTGCCCCGGCTGCGGCGGACTGCGCAGCGCGCACGCCTTCGCCCACGGCGACCTGCCCACGGCCCTCGGGGCCAACGCCCCGGCCGTCGCCGCCTACCTCGTCCTCGCCGCCTTCACGGCCCTGTGGCTGGTCCGGGCCTTCCGGGGCGGGCCCGTGCCCCGCCTCGCCCTCAGGCCCGTCCACTGGTGGGCGGTGGGCGCGGCGGGCCTGCTCTTCTCGGTGGTCCGCAACCTCCCCTTCGGCTCGGCCCTGGCCCCCTGAACCCCGGCGTCCACCACGTTCGCGCTGGTCCGGGCGGTGTCCGGGTGTCCACTCACCGGGACGCCGTCCACCGGGTGGGTGGCCCGGGGCATCCTGCGGATACCATTTGAGTGCCGGCCCCGCAGCGGTGACGTCCGCGGGGCGGCCGACCGTCATCGACCCGGAAGGGGGCCGCTCGCGTGAGTGTGCTCGACGAGATCATCGAAGGGGTCCGCGAAGACCTTGCCGAACGGCAGTCCCGCGTCAGCCTCGACGAGCTCAAGGAGCGTGCCGCCAAGGCGCCCCGGGCCAGGGACGGCGTCGCCGCGCTGCGCGGCGACGGCGTCAGGGTGATCTGCGAGGTCAAGCGCTCCAGCCCGTCCAAGGGCGCGCTCGCCGCGATCGCCGACCCGGCCGGGCTCGCCGCCGACTACGAGGCGGGCGGTGCGGCGGTCATCTCCGTCCTCACCGAGCAGCGCCGCTTCGGCGGCTCGCTGGCCGACCTGGAAGCCGTCCGCGCCAAGGTGGACATCCCCGTCCTGCGCAAGGACTTCATCGTCACCGCCTACCAGCTGTGGGAGGCCCGCGCCTACGGCGCCGACCTCGCGCTGCTGATCGTCGCGGCCCTGGAGCAGGAAGCCCTCGTCTCCCTCATCGAGCGGGCCGAGTCCATCGGTCTGACCCCGCTCGTGGAGGTCCACGACGAGGAGGAGGCCGAGCGCGCGGTCGCCGCGGGCGCCCGGATCATCGGCGTCAACGCCCGCAACCTCAAGGACCTGAAGGTCGACCGCTCCACCTTCGAGCGCGTCGCCCCGGAGATCCCGGCCCACATCGTCAAGGTCGCCGAGTCCGGCGTCCGCGGCCCGCACGACCTGATCGCCTACGCCAACGAGGGCGCCGACGCCGTCCTCGTCGGGGAGTCCCTGGTCACCGGACGCGACCCGAGGACGGCCGTCGCCGACCTCGTCGCCGCCGGAGCCCACCCCGCCCTGCGCCACGGGCGGAGCTGACCCTCCCCATGGCCTGCGACCGTCCTCCCGTCCGCACCCGGCCCGGCCGTCGTGGCCCGGCCGCCGTGCCGACGGCGCACGCGCCCCTGGCGCGCGGCTGTCGCCCCCGCGGCTGCCGCGCCCCGGCCCGGCGGGTGCACGGACGGCGGGTCCGGTACGTGATCGGCTCCGAGCCCGGCCAGGTCAACGGCATGCGATGGCGCCGCGCGAGCGCGCCGTAACGAGGAGTGCCGCGCGGCTGACGCCGCGCGCCCTCCGCGTACGGCCCGCCGCCCCGGGCCGTCCGGCCCCGGGCGCGGGCCGCCCCGTACCCCGCCCACCGCACACCCCACCGGGGTGTGCGCGGCGCGGACGGGCGGCGCCCCACGGTGAAGACCACCCTGCCGCATCTCGCACCCCGTAGGAGCACTGGACATGTCCAGCGAGTTCTTCTTCCCGGACCCGGAGGGTCACGTCCCCGACGCCGAGGGTTACTTCGGCGACTTCGGCGGAAAGTTCATCCCGGAGGCGCTGGTCGCCGCCGTGGACGAGGTCGCCGTCGAGTACGAGAAGGCCAAGGGCGACCCGGCCTTCGCGGCCGAGCTGAACGACCTGATGGTTCACTACACCGGCCGCCCCAGCTCCCTCACCGAGGTGCCCCGTTTCGCCGGGCACGCCGGCGGCGCGCGGATCTTCCTCAAGCGCGAGGACCTCAACCACACCGGCTCGCACAAGATCAACAACGTGCTGGGCCAGGCGCTGCTCACCCGGCGCATGGGCAAGACCCGCGTCATCGCCGAGACCGGCGCCGGCCAGCACGGCGTCGCCACCGCCACCGCCTGTGCCCTCTTCGGCCTCGACTGCACCATCTACATGGGCGAGATCGACACGCAGCGCCAGGCCCTGAACGTGGCCCGGATGCGGATGCTCGGCGCCGAGGTCGTCTCCGTGACGTCCGGCTCCCGGACCCTCAAGGACGCCATCAACGAGGCGTTCCGCGACTGGGTCGCCAACGTGGACCGCACCCACTACCTCTTCGGCACCGTCGCCGGACCGCACCCCTTCCCGGCCATGGTCCGCGACTTCCACCGGGTCATCGGCGTCGAGGCCCGGCGCCAGATCCTGGAGCGGACCGGACGGCTGCCCGACGCCGTCGCCGCCTGTGTCGGCGGCGGTTCCAACGCCATCGGCCTCTTCCACGCCTTCATCCCCGACACCGGGGTCCGCCTCGTCGGCTTCGAGCCCGCCGGACACGGCATCGAGACCGGCGAGCACGCCGCCACCCTCACCGCGGGCGAGCCCGGCATCCTGCACGGCTCCCGCTCCTACGTCCTCCAGGACGAGGAGGGCCAGATCACCGAGCCGTACTCGATCTCCGCCGGCCTGGACTACCCCGGCATCGGCCCGGAGCACTCCTTCCTCAAGGACACCGGCCGCGGCGAGTACCGGGCCGTCACCGACGACGCCGCGATGCAGGCCCTGCGCCTGCTCTCCCGCACGGAGGGCATCATCCCGGCCATCGAGTCGGCCCACGCCCTCGCGGGCGCGCTCGACCTGGGCAAGGAACTCGGCGAGGAGGGCCTGATCGTGGTCAACCTCTCCGGGCGCGGCGACAAGGACATGGACACGGCCGCCCGTTACTTCGGGCTGTACGACGGCACCGAGGGAGAGTCGAAGTGAGCACCGGAACGGGCAACATCCAGCTGCTGAGCGACACCCTCGCCAAGGCGAAGTCCGAGGACCGCGCCGCCCTCGTCGCCTACCTCCCGGCCGGGTTCCCGACCGTGGACGGGGCCATCGAGGCGGTCAAGGCCGTCATCGCGGGCGGCGCCGACGTGGTCGAGGTCGGCCTCCCGCACAGCGACCCGGTCCTGGACGGCGCGATCATCCAGACCGCCGACGACATCGCCCTGCGCGGCGGCGTCAGGATCGCCGACGTGCTGCGCACCGTCCGCGAGGCACACGCGGCGACCGGGGCGCCGGTGCTGGTCATGACGTACTGGAACCCCGTCGACCGCTACGGCGTCGAGCGGTTCACCGCCGAGCTGGCCGAGGCGGGCGGCGCGGGCTGCATCCTGCCCGACCTGCCGGTGCAGGAGTCCGCGCTGTGGCGCGAGCACGCGGCGAAGCACGCTCTGGCGACCGTCTTCGTCGTGGCCCCCAGCAGCAAGGACGAGCGGCTGGCCACCATCACGGCGGCCGGCTCCGGCTTCGTCTACGCCGCCTCCCTCATGGGGGTCACCGGCACCCGCGAATCGGTCGGCACCCAGGCCCAGGACCTGGTCCGGCGCACCCGCGCCACCACGGACCTCCCGGTCTGTGTCGGCCTCGGCGTCTCCAACCCGGCCCAGGCCCGGGAGGTCGCCGCCTTCGCCGACGGGGTGATCGTCGGCTCGGCCTTCGTGAAGCTGCTGCTGGACGCCGAGGACCTGCCCGCCGGGCTGGCCGCCGTCCGGGCGCTGGCGGGCGAGCTCGCCGAAGGCGTACGCAGGAGCTGACGCGGGAGCTGACGCCGAAGCGGGCCCCGGCAGGGTTGTCGTCACTCGTTCGGGTGGAAGTGGGAGCGGGGAGGCACGCGAGTGCCTCCCCGCTTCGTTTGGCGGAGCGTGAGCGAGAAGAACGACGGTGCGAACCGCGAAGCGAAACGATCGGCCCGGGAGCGACTCCAAGCGGAGCGCGAGCGGGAGAAGACCCGGGACAAGCGCCGCCGGACCCTCGTGGTGTCGGCGGCGGTGGTCGGCGTACTCGGCCTGGCGGCCGTCGTCGGCCTGATCGCGGCCAACACCGGCAAGAGCGGCGGCTCCGCGAAGGGACCGGTGGTCGCCCCCTCCGGCGCCACCGGCAAGGACGCGCTCGCCCTCCGCACGGGCCAGGACGGGGCCGTGTCCACCCTGACGGTGTGGGAGGACTTCCGCTGCCCGGCCTGCAAGGCGTTCGAGGACAGCTACCGGGTCGTCGTCCACGACCTGGAGGCCAGAGGACTCCTCAAGGCCGACTACCACCTGGTGACCCTGATCGACGGGAACATGGGCGGCAGCGGCTCGCTGAAGAGCGCCAACGCGGCGGCCTGCGCGCAGGACGCCGGGAAGTTCTCCGCCTACCACGACGTGCTCTTCCAGAACCAGCCGCCGGAGACGAACGACGCCTACGGCAAGAACGCCCGGCTGCTGGAGCTCGCGGGCAAGGTGCCGGGGCTGGACACCCCGGAGTTCCGCAGCTGCGTCGAGAACGGCACGCACAACAGCTGGGTGGGGAAGTCGCAGGACGCCTTCCGTGACGGGAAGTTCCGGGGCACCCCCACGGTGCAGCTGGACGGCAAGGACATCTTCTCCGACCAGGCCAATCCGCTGACGCCGCAGAAACTGAAGAACCAGGTGGAGGCGGCGGCCAAGGGCAGCTCCGGCAGCGGCAGCGTGGCCGGGGTGCCCAAGGGGCAGGGCAAGCCCTCCTCGTCCGCCTCCGCTTCCGCCTCCTCCGTTCCCTCGGCCTCGGCCTCCTCGTCACGGGCCGGGTCGAAGGCCGTTCCGGGAGGGGCCGCCGGGGAGTGAGCGGCCCCCGCGCCGTGTGAGGATTTGGTTTCGGCTTGCCGGGCGGGTTGCGGTCGGTACCGCCCGGCAGGGTAGCGTCATGCCTGCCATGGACATTGCTTACATCCCCAGCCCGTCGACCGGCGTGATCCATCTCGGACCGGTCCCGCTGCGCGGCTACGCGTTCTGCATCATCATCGGCGTCTTCGTCGCTGTCTGGCTCGGCAACAAACGCTGGATCGCGCGCGGCGGAAAGCCGGGCACGGTCGCGGACATCGCCGTGTGGGCGGTGCCGTTCGGCCTGGTCGGCGGTCGCCTCTACCACGTGATCACCGACTACCAGCTCTACTTCGGCGAGGGCCGCAACTGGGTCGACGCCTTCAAGATCTGGGAGGGCGGCCTCGGCATCTGGGGCGCGATCGCGCTGGGCGCGGTGGGCGCCTGGATCGGCTGCCGGCTGCGCGGCATCCCGCTGCCGGCCTGGGCGGACGCCCTGGCCCCCGGGATCGCGCTGGCCCAGGCCATCGGGCGGTGGGGCAACTGGTTCAACCAGGAGCTGTACGGCCGGGCCACCGACCTGCCGTGGGCGGTGAAGATCAGCGAGGGCCCCAACCGGGTCGCCGGCACCTACCACCCGACCTTCCTCTACGAGTCGCTGTGGTGCGTCGGTGTCGCCCTGCTGGTGATCTGGGCCGACCGCCGCTTCAAGCTGGGCCACGGGCGGGCGTTCGCGCTGTACGTCGCCTCGTACTGCGTGGGCCGGAGCTGGATCGAGTACATGCGGGTCGACGAGGCCCACCACATCCTGGGCCTGCGGCTGAACGTGTGGACCTCGATCGTGGTCTTCGTCCTGGCCGTGGTCTACCTGGTGCTGTCGGCGAAGCTGCGGCCGGGCCGCGAGGAGAACGTGGAGCCGTCCACGTCCGCACCCACTCCCACCTCCACGCCCACGCCCACCTCCGGTGGTGCGGACGCGGCGTCGAAGGACGTGCCGAAGGACGCACCGAAGGACACCGTGACGGCCGCCGGGGCCAAGGCCGGTGCGGGCGCCGGTGGCGAGGCCACGGCGGGGACGGGTGCCGATGCCGGTGCGGGGTCCCCGGCGCCGGGCGGCGTCAAGACCGGGCTGCGCAAGGCGGAGCCCGGCGAGGGCGAGGCCACGGAGGCCGGGAAGAGCTGACCGGAAGGCACCGCAGGGGGCGTCGCGCAGGTGCGCGGCGCCCCCTGCGGCATGCCGGGCCACAGGCGCGGCCCGGCCGTACGGGGCAGGGCCGGGCCGGGGCGGGTGCCTGAGGCCCCGGGCTACGCGGGCTGGGCGCGGTGGGACAGGGCCAGGGTGCGGTGGGCCTCGGCGACGACCGCCGGGTCCACGAAGCGGCCGTCGGGCAGGGCGAGCGCGCCCGGGGCGGCCCGGACCGCCGTGAGGATCTCCTCGGCGGCCGTCACCTCCTGCGGCGCGGGCAGGTAGGCCCGCTCGATCACCGGGAGCTGGCGCGGGTGGATCGCCGCCCGGCCCAGGAAGCCGAGGGACCGGCCCCGGGCACAGGAGACGGCCAGCGCCTCCAGGTCGCGGATGTCGGGGAAGACCGACTGCGCGGGGGGCGCCAGTCCGGCGGCCCGCGCCGCCACGATCACCCGGGAGCGGCACCAGTCCAGGCCCTCCTCCGAGCTGATGCCCAGATCGGCCCGGAGGTCCCCCTCGCCGAGGGAGAGCCCGTGCAGGGCGGGGTGCGAGCGGGCGATCTTGTACGCGCGCTCCACGGCCAGCGCCGATTCCAGCAGGGCGTGCAGGCGGGCCCCGCCGGAGCGGTCGGCGGCCACGGCGATCTGCTCCGGGGCGCTGACCTTGGACAGCCGCAGCCCGGCCAGTCCGTGCAGCCCGGCCAGGGCGTTCAGGTCGGCGCCGCCCCAGGGGGAGTCCAGGGCGTTGACGCGGACATGGACGGGTACCGGGGTGTGCTCGGAGAGCCGTTCGGCGGTGGCGGCGCGGGCGTACTCCTTGCGGGAGAAGGAGACGGCGTCCTCCAGGTCCACGATGACGGCGTCCGCCCCGCTGGCGAGGGCCTTGGCCACCACCTCCGGGCGGTCGCCGGGCGCGTACAGCCAGGTCAGGATCACCGGCCCTCCCCGGGGACGGGCGTGGAGATCAGCGGCGCGGCGATCAGCGGCGTGTCGGTCAGCGGCGTGTCGGTCCGGGCCGGGGACGGCGGGGTGGTGCGGGGGATGTCGCAGGGGGTGTCGCTCATGATGCGGTTCCGGTCCCGTCCTCTGGTTCTGCTCGCGCCGCGGACGCGGACGCGGACACGTATGCCGACACGGGCGCGGTCACGGGCGCTGCCGCGGGTGCCGGGCCGGGGTGCTCCGAGGCCGTGCGGAAGGCGTCGGTCTCGGCGCGGGACGGCATCGAGTCCTGGGCGCCCGGCCGCTGGACGGAGAGGGCCGCCGCCGACGAGGCCCAGCGCAGGGCCGCCTCCATGGGCACGCCCTCCCCGAGGGCGACGGCGAGGGCTCCGACGAAGGTGTCCCCGGCCGCCGTGGTGTCCACGGCCCGGACCCGGGGCGCGGGCACGGTGAGGGGCTCCCGGCCCCGGGCGGCGTGGAGCACCCCGGCCGCGCCGAGGGTGATCACCACCTCGGGCACGTCGTGGAGCAGGGCCTCGGCGGCCCGGCGCGGATCGGTGAGCCCGGTGAGGGCGGCGGCCTCGTGCTCGTTGGGGACCAGCAGGTCGGTGAGGGCGAGGAGTTCGGGGGGCAGCGGCTGGACGGGGGCCGGGGTGAGGATCGTGCGGACGCCGTGGGCGCGGGCGGCGCGCGCGCCGACGAGTACGGCCCGCAGCGGGAGTTCGAGCTGGAGCAGGAGGGAACCGGCGGCGCCGATACGGCTGTCGTCGCCCGGTTCCAGGCCGGTGACCAGGGCGTTGGCCCCGGGGACGACGATGATGCTGTTGCCGCCCTCGTCGTCCACGGTGATGTGGGCGGTGCCGCTCGGGCCCGCCACGGTGCGCAGGGCCGCCACCGAGACCCCGGCGGCGGTGAGCGCGGAGCGCAGCCGTACGCCGAACCCGTCGCTCCCGACCGCGCCGATCATCACCACCTCCGCGCCGCAACGGGCCGCGGCCACCGCCTGGTTGGCGCCCTTGCCGCCGGGGACGGTGCGGAAGGCGCGGCCGGTGACGGTCTCGCCGAGCCGGGGGGCCCGGGAGACGTAGGCGACGAGGTCCATGTTGGTACTGCCGAGCACGGCGATGGCCGTCATGAGTCTGTTGCCTCCTGGTGCGCTGAGGTGGGGGAGCGTACCGAAAACCGTGCCCCCGCAGCCGGGGGCGCGGGCGGCGGAGTCGCTCCTGTGAGGGACGGCCGTGTGGTCGCGGGAGGTCTCCGGGGCGGCGGGGGCGGCCCGGCGGAGGCGGCGGCGCACCGCGCGCACGGCCCCTTCCGGTACCGGGGCCCCGCCGCAACGGTAGGGTCCCGGACCCCGGCGCGGTACCCGGGGCGGGTTCTGCGTCAGCTCGGTGAGCGGGTGTGCGGCGCCCGGGTCCGTCAGGTGGGCGGCAGGCCGGGCAGTGACCGCCTCCCGGTAGGCGCGCCCACTTGACGGACCCGGGTCGGACTTCTGACGGACTCGCGTCGACGGCTGGGTTATTTGCCCATTTCGAGGGCGTTTTATCGCCCGTGGTGGAGTGCGGTGCGGACGCCCTCGTCGTCCGGTCTCCGGAGCACGAAACCGCAGGTAAGTACGGCCTGCCTTGCTGGCGGGCGGCGAAAATCGTGCGTACTTTCGAGGTGTTCCGGGGGAGCGGAACACCTCATGACGTCCGCCTGAGCAAAAGGGGAGATACGCCGCATGTCCATCATCGACACCGAAGCGCCGCTGCACACCGCCCACCGTGACAACCACACCCACCGTGACGTCAACGGCGGATGGCTGCGCCCGGCCGTCTTCGGCGCCATGGACGGGCTCGTCTCCAACCTGGCCCTGATGACGGGCGTGGCGGGCGGCGCGGTCGCCCCGCACGTGATCGTCGTCACCGGACTGGCGGGTCTCGCGGCCGGAGCCTTCTCGATGGCGGCCGGCGAGTACACCTCCGTCGCCTCGCAGCGCGAGCTCGTCCTCGCCGAACTTGACATAGAGCGCCAGCAGTTGCGCAAGCATCCCGTCGACGAGATGGAGGAGCTGGCCGAGCTGTACGTCTCGCGCGGCGTCGAGCCCCCGCTCGCCCGCGAGGTCGCCATGCAGCTCTCCCGCGACCCCGAACAGGCACTGGAGATCCACGCCCGCGAGGAGCTCGGGATCGACCCCGACGACCTGCCCTCGCCGCTGGTCGCGGCCGTCTCCTCCTTCGCCTCCTTCGCGCTGGGCGCACTGCTCCCCCTGCTCCCGTACCTGCTGGGCGCCACCTCGCTGTGGCCCGCGGTGCTGCTCGCGCTCGCCGGGCTCTTCGCCTGCGGCGCGCTCGTCGCCCGGATCACCGCCCGCTCCTGGTGGTACAGCGGCCTGCGCCAGCTCGCCCTGGGTGGCGCGGCGGCCGGTGTGACGTACATCCTGGGGACCTGGATCGGTGGCGTCGTAGGCTGACCGCGCGAAAGAGTGGGACACTATGCGGAACACCACATAAGTACTCGATTACCCTGCGGTTTCACCCCTGTGACGGCCGGGCATCAGGTCAGGGTGTTCCGGGCAATGGCGCCCGCCCCGTACCGGGACCTCCGCCCCCTTGATGTGCTGCGAAACCCCGCGAAGGTCCCTCTCCCCGCTTCACGCAGTGTCCGCATGCTGGAATGACGTATCCACTTCTCGGGATTGTCGTCATCATGTAATCTGCACGAAATTTCGCAGAGGGCCAACGTCGTCCCTCGGCTATGCACCTTTGCCACGACGACGACGGGAGAGCCGATGCGTTCCGCGTCCACGCACTCCGCGACCGGCCCCAGCGCCACCGCCTGGTCGCCCATGGACGGTCGCCCCGCCCAGCAGGGCATGTACGACCCGCGCAACGAGCACGACGCCTGCGGCGTCGGCTTCGTGGCCAACCTCACCGGCGAGGCCGGCCACACGCTGGTCGAGCAGGCGCTGACCGTACTGCGGAACCTTGAGCACCGCGGCGCGACCGGCTCCGAGCCCGACTCGGGCGACGGTGCCGGAATCCTCTCCCAGGTCCCCGACGCCTTCCTGCGCGAGGTGGCCGGTTTTGAGCTTCCCGAGGCCGGCGCGTACGCCGTCGGCATCGCCTTCCTGCCCGCCGACGACCGGACACAGGCCGTCGCGCGGATCGAGGCCATCGCCGCCGAGGAGAACCTGACGGTTCTCGGCTGGCGCGAGGTCCCGGTCACCCCCGAGCTGCTCGGCAACGGCGCCCGCGCCACCATGCCGGCCTTCGCGCAGCTCTTCGTCTCGGGCCGGGGCCGCTCCGGCGCCCCCGCGCGCGGCATCGAGCTGGACCGCTCGGCGTTCGTGCTGCGCAAGCGCGCCGAGCGCGAGGCCGGGGTCTACTTCCCCTCGCTCTCCGCCCGCACCATCGTCTACAAGGGCATGCTGACCACCGGCCAGCTGGAACCCTTCTTCCCGGACCTCTCCGACCGCCGCTTCGCCTCGGCCATCGCCCTGGTCCACTCGCGGTTCTCGACCAACACCTTCCCCTCCTGGCCGCTCGCCCACCCGTACCGCTTCGTCGCGCACAACGGCGAGATCAACACGGTCAAGGGCAACCGCAACTGGATGCGGGCCCGCGAGTCCCAGCTCGCCACCGAGCTGTTCGGCTCCGCCGACGACGGGCGCGGCGGAGAAGGTGCGCTGGAGCGCATCTTCCCGATCTGCACCCCGGACGCCTCCGACTCGGCCTCCTTCGACGAGGTCCTCGAACTGCTCCACCTCGGCGGCCGGTCGCTCCCGCACAGCGTGCTGATGATGATCCCGGAGGCGTGGGAGAACCACACCTCGATGGACCCGGCCCGCCGCGCGTTCTACAAGTACCACTCCACCCAGATGGAGCCCTGGGACGGCCCCGCCTGCGTGACCTTCACCGACGGCACCCAGGTCGGCGCGGTCCTCGACCGCAACGGCCTGCGCCCCGGCCGCTACTGGGTCACCGACGACGGCCTCGTCGTCCTCGGCTCCGAGGTCGGCGTCCTCGACATCGACCCGGCCAAGGTCGTCCGCAAGGGCCGCCTCCAGCCCGGCAAGATGTTCCTCGTCGACACCGCACAGAAGCGGATCATCGAGGACGACGAGATCAAGGCCGACCTGGCCGGCGCGGCGCCCTACGCCGAATGGCTGGCCACCGGCGAGATGGAGCTGGAGGACCTCCCCGAGCGGGAGCACATCGTCCACACCCACGCCTCGGTCACCCGCCGCCAGCAGACCTTCGGCTACACCGAGGAAGAGCTGCGCGTCATCCTCGCCCCGATGGCCCGTACCGCCGGCGAGCCGCTCGGCTCCATGGGCACGGACTCCCCGATCGCGGCCCTCTCCGAGCGCCCCCGGCTCCTCTTCGACTACTTCACCCAGCTCTTCGCGCAGGTCACCAACCCGCCGCTGGACGCCATCCGCGAGGAACTCGTCACCTCGCTGCTCTCCTCGCTCGGCCCGCAGGGCAACCTGCTGGACCCGACGGCCGCGTCCTGCCGCAGCGTCACCCTGCCCTTCCCGGTGATCGACAACGACGAGCTCGCCAAGCTGATACACGTCAACGCCGACGGCGACATGCCCGGGATGAAGGCCGCCACCCTCTCGGGCCTCTACCGGGTCTCCGGCGGCGGCGCGGCCCTGGCCGCACGCATCGAGGAGATCCGCGCCGAGGCCGACGCCGCCATCGAGAACGGCGCCCGGCTGATAGTGCTGTCCGACCGCCACTCGGACGCCGAGCACGCCCCGATCCCCTCGCTGCTGCTCACCTCCGCCGTCCACCACCACCTCATCGCCACCAAGCAGCGCACCCAGGTGGGCCTGCTCGTCGAGGCCGGTGACGTCCGCGAGGTCCACCACGTCGCCCTGCTCATCGGCTACGGCGCCGCCGCGGTCAACCCGTACCTCGCCATGGAGTCCGTCGAGGACCTGCTGCGCGCCGGGACCTTCCTCTCCGGCCTGGAGCCCGAGCAGGCCATCAAGAACCTGATCTACGCGCTCGGCAAGGGCGTCCTGAAGGTCATGTCCAAGATGGGCATCTCCACCGTCGCCTCCTACCGCGGCGCCCAGGTCTTCGAGGCCGTCGGCCTCAGCGACGACTTCGTCGGCACCTACTTCCACGGCACCGCCACCAAGATCGGCGGCGCCGGCCTGGACGTCGTCGCCCAGGAGGTCGCCGCCCGCCACGCCAAGGCGTACCCCGCCTCCGGCATCGCGGCCACGCACCGCGCCCTGGAGATCGGCGGCGAGTACCAGTGGCGCCGCGAGGGCGAGCCCCACCTCTTCGACCCCGAGACGGTCTTCCGCCTCCAGCACGCCACCCGCAACCGCCGGTACGACATCTTCAAGCAGTACACCGACCGGGTGAACGAGCAGTCCGAACGCCTGATGACGCTCCGCGGCCTCTTCGGCTTCAAGTCAGGGGAGCGCCCCGCGCTCTCCCTCGACGAGGTCGAGCCGGTCTCCGAGATCGTCAAGCGCTTCTCCACCGGCGCCATGTCCTACGGCTCCATCTCGCGCGAGGCCCACGAGACCCTCGCCATCGCCATGAACCGGATCGGCGCCAAGTCCAACACCGGCGAGGGCGGCGAGGACCCGGACCGCCTCTACGACCCCGAGCGCCGCTCCAGCATCAAGCAGGTCGCCTCCGGCCGCTTCGGCGTCACCAGCGAGTACCTGGTCAACGCGGACGACATCCAGATCAAGATGGCGCAGGGCGCCAAGCCCGGCGAGGGCGGCCAGCTGCCCGGCCACAAGGTCTACCCGTGGGTCGCCAGGACCCGGCACTCCACCCCGGGCGTCGGCCTGATCTCCCCGCCGCCGCACCACGACATCTACTCCATCGAGGACCTGGCTCAGCTGATCCACGACCTCAAGAACGCCAACCCGGCCGCGCGCATCCACGTCAAGCTGGTCTCCGAGGTCGGCGTCGGCACCGTCGCCGCAGGCGTCTCCAAGGCCCACGCGGACGTCGTCCTCATCTCCGGCCACGACGGCGGAACGGGCGCCTCCCCGCTCACCTCCCTCAAGCACGCGGGCGGCCCCTGGGAACTCGGCCTCGCCGAGACCCAGCAGACCCTGCTGCTCAACGGGCTCCGCGACCGCATCGTGGTCCAGACGGACGGCCAGCTCAAGACCGGCCGCGACGTCGTCATCGCCGCGCTCCTCGGCGCCGAGGAGTTCGGTTTCGCGACCGCGCCGCTCGTCGTCTCCGGCTGCGTCATGATGCGCGTCTGCCACCTGGACACCTGCCCCGTCGGCATCGCCACCCAGAACCCGGTCCTGCGGGACCGGTTCTCCGGCAAGCCCGAGTTCGTCGTCAACTTCTTCGAGTTCATCGCCGAGGAGGTCCGCGAACTCCTCGCCGAACTGGGCTTCCGCACCGTCGAAGAGGCCGTCGGCCACGCCGAGCTGCTGGACACCGCCGAGGCCGTCACGCACTGGAAGGCCCAGGGCCTCGACCTGGCGCCCCTCTTCCACGTGCCCGCGCTGCCCGAGGGCGCGGTCCGCCACGCCGTCGTCGAGCAGGACCACGGCCTGGCCAAGGCGCTCGACAACGAGCTGATCAAGCTCGCCGCCGACGCGCTGAACGCCGACTCCGCCGAGAGCGCCCAGCCCGTCCGCGCCCAGGTCGCGATCCGCAACATCAACCGGACCGTCGGCACCATGCTCGGTCACGAGGTCACCAAGAAGTTCGGCGGCGCGGGTCTGCCCGCCGACACCGTCGACCTGACCTTCACGGGCTCGGCCGGCCAGTCCTTCGGCGCCTTCCTGCCGCGCGGGGTGACCCTGCGCCTGGAGGGCGACGCCAACGACTACGTCGGCAAGGGCCTCTCCGGCGGCCGGATCGTCGTCCGCCCCGACCGCGGCGCCGACCACCTCGCCGAGTACTCCACCATCGCCGGCAACACCATCGGCTACGGCGCCACCGGCGGCGAGATGTTCCTGCGCGGCCGGACCGGCGAACGCTTCTGCGTCCGCAACTCCGGCGCCCTGGTCGTCTCGGAGGGCGTGGGCGACCACGGCTGCGAGTACATGACCGGCGGTCAGGCCGTCGTCCTGGGCGAGACGGGCCGCAACTTCGCGGCCGGCATGTCGGGCGGCGTCGCGTACGTCGTCGACCTCGACCGCAACAACGTCAACTCCGGCAACGCGGAGGCCGTCGAGGCCCTGTCCGACACGGACGCCCAGTGGCTGCACGATGTGGTGCGCCGCCACGAGGAGGAGACCGGCTCGACCGTGGCCACCAGGCTCCTGGCCGACTGGCCCGCCACCGTGGACCGCTTCAGCAAGATCATCCCGACCACGTACAAGGCAGTGCTCGCCGCCAAGGACGCCGCCGAGCGGGCCGGACTCTCGGAGTCCGAGACCACCGAGAAGATGATGGAGGCGGCGACCCATGGCTGACCCGAAGGGCTTCCTCACCACCCCGCGCAAGACCGCCCGCACCCGCCCCGTCGCCGAACGGCTCAAGGACTGGAACGAGGTCTACGTCCCGGGCTCGCTCCTCCCGATCGTCAGCGAGCAGGCCGGCCGCTGCATGGACTGCGGCATCCCGTTCTGCCACAGCGGCTGTCCGCTCGGGAACCTGATCCCCGAGTGGAACGACTTCGCCTACCGCGAGGACTGGACGGCCGCCTCGGAGCGGCTGCACGCGACGAACAACTTCCCGGAGTTCACCGGGCGGCTCTGCCCCGCCCCCTGCGAGTCCGCGTGCGTGCTCGGCATCAACCAGCCCGCCGTCACCATCAAGAACGTCGAAGTCTCGATCATCGACAAGGCGTGGGACAACGGCGGCGTCACCCCGCAGCCGCCCGAGCGCCTCTCCGGCAAGACCGTCGCCGTCATCGGCTCCGGCCCGGCCGGTCTGGCCGCCGCCCAGCAGCTGACCCGGGCCGGCCACACCGTCGCCGTCTACGAGCGCGCCGACCGCATCGGCGGCCTGCTGCGCTACGGCATCCCCGAGTTCAAGATGGAGAAGGTCCACATCAACCGCCGCATCGAGCAGATGCGCGCGGAGGGCACCAAGTTCCGCACGGGCGTGGAGATCGGCCGCGACCTGGACGCCGTCCAGCTGCGCAAGCGCTACGACGCCGTCGTCATCGCGGCCGGCGCCACCGTCTCCCGCGACCTGTCCGTGCCGGGCCGCGAGCTGAACGGCATCCACTTCGCCATGGAGTACCTGCCGCTCGCCAACAAGGTCCAGGAGGGCGACTACGTCGCCCCGCCGATCACCGCCGAGGGCAAGCACGTCGTCGTCATCGGCGGCGGCGACACCGGCGCCGACTGCGTGGGTACCGCCCACCGCCAGGGCGCCGCCTCGGTCACCCAGCTGGAGATCATGCCGCGCCCCTCCGAGGACCGGCCGACCGGCCAGCCGTGGCCGACCTTCCCCATGCTGTACAAGGTCACCTCGGCCCACGAGGAGGGCGGCGAGCGGATCTACTCCGTCTCCACCACCCACTTCGAAGGCGACGAGGACGGCAACGTCCAGTCCCTGCACCTGGTCGAGGTCGCCTTCGAGGACGGCAAGCTCGTCCAGAAGGCGGGCACCGAGCGGGTCCTGCCGGCCCAGCTCGTCACCCTCGCGATGGGCTTCACCGGCACCGACCAGGAGAACGGCCTGGTCAAGCAGTTCGGCCTGGCCCTGGACGCGCGCGGCAACATCGAGCGCGACGCCGCGTACACGACCAACGTGGCCGGCGTCTTCGTCGCGGGCGACGCGGGCCGCGGCCAGTCGCTCATCGTCTGGGCCATCGCGGAGGGCCGCTCGGCCGCCCGCGGCGTGGACCGCTTCCTGACCGGCACCAGCGCCCTCCCGTACCCGGTCAAGCCGACGGACCGCTCCCTGATGGTGTGATCATCGGGCTGACTGCGGGTACGATCACCTTCCGCCGGCCCGGCCGCCCCCCGGCGGCCTGACCTCCCGGACGGCACCGCCCCCTCGGGGGCCCCAAGACGGCCCGTACAACGGAGTACGGAACCCCGACACAGCGCCCGCCACGTCTCCGACCAGGGATGGCGGGCGCTGTGGCGTCCGGGCTCAGGGCCGGGGCGGGCGCTGTGCCGGGGCCCGGGTGCGCGGCGCGGCCGTGCCGTCGGTTCCGGTGCTGGTCGACGTCATCCGATCCTGATCTCGTACCGCAGTTCCTGACGCCCGGCGGGCATGACCATCACGTCCGCCTGGAGCGGGCGGTCCGCCGCGTCGTAGGTGGTACGGGCGAGCCGGAGGACCGGTTCGCCCGGCGCGAGGCGCAGGTGCTCCCGCTCCCCGGCGTCGGCCGTCCTCGCCGTCACGGTCTCGACGACCCGCACACCGGTGTGCCCGAGCGCGGCCAGCAGGGTCACGGCGCCGCCGCGGATCTTCGCGGTCCCGGCCAGCGCGGTGCCCGCGGCGATCCCGGCGGGGTAGTAGGTGTCGGTCAACTCGACGGGCTCCCCGTCGAGTTCGATGATCCTGCGCCGGACCACGACCACCCCGCCGACGGCCACACCGAGCATCCGGGCCACATCGGGCGGCGCGGAGGTCTCCCCGGCGTGCAGGACGCGCTGCCCGCCCCGGCGGCCCGCCGCCGCGCTCTCACCGGTCCACGCGTCGGGACCCCCGCCGGCGCGCGGGGTCAGGTACGGCATCGACGTACTGGTCCATCCGTCACCGCTCACGTTGCCCCGCTCCCATCGCTTCCCGCGCGTCCGGCCGGATGGGCCGCGCCCGCCCTCGCGACCCTGCCACCTTTCCGTGCCGAGGTGTGTGCCGAGGTGTGTGCCGCTGTGTGTCGCAGGGTCGTCGGGTGGGGGTTCGGGGTGGGGCGGGGTCGCTCGTGAGGGTGGTCCGGTGAGGGCGGGGGCGGGGGTGGTCCGCCGGTCGTGCCGGGCGGCGGTGGACCGGTCGGGAGCCGTTGAACGGCAGGTTCCAGGAGAGGCCGGGACGGGAGGGGTTGGGCCGTATGGCCCGTATGTCGGTGCTTTTGCGTGCAGTTGGGAGGGTCCGTCGTCTGGTACCTATCGCCACCATGGCCTTCCCCCGCTCCCGAACGCTGCTGTGCGCTCTCCTCGGTGCCGCCCTGCTGACGCCCGTCACGCCCGCCTCCACCGCATCCGTCACTCCTGACTCCGCCGTCTCCGGGCCGCTCCCCGTCGCCGAGGACCGGACCGTCGACTACCGGGGGCTGCGCCTGACCGTCCCCGGTGAATGGCGCGTCGTCGACCTCGACCGCAACCCCGCCGCCTGCCTCCGCCTGGACCTGCCCACCCTGTACCTCGGGCCTGCCGGAACCCAGGGCGAATGCACCGGCCGGGCCGTCGCCACCCGCGCCGACACCCTGCACCTGGAACCCCTCGACGGGGCCCCGCCCCGCGCCGACATCCCCACCGTCACGATCGAGGACGGCACCGCCGTCCCGCCCCCGGACCGGACCGCCTCCCACAGCAACGAGCTGCGCTACGCCCTGCGCCGGGCCGGGATCATGGCCACCGTCTCGTACGGGGCCGCGCCCGACGCCGTACGAGGGGTCCTCACCCGGGCCCGCCGGACCGCCGCCGGAACCCCCGGGGCCGCCGGGGTCGCCGGGGCGCCCGGGCCGGACGGCGCCGCCACGGTGCGGGCCGCCGCCCTCACGAAGGCCCGTACCGGGCAGGACGCCTTCACCGGCCAGGGCTTCGACGCCTGCACCGCCCCCACCCAGGGCGCCATGGACAACTGGCGGGACAGCGCGCCCTTCGGCGCGGTCGGCGTCTACATCGGCGGCCGGGCCCGCGCCTGCGCCCAGCCGCAGCTCACGGCCTCCTGGGTCCGGCGGCAGGCCGCCGCGGGCTGGCACCTGATGCCGATCTGGGTGGGCCCGCAGCCCTGGCACAGCAACTCCACCGGGCTCTCCACCGACCCCCACGCGGCCGAAGGACAGGGCCGCTCCGCCGCCGAGGGCGCGGTGGCCGCGGCGCGGACACTGGGCCTGTCCGAGGGCACCGTCCTCTACAACGACGTCGAGAACTACCAGGACCGCGCCACCTGGGACGCCCCGGTGGTCGCGTACGTCTCCGCCTGGACGGTCCGCCTGCGCGAACTGGGCTACCACTCCGCCGCCTACGTCTCGGCGGGCTCCGGGGTCAAGGCGCTGAGCGCGCGCTACTCCCACGACCCCGAGGCCATGCCGGACGTGCTGTGGGTGGCCCACTGGAACGGCTCGGCCTCCGTCAGTGACACCGACATGGGCCTGCCCTCCGGTACGCGGCAGTGGACGGGCCCGCGCCGGGCGCACCAGTTCCGGGGCGGCCACAACGCCTCCTACGGCGGCGTGACGATCAACATCGACAGCAACTGGGTCGACGTCGACCCGGGCGCCCTGGACGGCGGCCCGGACAGTTTCTTCCCGTTCAGCTGACGGAACCCCCGCGCGGCGGCTCGGCCGGGGCCCCTTCCGCACGGCCCGGCCCCGCCGGGTCCGCCCCTCCCCGGGCCGGTTCCTCGCGCGGCGGCTCGTCGTCGTTGCCCCGGCGGACGGCGCGCAGGCCGCGCGCCGGGGTCCACGAGCGGATCACCAGGTCGTCCCCCTCGACCCCGGTGTGGACCACCTCCGTCAGTTCCGCGCGGAAGAGGTGGAAGGGGTGCGGGGTGTCCGCCTCCTCCGCGTAGCGGTGCAGCTCGGGCGGGTCCACGATCTCCACCGCGCGGCCGGAGACCCGTACGTCACCGTCGGGCAGGGACTCGCCCGCGCCGGGGTTGGTGTGCAGGGCGAAGCGGGGGTCGCGCTGGAGGTCACGGGCCTTCATCGAGCCGGGCATCATGCCGAGCCACAGTTCCCCGCCGCGAAAGTCGACGTTCAGGCCGCAGACCCGGGGCGAGCCGTCCTTGCGGAGGGTGGCCAGGACGTGGTGGGGGTACTGCGCGAAGCGGGCCCGGACGGCTGCCGCGAAGTCCGGTTCGCGTTCTTCGAGGACTGCCCAGTTGTCGGTCGTCATTCCTTCATCAAAGCGCGCCGCACCGACAGCCGCCGCCCGACGCGGGCGGACCCGGGGCGGACCCGGGCGGACGTGGGGCGGACCCGGGGCAGGGCCGGAAGGGGGCTGGCGCGGCAGGGGGAAGATCGAAAAGAATGGACGCATGACGACACGCGCCCGGTCCTTCGACGCCGCCGCCGCGCTGTACGGCGCGCACCGGCCCGCCTACCCCCCGGCCCTCTTCGACACCGTCGAGGCCCTGGCCGGGCACCCGCTCGACGGGGCGCGCGTCGCCGACGTCGGCGCCGGTACGGGGATCGCCACCGCCCTGCTGCACGCGCGCGGCGCCCGGGTCGTCGCCGTCGAGCCCGGCGACGGGATGGCCGCCGAGTTCCGGCGGGCCAACCCCGGGATCGCGCTCGTCCGCGGCGACGGGGACCGGCTGCCGCTCGTCGGCGGGGGCTTCGACCTGCTGACCTACGCCCAGTCGTGGCACTGGACCGACCCCGCCCGCTCCGTCCCGGAGGCCCGCCGGGTGCTGCGTCCGGGCGGCGCGCTCGCCCTGTGGTGGAACGACCTGGACCGGACCGTCCCCTGGATCGCCGAGCAGGACGAGCGGCTTCTCCGCTTCCTCGGGGCCGGCCGGAACCCCTTCCGCGCGCTGCCGGACGGGCTCGACTTCACCAGCCGCCAGGTCCGGTGGTCCCGCCGGGTCCCGCTGGACGCGCATCTGGCCAACCACGCCAGCCACTCGGCCTTCCTCCTCCTCGGGGAGGCCGGGACCCGTGCCTTCCTCGACTCCGAACGGGAACGACTGCTCGCGTTCTTCCCCGACGGGTCCGTCGAGGAGCGGTACGTGGTCACTCTCAGCGTCGCCGTGCTGTGACCACCGCTCCGGGCCCGGACCGCCGATCACGACCCGGACCGCCGATCACGACGCGGACCGCCGATCACGACGCGGACCGCCGATCACGACGCGGGGCGCCGCTCCCGCTCAGGGCTGCCGCTCCCGTGACCGGAGGACCTCCGCGCGGCACGCCGACGGGGTGCCCCACGCGTCGCGCAGCGGGCGGGCCTTGCGCAGCCACAGGGACAGGTCCAGTTCCTCCGTGTAGCCGACCGCACCGTGGAGCTGGAGCGCCGACCGGGCCGCCGCGTACGCCGCCTCGCCCGCCGTGAGCTTGGCCGCCGCGATGTCGCCCGGCTCCGTCGAGAGCGCCGCCGCCCACACCAGCGGCCGGGCGAACTCCAGGCCCAGCAGGGTGTCCGCCAGCCGGTGCTTCACCGCCTGGAAGGACCCGATCGGCACCCCGAACTGGGTGCGCCGCTTCGTGTGCTCCACCGTCCGGGCGAGCAGTTCCTCGCCGACCCCCAGGCACTGGGCCGCCGTCAGCAGCCGGGCCCAGCGCCCGGCCGCCCCGGCCGCCGCCGTCACCCGGGGGCCCGTGGCGAGGAGTTCACCGCCGGGGGCGGGGCGCGAGAGCCGCCGGGCCGGGTCCGTCGACCGCAGCACCCCGCCCTCCGAGTCCCCGTCCCCCGCGTCCAGAGGGGCCAGGGGGGCGCCGTCCGTCCGCCGGAGGGCGCCGGTGGGGGAGACCGTGAAGCAGTGGGTGGCCGCGTCCGCGTCCAGGGCGTACGGGCCGCCGTCCGGCAGGGTGAGGGTGGCGAGGGTCTCGCCCGTGACCAGGTCCGGCAGGAACTGGCGGGCCAGGGGCTCGTCCGCCAGTTCCGACAGCAGCACCGCCACCGCCGCGGTCTCCACCAGCGGCCCCGGCACCCCGGCCCGCCCGCACTCCACCAGGGCGAGCGACAGCTCCACCGGGAGCGGGCCCGCGCCGCCGTACGGCTCCGGCGCCGCCAGCGCGAACAGCCCCGTACCCGCCAGCCGCGACCAGATCGCCAGCCCCGGGCCGTGGTCGCCCGCCGCCCAGGCCCGTACCGCCGTCGGCGTGTCCGAGGCCGCGAGCAGCCCGCGTACCGAACGGACGAAGTCCGTCTGCTCGCCGGTGGGCAGGAAACGCATCAGCGGCGGCCCTTCGGGAGGCCGAGCAGCCGCTCGGCGATGAGGTCGCGCTGGATCTCGTTGGTGCCCGCGTAGATCGGCCCGGCCAGCGAGAACAGCCACGGCTGCGCCCACGCGCCCCCGGCCAGCTCCGCGCCGGGGCCCAGCAGGTCGAGCGCCGTCTCGTGCAGGGCGATGTCGTACTCCGACCAGAACACCTTGTTCAGACTGGACTCCGCCCCGCCCGGCCCGGACCGGGAGGCCACTCCGCCCGGCCCGGACCGGGAGGCCGCCGCCCAGGTGAACAGCTCGTAGGCGCGCGCCCCGACCACCGCGTCCGCGACCCGGTCCCGCAGCGCGGTGTCCGCGGGGTCGCCGGCCGTGTGCCAGAGCGCGAGCAGCCGGTCCGCCGCCGCCAGGAACCGCCCGGGGGAGCGGAGCGTCAGCCCCCGCTCGTCCCCCGCCGTGGACATCGCGATCCGCCAGCCCTGCCCCGGCTCCCCGATCACGTCCTCGTCCGGGACGAACACCTCGTCCAGGAACAGCTCCGCGAAGGCGGGCCTGCCGTCCAGCCGGCCGATGGGCCGGACGGTCACCCCCGGCGCCCGCAGGTCGAACATCAGGTACGTCAGCCCCTGGTGCGGCCTCGGGGCGTCCGGGTCGGAGCGGAAGACGCCGAACGCCCGGTCCGCGAAGGCCGCCCGAGAGGACCAGGTCTTCTGCCCCGACAGCAGCCAGCCGCCCGGCGTCCGCACCGCCCGCGCCCGCAGCGAGGCCAGGTCCGAACCCGCCTCCGGCTCCGACCACGCCTGCGCCCAGACCACCTCCCCGCCCGCCATGGGCGGCAGCACCCTGGCCCGCTGCGCGGGGCTCCCGTGGGCGAGGAGGGTCGGGGCCAGCAGGCTGACGCCGTTCTGCGAGACCCGTCCGGGCGCGCCCGCGGCCCAGTACTCCTCCTCGAAGACCAGCCAGGTCACGAGGTCCACGCCCCGGCCCCCGTACTCCTCGGGCCAGGACACCGCCGCCCAGCGGTCCGCGTGCAGCAGCGCCTCCCACTCCCGGTGCGCCGCGAACCCCTCCGCGGTCTCCAGGGAGGGCAGCGGCACGGCGGGGACCCGAGCGCGGAGCCAGGCCCGCGCTTCGGCCCGGAAGGACTCCACCCCGGGGGTGTGCGCCAGGCTCATGACCGGACCGCCCGGCGGGTCCCCTGACGGATCGCCCGCCGGGCCGCTCACCTGACCGTCCGCCCAGTCGCTCACCGGATCGCCCGCCGGATCACCAGCCATCGGACTCCTTCCCCGTCCCCCCAGCCTTCCCTAACAAGTGTTTGGTAGGTTAACGTGCGCCCATGAGCAGTGTCGAGCCCTTCGCGGGGAACGCCGCACCTCCTCCGGGAGGCGCCGGCGGGACCGCCGCCGCACCGCCGTACGTCCCCGGCCACGGCCTGCTGCGGGGCCGCACCGCCGTCGTCACCGCCGCCGCCGGGTCCGGCATCGGCGGCGCCACCGCCCGGCGGTTCCTGGAGGAGGGCGCCCGCATCGTGATCGGCGACGCCCACGCCCGCCGCCTGAAGGAGACCGCGCAGGCGCTCGCGGCGGAGTTCGGCGCGGACCGCGTCACCTCCCTGACCTGCGACGTCACCGACGAGGAGCAGGTAAAGGCCCTGTTCGCGCACGCCGTACGGGTCCACGGCCGCCTCGACATCGTCGTCAACAACGCCGGGCTCGGCGGGACCGCGCTGCTGGCCGACATGACCGACGCACAGTGGTCCCGCGTCCTGGACACCACGCTGAACGGCACCTTCCGCTGCACCCGCGCCGCCCTGCGCGCCTTCCGCGCCGGTGGCGGCGGCGGGGTCGTCGTCAACAACGCCTCCGTCGTCGGCTGGCGCGCCCAGAGCGGCCAGGCCCACTACGCCGCGGCCAAGGCCGGGGTGATGGCACTGACCCGCTGCGCGGCGCTGGAGGCGGCGGAGTTCGGCGTACGGATCAACGCGGTCGCGCCGAGCCTGGCCATGCATCCGCACCTGGTGAAGGTCACCAGCGCCGAACTCCTCGCCGAACTCACCGCCCGCGAGGCCCTCGGCCGGTACGCCGAGCCGTGGGAGGTCGCCAACGTCATCGTCTTCCTGGCCAGCGGCTACGCGTCGTACATGACGGGCGAGACCGTGTCGGTCAGCAGTCAGCACCCGTAGGCCCAGAATGGGCCCGTGCCGAAGAGCGAAGCGAAGAACGAACCGAAGAACGAACCGAACAGTGGCTCGCACCGCAGTCCGGGCAGAAGTCCGGGCAGCGGTACGGGGAGGCCGCAGGTGAGCGCCGGGTCCGGGCGGCGCGGGGAACTGCTCGGCACCGCCGCCGAGGTCTTCGCCGCGCAGGGCTACAACGCCACCACCGTCCGCGAGATCGCCGACGCCGCCGGGATGCTCGCCGGCAGCCTCTACTACCACTTCGATTCCAAGGAATCGATGCTCGACGAGATCCTCTCCGCCTTCCTGACCGAGCTGTGGGCGGGGTACGACGCCGTCCTCGCCGCCGGTCTCGGGCCCCGGGAGACCATCGGGGCCCTCGTCACCGAGTCCTTCCGGGAGATCGACCGGCACCGCGCCGCCGTCGCGATCTACCAGAAGGAGTCGCGCCACCTGTCGGCCCAGCCCCGGTTCCACTACCTCGCCGACTCGCAGCGCACGTTCGAGAACGCCTGGCTGGGAACGCTGGAGCGCGGGGTCGCCGCCGGGGTCTTCCGGGCCGACCTCGACATCCGCCTCACCTACCGGTTCGTCCGCGACACGGTGTGGGTGGCGGCGTCCTGGTACCGGCCGGGCGGACAGCACGGCCCCGAGGAGATCGCCCGCCAGTACTTGTCGATGGTCCTGGACGGGATCGCCCGGCGCACCTGACCGGCCGCCGGGGCCGGGCCTCCCGCAGGCCCGGCCGCCCGCGCGCCCCGACCGAACCGAGGAGTCCCGATGCCCGAGGTCTACATCGTCGAAGCGGTCCGCACCCCCGTGGGACGGCGCGACGGCGGCCTGTCCGCCGTCCACCCGGCCGACCTGGGGGCCCACGTCCTGAAGGCGCTGGTCGAACGGTCCGGGGTGGACCCGGCCGCGGTGGACGACGTGGTCTTCGGCTGCCTCGACGCGGTTGGACCGCAGGCGGGGGACATCGCCCGTACGGCGTGGCTGGCGGCGGGGCTGCCCGAGGAGGTCCCCGGGGTCACCGTGGACCGCCAGTGCGGCTCGTCCCAGCAGGCCGTCCACTTCGCGGCGCAGGGCGTGCTCTCCGGCACCCAGGACCTGGTCGTGGCGGGCGGCACCCAGAACATGTCGATGATCCCGATCGGCTTCGCCTCCCGGCGCGCCGCCGAGCCGCTGGGCCTGACCGAGGGCCCGTACGCGGGCAGCGCGGGCTGGCGCGCCCGGTACGGGGACGCCCCGGTCGACCAGTTCCACGGCGCCGAGCTGATCGCGAAGGAGTGGGGCATCTCGCGCCGGGACATGGAGGAGTTCGCGCTCCGCTCCCACCGGCGGGCGGTCCGCGCGATCGACGAGGGCCGCTTCGCCCGGGAGACGGTCGCGTACGGGGACGTCCGCACGGACGAGGGCCCGCGCCGGGACACGACCCTGGAGAAGATGGCGGGCCTGAGGCCGGTGACGCCGGGCGGCACGATCACGGCCGCCGTCTCCTCCCAGGTCTCGGACGGCGCGGCGGCCATGCTCCTCGCCTCCGAGCGGGCGGTACGGGACCACGGGCTGACCCCGCGCGCCCGCGTCCACCACCTCTCGGCGCGCGGCGAGGACCCGGTCCGCATGCTGTCCGCGCCCATCCCGGCCACCGCCCACGCGCTGAGGAGGAGCGGCCTGCCGCTGGACGCCATCGACCTGGTGGAGATCAACGAGGCGTTCGCCCCGGTCGTCCTGGCCTGGCTGAAGGAGACGGGCGCCGACCCGGACCGGGTCAACGTCAACGGCGGGGCCATCGCCCTCGGTCACCCCCTGGGCGCCACCGGGGTGAAGCTGATGACCACGCTCCTGCACGAACTGGAGCGCACGGGGGGCCGCTTCGGACTCCAGACCATGTGCGAGGGCGGCGGCCAGGCCAATGTGACGATCATCGAGCGGTTGTAGCCGCGGTTGTAGCCGCGGCCGTAGGCGCGGTCGTACCGGCGGTCGCCGGGCGGCTGCGGGCGGGGCCGGGCGCCGGGGTGCTCCGGCCCGGTCGCCCGGCCCGGCCGTGGACCCGCACACGGGCCCGCACACCGGCCGGACCTCGGGTGAAACCTTTCGCCAGGGGGTGCAGATCACACCCCGCCCGGCTCCGGCCCCCGTCCGGGATGTGCTAGCTTAGAGGCGTTGCAGTTGTGGTACCCATGAACTTTATGTGCGCCTGACGGGAATGATCCTCAGGCGCTTTTATTGTTTTGCCGGACTCTCCGGATGGGGCCCTTTGCCGCCTATTCAGGAGATTCAAAATGGCACTTGGCACCGTGAAGTGGTTCAACTCGGAAAAGGGCTTCGGCTTCATCGAGCAGGACGGTGGCGGCCCGGACGTCTTCGCCCACTACTCGAACATAGCCACCCAGGGCTTCCGTGAGCTCCAGGAGGGCCAGCGCGTGTCCTTCGACGTCACCCAGGGCCAGAAGGGCCCGCAGGCCGAGAACATCCTGCCTGCCTGACGTATTCAGCACGCCGGGGTCCGCACCGTGAGGTGTGGGCCCCGGCTTGTCTGCTGTTTCGACCATTTGTTTTACCTGCCGGTTTCAGGAGGGCGTTTTCCGCATGACCAGCTCCAGCTCCGCACGACCCAGCCGCCGCCCCACCCGGGGCCGAGGTGCGGCCCAGGGACGTCCGAAGGCTGGCGCGGGACGGCAGAAGTCCGCCCCCGTTGCCAGGCCCCAAGAATTCACCATGCCCGAACCGCTGACCCCGGCGCTCCCGCCGGTCACCGCCTTCGCGGACATGGACATGCCCGAGGCGCTGCTGAAGACCCTCGCGGCCCAGGGCGTCACCGAGCCGTTCCCGATCCAGGCCGCGACGCTGCCGAACTCCCTCGTCGGCCGTGACCTGCTCGGCCGCGGCCGCACCGGCTCCGGCAAGACCCTCGCCTTCGGCCTGGCCCTGCTGGCCCGCACGGCCGGGCGCCGCGCCCAGCCGAAGGCGCCGCTCGCGCTGGTCCTCGTACCGACCCGCGAACTCGCGCAGCAGGTCACCGACGCGCTGTCCCCGTACGCCACGGCCGTCAACCTGCGCATCGCCACCGTCGTCGGCGGCATGTCGATCAACCGGCAGTCCGGCGCCCTGCGCCGCGGCTCCGAGGTCCTCGTCGCCACCCCCGGCCGCCTGAAGGACCTCATCGACCGCGGTGACGCGGACCTCTCGCAGGTCGCCGTCACCGTCCTCGACGAGGCCGACCAGATGACCGACATGGGCTTCATGCCCCAGGTCACCGCGCTGCTCAAGCAGGTCGAGCCCGGCGGCCAGCGGATGCTGTTCTCCGCGACCCTCGACAAGAACATCGACAAGCTCGTCAAGATGTTCCTCACCGACCCGGTCGCCTTCTCCGTCGACCCGTCCGCCGGCGCGGTCAGCACGATGGAGCACCACGTCCTGTACGTCCTGGACGAGACCGACAAGAAGGCCGTGGCCACGCGGATAGCGGCACGCGACGGCCGGGTGATCATGTTCGTGGACACCAAGCGCGCCGTGGACCGCATGGTCAAGAAGCTCCTCGCCGACGGCGTCCGTGCCTCCGGCCTGCACGGCGGACGCTCCCAGCCGCAGCGCAACCGGACCCTGGACTGGTTCAAGACGGGCGAGGTCACCGCACTGGTCGCCACCAACGTCGCCGCCCGCGGCATCCACATCGACGACCTCGACCTCGTCGTCAACGTGGACCCGCCGACCGACCACAAGGACTACCTGCACCGCGGCGGCCGTACCGCCCGCGCGGGCGAGTCCGGCAGCGTGGTCACCCTGGTCCTCCCCGACCAGAAGCGGGACATGACCCGGCTGATGGCGGACGCGGGGATCTCCCCGCGCACCGCGCAGATCAGGTCCTCCGACGAGGAGCTGGCCCGGCTGACCGGTGCCAAGGAGCCCTCGGGCATCCCGGTGGTGCTGGACGTGCCGCAGCCGACCCAGCCGAAGGCCCGCAACGGCGCCAAGCAGGGCCAGGGCTCCGGCGGTGGCGCCCGCCGCCGCTCGGGCGGGCCGCGCACCGGTTCCGCCACGGGCTCCGCCCCCGCCGCCGGCGGGCGCGGCCGACGCTCCGGCGCCGCCGCCTCCGGGCAGGCACCCGCCGCCGGGTCGGGCCAGGCCCGTCGCGGCCAGGGCGGCGGCCAGGGCACCGGAGCCACCGGCTCCGGCGACCGCGGCCGGCGCAGTGGGGGCGCCGCCTCCGGTGGCGCCGCCGCCGCTTCCTCCCGCAGCCGGGTCGGCACCCAGTCCGCCGGACAGGGCCGCCGCCGCTCCGTCTGACCCCCCTCGTACGGTCCGGGGGCCTTCGACCCGTACCGTTCACCGGCCACGCCGGGCAGCGCCACGCGAGCTGCCCGGCGTCGCCGTTCCCGGACCCGCGACGCAACGGCCCCGCCGGAGGTCACCCCGGCGGGACACCGGGCGGGCGCAGCCGTCCCAGGCCGTCCAGGGCCGTCTGCGCCTCGGCCATCACGCGTGCGACGAGCTCCGCGCAGGACGGCAGGTCCTCGATCACGCCCGCGACCTGCCCCGCCGCCATGACACCGAGGTCCGTACGGCCCTCGACCATGGACGCCCGCAACAGCATCGGCGTGTTCGCGGCCAGCAGGACCTGGCTCCACGACAGCTCCCTGCCGTGCCGCGCCGCGAGCCCGTCCCGCACCATCCGCGACCAGCTCAGGCCCGAGAGCCTGCGGAACCCCGCCGCGTGCCGCACCGCCCGCACCAGCGCCCCGGCCCGCCCCGCCCGCTCCAGGGAGTCGACCAGCTCGCTCCGGAGCATCCGGTGCGGCAGCCCGTCTACGGCCGTGGTGACGGTGACGTCCCGCACCGTGGCCGCCAGGTACCGGGCCTTGACCGCGTCCGGGACGGTGGAGTCCGAGGTCAGCAGGAAACGGGTGCCCATGGCGATGCCCGCCGCCCCGTAGGCGAGGGCCGCGACCAGACCCCGGCCGTCGTGGAAGCCCCCCGCCGCGACCACCGGGATGTCCACCGCGTCGACCACCTGCGGCAGCAGCACCGACGTGGCCACCTCCCCGGTGTGGCCACCGCCCTCCCCGCCCTGCACGATCACCGCGTCCGCACCCCAGGCCGCCACCTTCTCCGCGTGCCGGCGGGCCCCCACGGACGGGACCACCACCACCCCCGCCCCCTTGAGCCGTGCGATCAGCTCCCGGGAGGGCGCCAGCGCGAAGGAGGCGACCCGCACCCCCTCCTCGACGATCACCCCGACCCGCTCGGCCGCGTCCCCGGCGTCCGCCCG
Source organism: Streptomyces sp. NPDC051567 (assembly GCF_044454165.1). Lineage (NCBI taxonomy): Bacteria > Bacillati > Actinomycetota > Actinomycetes > Kitasatosporales > Streptomycetaceae > Streptomyces > Streptomyces sp. NPDC051567. Next base: position 123,766 of record NZ_JBITDK010000009.1, on the reverse strand, counting down.
CAGATTGACCCCGAACGGGGCCCGCGTCCGCGAACGCACCTCCCGGACCGCCGCCCGCAGCTCGTCCACGCTCATCGTCGCCGAGGCCAGGATGCCCAGGGCGCCCGCCTCGGCCGCCGCCGACACCAGCCGCGGCCCGGCCACCCAGCCCATGCCCGTCTGCACGATCGGATGGGCGACCCCGACCAGCGAGGTGAACGCCGTCTCCACGCCCTCAGCCCCGCACTTCCCGCTCGCGCAGCCCCTCGGGGTCGAGCACCTCACGGATCAGCCGCAGCTCCCGCCCGGTGGGCTCCCGCGTGAACGGGACCCCGTCCCCGACGACCGGCTCGAAACCGGTGGCCTCCCGCACCCCCGCGACCGTGACCCCCGGATGGACCGAGACGAGCCGCATCGCGTGCCCCGGCCCGCCGAAGTCCAGCACCCCGAGATCGCTGACGACCCGCACCAACCGGTGGAAACGGGTCACCCCCGCCTCGGCGGCACGGTCGTAGCCGACCCCGCACACCATGTCGACCCGCTCGACGAAGACCCGGGGCGAGTGCCGGGGAACCCAGTAGCTCACCGGATGGTTCAACGTGTTGACCGGCGCGCCACGGACCCCCAGCAGCTGGCGCGAAGGCCGCTCCCACGCCCCGACGCAGGAGATGTTCTGGTTGCCGAACCGGTCGATCTGACTGGCGCCCATCATCACGTGCCGCCTCCCGCCGGTGACCAGGGCCAGGTGACGGCGGTACGGGAGCCAGCCCTCGACCGCGCCGTCGAGCCCGACGAGCAGCGCCTCGCCGTCGGTCAGCAGGAGATCGGGGGAGAAGGTCCACTTCGCGAGCCGGGCCCCGAGGGAGGGGATCAGGCCCATCGGACTCGCGAGCACCTCACCGGCCCCGCGCCACACCTCGGCACAGGCGACCACGCAGTACTCGGCACGCGTGACCGGTATCGCGGACGCGGACGAGGACGCGGGCGCGGACGCGGATGCGGTGTCCGGCGCAGCGGCCGGGGGAGGGCCGGCGGGCATCGGGGCGGAGGACGTCAACGCTGCTCCTCGTGCCAGGCGCGGACGGCGCGCTGGTAGTCGTGCTCGCTCGCGCCCGACAGGAAGCGCGCCGCGAACTCGGGCCAGGGGGTGGCCGCGTAGAACCGCTGGAACGGCTCGTCGCGGCCGTAGTCGGGGACACAGGAGGTGAAGTGCGCGCCGTTCGGGGTCTCCACCACGCCCGTCACGCTGTGCCGGCTGACCAGGAGGGACTGCGGCGGCCCGCCCCCGGCCAGCTCGGCGCTCCCCACCAGCCGCTCGCAGGAGACGTACGCGGTGTCGGCGGCCTCGCAGAAGAGGTCGTCGAAGTACGGTTCGGGCCCCAGGTACCGGGCGTTGCCGAGCCGGTCGGCGCGGTGCAGGTGGACCAGGGCCGCGTCCATGCGCAGCGCGGGGACGGCGACGAACTCCTCCCCGTCGGCGTAGGGCGAGGTGACGGTCCGCAGCTCCGGGTTGACGCGCATGACGTCGGAGCCGAGACCGGCGCGGACGGGCAGGAAGGGGAGCCGGTGGGCGGCGGCGCGCAGCCCCCACATGAACATGGCCTCGTCCAGCTCGGTGAAGGCGAAGGCGGCCCGCTCGCGGGCGGCCCGGAAACGGGGCTCCAACGGGATCGAGTCGAGGGTCACGAACGGCGCGACGAGCCTGCGGACCCGGCCCGCCGCGGCCAGCAGACCCACATCGGGGCCGCCGTACGAGACCACGGTGAGGTCCGTGATCCCGGACCGGAGCACCGCTCTCACCAGGGCCATCGGCTTGCGCCGCGACCCCCAGCCGCCGATGCCCAGGGTCATCCCGCTGCGCAGCCGCCCGGCCACCTCGTCCGGGGTCATGGTCTTGTCGGTCATGGCGTCACCTCCCCCTCCCCGGCCGGGTCCGGGCCCGTCGCGTCACCGCCGAAGCCGGACCGGACCCGCCCGGCCACCCCGCTGAGGTTCGCCTCGAAGGTGAAGCCCTGCTCGAAGCGGTAACTGCGGCGCACGTCCACCGGGTCGATGCCGTTGATGGCCGCCTTGGCCAGCCGGATCAGACAGCCGTCCTTGCGCGCGATCTCGGCCGCCAGCTCCAGGGCCGCACCGCGCAGCCCCGTACCGGGCACCACCCGCCAGACCGAGCCGTGCGCGTGGAGCTCGGCGGCGGTCGCCGTACGGGAGGTGTAGTAGAGCGTGCGCATCAGGTGCTGCGGGACCAGCCGGGCCAGGTGGGTGGCGGCGCCGAGCGCACCCCGGTCCAGCTCGGGCAGGCCGAAGACGGCGTCCTCGGCGGCGACGATCGCGTCCGCGTTGCCCACCAGGCCGACGCCGCCGCCCAGACAGAACCCCTGCACGGCCGCGACCACCGGCACCTCGCACTCGTACACGGCCGCGAACGCCTCGTAACAGCCGTGGTTGGCACCGATCAGCGCGGTGTGGCCGGGGTCGCGCCGCACCTCCTTGAGGTCGACGCCCGCGTTGAAGCCGCGGCCCTCGGCGGCCAGGACCACACACCGGGTCCCGGGGTCCCGCCCGGCCGCGCGCAGAGCGTCGGCCAGCTCGTACCAGCCCCGCACGGGCAGCGCGTTGACGGGCGGGAAGTCGACGGTGACCAGGGCGACACCCCGGTCCGGGCGGGAGGTGGAGACACCCATGGGCGAATCAGCTACCTTTCCACCAAACGTTTGTTAGGCGAGGAAGGTAGCAGCCCATGGAGCTCGACGGGAGGGTCGCCGTCGTCACCGGCGGAACCCGGGGCGTCGGCGCCGGCGTCGCACGGTCGTTCCTCACCGCCGGCGCACGGGTCGTCGTCTGCGCCCGCAGACCACCGGACCGGCCGGTGACCGCGGACGGCCGGACGGCCTCCTTCACCGCCCTCGACCTGCGCGACCCGGACGCCGTGGGGAAGTTCTTCGAGACGGTCGCCAACCGGTACGGGCGCCTGGACTGCCTGGTCAACAACGCGGGCGGCACCCCCTACCGACTGCTCGACGAGGCCGCCGCGCAACGCCACGCCAGGGTCGTCGAACTGAACCTGCTCGCCCCGCTGACCGCCTCCCTGGCCGCCTACCCGTGGCTGCGCCGCGCGCGGGGCTCGGTGGTGATGATCGGCAGCGTCAGCGGGACCCGCCCCTCCCCGGGAACCGCCGCGTACGGGGCGGCGAAGGCGGGACTGGAACACCTGGCCCGGTCCATGGCCGTCGAGTGGGCCCCCGAGGTACGGGTCAACTCGCTGGTCCTGGGCATGGTGCGGACCGAACTGGCCCACCTGCACTACGGGGACGCGGCGGGCGTCGCCGCGGTGGGCGCGACCGTGCCGCTGGGACGGCTCGCGGAGCCCTCGGAGGCGGGCGCGGCGGCGGTCTTCCTGGCCTCGGACCGGGCGGGGTACGTCAGCGGCGCGAGCCTGCTGGTGCACGGCGGCGGGGAACGCCCGGCCTTCCTGGCCGCGGCGACGGCCGACAGGGCCGACAGGGCCGGTACGGGCGCGACCGACAGGGCCGGTACGGACGGTACGGACGGTACGAGCGGGGACGGAGCCGGGGCTTCCGGCGAGGAGGAGGGCTGAGGGATGGGCATCGCACAGGGCCGCACGGTGGCCGTGACGGGCGCGGGGCGGGGGCTGGGCCGGGCCCACGCGCTGGCCTTCGCGGCGGAGGGCGCGCGGGTCGTCGTCAACGACCTCGGCGTCGGCCCGGACGGGGCGCCGGGGGAGCGGCGGGGCCCGGCGGCGCGGGTGGTCGCGGAGATCCGCGCCCTGGGCGGGGAAGCGGTGGCGCACGCCGGGGACATCGCCACGGCCGGGGGCGCGTCCTCCCTGGTGGAGTGCGCGCTCTCCACGTTCGGCGGGCTGGACACCCTGGTCAACAACGCCGGGTTCCTGCGGGACCGGATGCTCGTCAACCTGGACGAGGACGACTGGGACGCCGTCCTGCGCGTCCACCTCACGGGCCACTTCCTCCCCCTCCGGTACGCGGCGGCCCACTGGCGGGCCGAGGCGAAGGCGGGCCGCCCGGTGGCCGCCCGGGTGGTCAACACCTCCTCGGGGGCGGGGCTGCTGGGCTCGGCCGGCCAGGGCGGCTACAGCGCGGCCAAGGCGGGCATCCTCGGCCTGACCCTGGTCGCGGCGGCGGAGCTGGAGCGGTACGGGGTCCAGGTCAACGCGATCGCCCCGGCCGCCCGGACCCGGATGACACGGGAGGCCTTCGCGCGGACCATGGCGGCCCCCGAGGACGGCGGCTTCGACGCGATGGCCCCGGAGAACGTCTCCCCCCTGGTCGTCTGGCTGGGCTCGGACGCCTCGGCGGGGGTCACGGGCCGGGTCTTCGAGGTGGAGGGCGGCCGGATCACGGTGATGGAGGGCTGGCGCCCGGGCCCCACCGCGGACCGGGGCGCCCGCTGGACCCCGGCGGAGGCGGGAGAGGCCGCGACCGGGCTGCTCTCCTCGGCCGAAGCGCCACTGCCGGTGTACGGGGCGCGCTGAGGCGGGTGCCCGGCCGGGGCGGCGGTCCGGCGGCCTGCCAGGACGGGTGCGCGGCCGGGGTGGGTGCGCGGCCAGGGCCGGGCGGGGGCCGGGCGGGGGAGCGGGGCCGGAGCGGGAAGGGCCCGGCCCCCTGGCGAAGGGTCGGGACCGTATCCCGCACGCGGGCGACGGTCCATCCCTACCCGCCCCACCCGCGCGCCGAACCCCGGGCGCCCCTCGGGTTCTGCCGTTCCGCAGGTGGGACGGGCGGGACGAGGGGGACGGGTGGGGTGGGGCGGCGCGGGCGGAAGGTGCGAGTGGTGCGGGCGGTGTGGAAGGGGTGGGCAGTGCGGAAGTGCGGGCAGTGCGGAAGGTACGGGCGGAAGGGGCGGGTGGTGCGGTCACCGGCCGGTGCGGGTCCGCCGCACCCGGCCCGGTCCGCCGGAACGGCGTGTTCCGTCGCGCCGGTCCGGGCACACCGTCCGCAGGAGTACGACCACGACGATCACCGTGATCCTCTTCGGCGTCTTCGTCCTGTGGGCCCTGGTGAGGTCGTTCCTCGACGGACCCGGCAGCGGCGAGGACGACGACGGAGCCGGCGACGAGGTGTGACGTCACGTCACGTCCCCTCGTCCCGATCCCGTCCGGAAGTTGGCCAAAAACGCGGTCTTGATGCCCGCGGGACCCGTGATGTGACATGGCCCCGTCATTCACTTGATGGCGCGCACAGCCCAACCCCCCACGAAAGGCAGTGTGTCGACTGTGGCCACCCTCGCACGGTTCCTCAAGAGCACCCTCGCCGCAGGCACGATCGCCCTCGCGGCCGTCAGCCTCCAGCCCACCTCCGCGACCGCCTCACCGGCCCCCGTCGTCGGCGGCACCCGGGCCGTCCAGGGCGAGTTCCCCTTCCTGGTCCGCCTCTCCATGGGCTGCGGCGGCTCCCTCTACTCCGAGCAGATCGTGCTCACCGCCGCCCACTGTGTGAACGGCTCCGGCAACAACACCTCCATCACCGTCACCGCCGGCTCCGTCGACCTCAACAGCACCAGCGCCATCAAGGTCAAGTCCACCAAGGTCCTCCAGGCCCCCGGCTACAACGGAGTGGGCAAGGACTGGGCCCTGATCAAGCTCGCCCAGCCCATCAACCTGCCCACCCTCAAGATCGCCGACACGAAGTCCTTCGACAACGGCACCTTCACCGTCGCCGGCTGGGGCGCCACCCGCGAAGGCGGGGCCCAGCAGCGCTACCAGATGAAGGCCACCGTCCCCTTCGTCTCCGACGCCTCCTGCCAGAGCTCCTACGGCGCCGACCTCGTCCCCGGCGAGGAGATCTGCGCCGGCTACGACCAGGGCGGCGTCGACACCTGCCAGGGCGACTCCGGCGGCCCGATGTTCCGCCGGGACAACGCGGGCGCCTGGCTCCAGGTCGGCGTGGTCAGCTGGGGCCTGGGCTGCGCGCGGGCCGGCTACCCCGGCGTCTACACCGAGGTCTCCACCTTCGCCACCGCGATCAAGAACGCGGCGGCCACTCTCTGACCCCGGCTCCGGCCCCGCCTCCCGGCGGGGCCGCTCCGGCCGGAACCCCGGCCGGGCACCGACCCGGACCCCGGCCGCCGCCCAGGCCGGGGCCCGGGTCAGGGCACAGGGTCAGGGCACCGGGCGGGAAACCGGCCGAAGCGGCCACGTATTCTCGGGAACCATGAACACCAGCGACAGCGCCAGCGAGACCGGGCCCGACGAGACCGGGAGCGCGACCGGCGCCGCGACCGGAGCCGGGACCCGGACCGGCGCGAACGTCATCGACGAGAACGTCACCGCCGAGCTGGCCCGACTGCGGGACAGCATCGACAACATCGACGCGGCCGTGGTGCACATGCTCGCCGAGCGCTTCAAATGCACACAGCAGGTCGGCCACCTCAAGGCCGACCACCAGCTGCCCCCGGCCGACCCGGGACGCGAGGCCCGCCAGATCGCCCGCCTGCGCCAGCTCGCCGAGAGCGCCAAACTCGATCCGGCCTTCGCCGAGAAGCTCCTCAACTTCATCATCGCCGAGGTCATCCGCCACCACGAGACCATCGCCGCGGGCGAGGAGTAACACCCCGCGATCCGGCCTGCTGCCCCTTGGGGCAGCATGGCCCCATGTCCGAACTGACGCGCACCGAAGCGCAGCTCCGAGCCCAGCTCATCGACGTCCAGCACTACGCCGTCGCCCTCGACCTCACCGTCGGCGACGACACCTTCGACTCCACCACCGTCGTCCGGTTCCGCGCACACGCCGCCGGGGACACCTTCGTGGAACTGAAACCGGACGCACTGCGCTCCGCGACGCTCGACGGCCACCCCCTGGACCCCGCCTCCCTCACCGACGGCCGCCTCCCCCTCACCGGACTCGCCGAAGGCCCCCACGAGCTGCGCGTCGACGCCCGGATGACCTACTCCCGCACCGGCGAGGGCCTCCACCGCTTCACCGACCCCGCCGACGGCGAGACGTACGTCTACACCCAGCTGTTCATGACCGACGTCCAGCGCGTCTTCGCCGCCTTCGACCAGCCGGACCTCAAGGCCGTCTTCGAGTTCACCGTCACCGCCCCCGCCCACTGGACCGTCCTCGCCAACGGCGTCACCACCCGCACCGGCGACCGCGACGCGTCACACGGGACGGACGCGGCTGACGCGGCGCACGGGGCGGACAGGACAGACACGTCAGACGCGGCGGGCGGCGCCGGGATCTGGACCTCCGCGCCCACCCCCGTCATCTCCACCTACCTCGCCGCCGTCGCCGCCGGCAACTGGCACAGCATCCGCACCACCCACGCCGGACTCCCCTTCGGCATCCACTGCCGCAAGTCCCTCGCCCCCCACCTGGACGCCGACGCGGACGAGATCCTCTCCATCACCACCGCCTGCTACGACCGCTACCACGAGAAGTTCTCCGAGCCCTACCCCTTCGACTCCTACGACCAGGCGTTCGTCCCCGAATTCAACGCCGGCGCCATGGAGAACCCGGGCCTGATCACCTTCCGCGACGAATTCGTCTTCCGCTCCGCCGTCACCGACGCCGAACGCCAGCGCCGCGCCATGGTCATCGCCCACGAGATGGCCCACATGTGGTTCGGCGACCTCGTCACCCTCCGCTGGTGGGACGACATCTGGCTGAACGAGTCCTTCGCCGAGTACATGGGCTACCAGACCCTCACCGAAGCCACCCGCTTCACCGACACCTGGACCCAGTTCGCCATGGAACGCAAGCCCTGGGGCTACGAGGCCGACCAGCGGCCCTCCACCCACCCCGTCGCCCCCGAGGCCGTCCCCGACACCGCCTCCGCACTCCTCAACTTCGACGGCATCTCCTACGCCAAGGGCGCCTCCGCCCTGCGCCAGCTCGTCACCTGGCTCGGCGAGAAGGACTTCCTCGCCGGCATCAACACCCACTTCACCCGCCACCGCTTCGCCAACGCCTCCCTCGCCGACTTCGTGGACTCCCTCGCCGCCCACACCCCACGCCCCGTCCACACCTGGGCCGACGCCTGGCTGCGCACCACCGGCCCCGACACCCTCACCCCGCGCATCGAGGAGGACCCCGACGGCTGGACCCTCACCGTCGACCGCCGGGGCAGCCGCCCCCACCGCATCACCGCCGGCGCCTACGACCGCACCCCCTCCGGGGCCCTCGCCCCCCGCGAACCCCTCCACCTCGACGTCCCCTCCGACGAGGTCGTCTCCGTCAGCGGAACCCGGCCCGACCTGCTCCTCCTCAACGACGGCGACCTCACCTACACCAAGGTCCGCCTCGACGACACCTCCCTCGACACCGCCCTGCGCGACCTCTCCCGCATCCCCGGCCCCCTCACCCGCGCCGTCCTCTGGGCCGCCCTGCGCGACATGGTCCGCGACGGCGAACTCGACCCGCGGGACTACCTGGCGACCGCCGAGGCACACCTGCCCCAGGAGGACGACCTCGCCGTCGTCCAGGGCGTCCTCTCCTTCGCCCGCCACCAGATCACCGACCACTACCTCACCGGCGACGACCGCACCGCGGCCCTCGCCACCCTCACCTCGATCGCCCACCGGCTCCTGGACCGCACCGGGACCCCCGCCGACGCCGACGCCCCCGACTCCGGCATGCGGCTGGCCGCCGTCCGCGCCCTCGTCGACAGCGCCACCGCACCGGACACCCTCGCCGCCTGGCTCGCCGACGACACCGTCCCCGGCGGCCCCGCCCTCGACCCCGACCTGCGCTGGCGCATCCTCGCCCGCCTCGCCGTCCTCGGCGCCGCCACCGGGACCGACATCGCCGCCGCCCTCGCCGCCGACCCCAGCGCCACCGGCGAGGAAGGCGCCGCCCGCTGCCACGCCGCCCTGCCCTCGGCCCAGGCCAAGGCAGCCGCCTGGCAGCGCATGTTCCACGACGACACCCTCTCCAACTACCTGTTCACCGCCACCGCCCAGGGCTTCTGGCAGCCCGAACAGGCCGACCTCGTACGGGAATACGTGCCCCGCTTCTACCCCGAGGCCATCGCCCTCAGCGCCCGGCGCGGCCCGGCCATCGGCGAGGCGGCGGGCCGCTGGGCCTTCCCCGCCCACGCCGTCGACGAGGCCAACCTCCAGACCGGACTCGCCCACCTCGACGACCCCGCGATGATCCCGCTCCTGCACCGCAGGCTCGTCGACCAGCTCGACGACCTCGCCCGCGCCCTGCGCGTCCGCTCCGCCTGACCCACCGCACACCACCACCGCCGCACACCACCGCCCGCCGTACCCCGGACCGCCCGGGACACGGCGGGCGGCCGTGTTCCCGGCGCGGCGTTTCCCGACGAGGCACCCCCGACAGCACCCCGACCCCGGACAGCACCCCGACCCCGACAGCACCCCGACCCCGACAGCACCCCGGCCCCAGCAGCACCCCGACCCCGACAGCACCCCGGCCCAGGCCGGAAATCGATCCCGGACAAACCCCGGCGGTTACCCCATTCGGGTCTGATCGTTGTACCGACCGGATGTCCGGCCCCGGCAGCGGAACAACGCCCCGCCGCCCACCGGCCCGCAGGGCACCGCCGACCCCGCCCGCCTCCGTGAGGACTCCACATGACCCCGCCGCCCGGCCCACCCCCACCCCACCCGCTCGCCGGCGGCCCCCACGGCCCCGAAGCCCTCCGCCCCCTCCTCGACACCGTCCTCGACGCCCTGCGCACCGGAGCCCACGAACGCGGCGGCCCCCTCCCCGCAGGCGGCCCCCACACCGTCACCGCCCGCGTCCACGCCGCACTCGGCGACCTACTGCCCGACCACGGAACCGGCGACCACGAAGCCCTGCGCACCCTCGTCCACACCCTCGCCGCCGGAGCCGCCGACCCCGCCGACCCGCTCTGCGCCGCCCACCTGCACTGCCCACCCCTCGCCGTCGCCGCCGCCGCAGACCTCGCCGCCAGCGCACTCAACCCCTCACTCGACTCCTGGGACCAGGCCCCCGCCGCCTCCGCCCTCGAAACCCTCCTCACCCGCACCCTCGCCGCCGAGTTCTACGACACCCCCCACCCCGACGCCCTCGTCACCACCGGCGGCACCGAAGCCAACCAACTCGCCCTCCTCCTCGCCCGCGAACGCCACGGCCCCCACCTCACCGTCCTCCACGGAGCCAACGCCCACCACTCCGTCCCCCGCTCCGCCTGGCTCCTCGGCCTGCCCCCCACCCACACCCTCCCCACCCCCCGCGGCATCCTCGACCCCGCCACCCTCGCCCACGCCCTCACCACCACCCCCGGCCCCGTCCTCGTCACCGCCACCGCGGGCACCACCGACGCCGGCCTCATCGACCCCCTCGACGCCCTCGCCGACCTCTGCGACCACCACGGCGCCGACCTCCACATCGACGCCGCCTACGGCGGCCTCCTCGCCCTCAGCCCCCGCCACCGCCACCAGCTCACCGGACTCCACCGAGCCCGCTCCCTCACCCTCGACCTCCACAAACTCGGCTGGCAACCCGCCGCCGCCGGACTCCTCGCCGTCCCCGACACCACCCTCCTGGCCCCCCTCACCCACCGGGCCGACTACCTCAACGCCCCCGACGACACCCGAGCCGGCCTCCCCGACCTCCTCGGCCGCTCCCTGCGCACCACCCGCCGCCCCGACGCCCTCAAGATCGCCACCACCCTGCGCTCACTCGGCCGCGACGGCCTCGCCCACCTCATCGACCACACCTGCGCCCTCGCCCACCACCTCGCCCGACTCCTCGACGCCCACCCCCACTTCGAACTTCACGCACCCCCCACCATCACCACCGTCCTCTTCCGCCCCACCCACACCAACGACACCCACACCGCCACCCTCCGCCGCACCCTCCTCCACCAAGGCCACGCCGTCCTCGGCCGCACCCACGCCGACGGCCACCTCTGGCTCAAGGCCACCCTCCTCAACCCCCACACCACCACCAGGGACCTGGACACCCTCGTCACCCTCCTCGACACCCACACCCCCCGAGACCTGGACCCCCTCACCCCCCTCCTGGAAGGCAGCACCCACCGATGACCGCCCAGCTCGACGCACCCCAGGACCTCGTAGGAATCGGCATCGGCCCCTTCAACCTCTCCCTCGCCGCCCTCGCCCACGGCCTCCCCCGACAAGGCGCCACCCCCCTCACCACCGCCTTCTACGACCAACGCCGCGACTTCCGCTGGCACCCCGGACTCCTCATCGACGGAGCCACCCTCCAAGTCCCCTTCCTCGCCGACCTCGTCACCCTCGCCGACCCCGCCAGCCCCTGGAGCTTCCTCAGCCACCTCAAACACAAAGAACGACTCTTCCCCTTCTACTTCGCCGAGCAGTTCCACATCCAGCGCGCCGAATACGACGCCTACTGCCGCTGGGTCGCCGGCCACCTCCCCGGACTCCACTTCGGCCACCAGATCGACGCCGTCCGCTGGAACCACGAACACGACCTCTTCGAAGTCGACTTCACCCAACTCGACGCCGACGGCGAAGCCGAAGCCCTCGGCCGCACCCACACCCGCAACATCGCCCTCGGCATCGGCACCGCCCCCTACGTCCCCGAACCCCTGCGCCCCCTCGCCGACGCCCCCACCGTCCCCGTCATCCACTCCGCCGACTACCTCGACAACCGGCAACGCATCCTCGGCGCCGGACACGTCACCGTCATCGGATCAGGCCAGTCCGGCGCCGAAGTCTTCCTCGACCTCCTCCGCGCCCGCCCCACCGGCCACGAACGCCTCACCTGGCTCGCCCGCACCCCCGCCTTCGCCCCCATGGAGTACTCCAAACTCGGCCTCGAACACTTCACCCCCGACTACACCCGCTACTTCCACTCCCTCCCCGAACCCGTCCGCGACCAGCTCGCCCCCGCACAGTGGCAACTCCACAAAGGCATCGACGCCACCACCATCGCCGCCATCCACGAAGAGCTCTACCGCCGCACCCTCCACGGCGGCTGGCCCGACGCCGTCCTCACCCCCGGCGTCAGCGTCCGCACCGCCGGCCGCGTCGCCACCACCCAAGTCGAACTCCACCTCGAACACCTCGAACAAGGCACCCGCTCCCGCCTCACCACCGACGCCGTCGTCCTCGCCACCGGCTACCGCGAACGCCCCCTCGGCAGCCTCCTCGCAGGACTCGACCCCTACCTCCGCAAGGACTCCTCCGGCCGCCCCCGCATCGACGACCGCTACCGCATGCTCCTCGACCCCACCATCACCGGCAGCGTCTTCGTCCAGAACGGCGAACGCCACACCCACGGAGTCGGCGCCCCCGACCTCGGCCTCGCCGCCTGGCGCAGCGCCGCCATCCTGAACACCCTCACCGGCCAGGACCCCTACCCCCAGCCCCTGCGCACCGCCTTCACCACCTTCGGCCTCGAACAGCGCACCCCCCACCGCCCCCACCCCGCAGGCGAACTCCTCCCCCTGTTCGAACACCCCTGAGGGGCGCCCTCAAGGACACCCCCCCCCAGGACACCCCTCAGGACAACCCTCAGGACAACCCTCAGGAGAAGACCGGAACCCCGGCCCGGGTCAACCGCCACCCCACCGACGCGAACCGCGCCGGGTCCACGGTCCCCTCCGCCCTCACCCACTGAACGATCGTGTTGCGGATCTCGTCCGAATCCGCCCACACCTGCCTCGCCTGCGGCACATGCGGGAAATTCCCGCCCCCCGAAGCCCGGTAGTTGTTCACCGCCAGCACGAACCGCGCCACCGGGTCCACCGGCCGCCCCCCGTACGACAACCCCACGATCCGCGAACCCACCGGCTCCGAAATATCGATGTCGTACGTCAACCCGTACACGGAGTCATAGTTGTAGTCCGGCGTGTTCCCCGCATTCGTCAGCCTCGCCGGGTCCACCACCTCACCAGGCGCCGTCCGCACGAAATACTTCGCCGAATACTCCAGATACTCCTTCACCTGGGCACCCGTCAGCACCCGCGCCTCCAACGTGTTCTCGAACGGATACAGACCCGCCGCATCCCGGATCGTCACCCGCCCCTGCGGTATCCCCGCCGTCCGCGAGAAACACGACGCCTGCGACACCACCGGCAACGCCGCCCACTCCGTACCCACCAACGCCGCCCGCACCGCCTCCGCCTGCACATGACCGATCAGATCGATCACCGGCACATCCCTGACCGGCCCCTCCGCCGAAGACATCGCCTCCGTAGACGTCCCGATCACCTGGTTCACGTACGCCACCACCTTGCGGTGCTCGTCCGACAACAACCGCGTGATCCTCGGGTCCTCCTCGACCGTGTTCGAGTCCAGCACCCGCGCCGCCACCCTCACCACCGACCAACGGCCCTTCACCCACGCCAGCTCGAAGTCGAACAACGTCAGCCGCTGCCCCCACTTCAACGGCTCCGACAACACCACCTCCTCGCCGGTCACCTTGTTCTTCACCCGGTACTCCGGGATCTCCGCATGCGCGTGCCCCACCAGGATCGCGTCGATCCCCGGCACCCGCTCGGCCACCAGACCCGCCGCGTTCTCCACGTACGGCAACTGATCCCCGTACGACGACGTCCCGCTCGAACCCGAATGCGCCGACACGATCACCACATCCGCACCCAGCGAACGCAACCGCGGCACATACTTCGCCGCCTGCTCCTCCAGCCCCGGGAACGTCATCTTCCCCTGCACATGCGCCTTGTCCCAGATCGCGATCCCCGGATTCGTCAGCCCGAGCACCGCCACCTTCACATCCGGCCCGTGCGGAGTCCGCAACCGGTGCACGCTGTACGGAGGAAACGCCGGCCGCAGCGACTTCGCGTCCAGCGCGTTCGCCCCCAGCAGCGGAAAATCACACTGCTCCTCGAACTTCCGCAACAACGGAATCCCGTAATTGAACTCGTGATTCCCCAACGCCGCCGCGTCGTACCCGATCGCGTTCATCGCCTGCGCCATCGGATGCACCGGACCACGCCGCGCCGTGATCGGCTCCACCTTCGCGTAGTAGTACGACAACTGCGTGCCCTGGATCGTGTCACCCGCATCGATCAACAGCGTGTTACGACGACCCTTCTGCGCCCGCACCTGGTTCACCAGCGTCGAGATCTTCGCCAGACCCACATCGTTGTGCGCCTTGTCGTCGAACTCCCGGTCCGTGAAGTAGTCCCAGTTGAAGACGTTCCCGTGCAGATCCGTCGTCCCCATCACCGTGAACGCGTACGTCCGCGCACCCGCCCCCGCACCGGTACCCGGCCCCGCGTGCGCGGCGGCCGGAGCACCCGAAGCCCCCGCCAACGCCGCCCCCGCCACCGCCGAGGACCCCAGAAAAACCCTACGGTCGAACACCATGCCAACTCCCCTTCAACAGACCGGAACGGGCCAGAACAGACCGGAACAGGCGAGAACGACCGCTCCACGACCCGGACAACGCGCGTAGATTCTGACCCGCCCACCACACCCCGCAACACCCCCACCAGGTTGCGATCCGATGACCGGCCCCGCCGAACACCGGCCACCCACAAGCCACAGTGCGACAGTGAACCCATGACCCAGGACCCTTCGCACCAGCCCTACGGAACCCCCGACGTCCCCCGCGTCGCCGTCCGCGGCGAAGCCCGCATCGAAGTCGACCCCGAGATCGCCCGCATCGGCATCACCGTCAACGCCCGCGGCACCGACCGCCGCACCGCCCTCGACGACCTCACCCGCCGCAACAACACCGTCCTCGACCTCCTCAAAAGCTACGGAGACCCCGTCGAGAAGATCGAGACCGGCTCCTTCTCCATCACCCCCGAACTCACCCGCCACGGCCGCGGCGAACGCGTCCGCGCCTACCACGGCCGCGTCCACATCACCGCCGAACTCAACGACTTCACCACCCTCGGCGAACTGACCACCCGCCTCGCCGACCTCGAACTCACCCAGGTCGACGGACCCTGGTGGGCCCTGCGCCCCACCTCACCCGCCCACGGCGAAGCCCGCCGCCAAGCCGTACGCGAAGCCGTCCAGCGCGCCCGCGAATACGCCGAAGCCCTCGGCGCCCGCCTCGCCGCCCTCGTCGAACTCGCCGACCTCGGCGCCGAGAACGCCGCCCCCGTCGCCATGGCCGCCCCCGGCGGCATGATGCGCTCCCTGGCCTACAGCTCCGAAGCCGAAGCAGGAGCCCCCCCGCTCGACCTCGAACCACAGCGCCAGACCGTCTACGCCCAGGTGAACGCCCGCTTCACCATGACCCCGCCACAACTCTGACCCCACACCACGGACCCACGCGGACTCCCCCCGCCCCACCCCTTCGAGAACCCGGAAAACCCCACCCCGGGGGTGCTCATCAGAGCACCCCCACGCACATTCAACAATTGTCAACAAGCCTTCACCCACAGGCCGTTGGGCCGACACCCACAACCAATTTCCTACTGCCTGGTAGGGGCATACGCTCACCCCATGCGCCGAGCAAAAATCGTATGTACCCTGGGCCCCGCCACCGACTCATACGACCAGATCAAAGCCCTGGTCGAAGCCGGAATGGACATCGCCCGCCTCAACCTCAGCCACGGCACCTACGCCGAACACGAGGAGCGGTACCGCCACATCCGCAAAGCCTCCGAAGAAACCGGACGCAGCGTCGGAGTCCTCGCCGACCTTCAAGGCCCGAAGATCCGCCTCGGCCGCTTCCGCGAAGGCCCCGTACTCCTTGAACGCGGCGACGAATTCACCATCACCGTCGAACACCACGAAGGCGACCGCCACACCTGCGGCACCACCTACCCCGGACTCGCCACCGACGTCACCACCGGCGAACTCATCCTCGTCGACGACGGCCGCGTCACCCTCCAGGTCACCGCCGTCGACGGCCCCCACGTCCGCACCCTCGTCATCGAAGGCGGCATGGTCTCCGACCACAAAGGACTCAACCTCCCCGGCGTCGCCGTCTCCGTCCCCGCCCTCTCCGACAAAGACATCGAAGACCTCCGCTGGGCCCTGCGCACCGGCGCCGACATCATCGCCCTCTCCTTCGTCCGCAGCGGCCACGACATCCACGACGTCCACCGCATCATGGACGAAGAAGGCCACCGCCTCCCCGTCATCGCCAAAATCGAAAAACCCCAAGCCGTCGACAACATCGACGACATCGTCGCCGCCTTCGACGGCATCATGGTCGCCCGCGGCGACCTCGGCGTCGAAATGCCCCTCGAACACGTCCCCATCGTCCAGAAACGCGCCGTCAAACTCGCCAAACGCAACGCCAAACCCGTCATCGTCGCCACCCAAATGCTCGACTCGATGATCGAAAACTCCCGCCCCACCCGCGCCGAAGCCTCCGACGTCGCCAACGCCGTCATCGACGGCACCGACGCCGTCATGCTCTCCGGCGAAACCAGCGTCGGCAAACACCCCGTCGAAACCGTCCGCACCATGGCACGCATCGTCGAAGCAGCAGAAGAAGACATCCTCGCCAAGGGCCTCCCCCCACTCACCGACCGCAACAAACCCCGCACCCAAGGCGGCGCCGTCGCCCGCGCAGCCGCCGAAATGGGCGACTTCCTCGACGCCAAATTCCTCGTCGCCTTCACCCAGAGCGGCGACACCGTCCGCCGACTCTCCCGCTACCGCTCACCCATCCCCCTCCTCGCCTTCACCCCCGACCAGGCCACCCGCTCCCAACTCAACCTCACCTGGGGCGTCGAAACCTTCCTCGGCCCCCACGTCGAATCCACCGACGCCATGGTCGCCCAGGTCGAAGAAGAACTCCTGCGCATCGGCCGCTGCGTCCCCGGCGACACCGTCGTCATCACCGCCGGCTCACCCCCCGGCGTCAGCGGCAAGACCAACCTCGTCCGCATCCACCACATCGGCGACGCCGTCCACTGACCCACCCACCACCAGCGGCCCCGCCCCGCCCCGCACGCACACGACGCACCGCGTCGGGCACCCCACCCGGAACACCGCCCGACGCGGACCCCGACCCCCGCCACCGGAAACCCCTACCAACCGAACCGCCGGTCCACCTCCGCCGCGAACTCCTCGAACGACAACACCTCGTCCCCGTTCCGGTCAGCCGCATCGAACAACGCCGACGACGCATCCCCGTCCCCCACACCCCAGAACGGCAACACCCCCCGCGCAGCCAACGTCGGCCCCTTCGACCGCAACGCCGCGATCACCTCGACCCGCGTCAGCTCACCATCCGCGTCCAGATCCAGCGCGTCGAACAACACACGAGCCTTCTCACTCATCACCGAGTCCCCTCTCCGTACGACTGCGGCGCCCCCGACGGCCCTGACACCGCCCCGCCACCGCGCACCCTACGGGCCCCCGCCCTCAGCCCCCCGTAAGCCCCGGCCGCGAAGAAAAACACACGACGGGTCCCACGGCCCATGCCAGGGTGAACACGTGACGAAGACCGTGACAGCCGACACGCGGACCACCCGAAGCCCCCGCAGACCCGAACACCCCGAACACCTCTACAGGTACCGCATCCGCGGAAACGACCGCAGCACGGTGCTCCTGTGGATCGGCGGCCCCGGCGACGAACCCGACCAGATACTCACCGAACCGGTCGCCGACCACCCCCACGTACAAGCATTCGTCACAGCCCGGCAGGCCCGCACCTACGCGACCCGACGCGGCTGGAAACTCGCCGACCCCGCAACCGCCACCCTGGAACTCACCGACGTCCAGCACTGGCTGGCGGCCCCAGCACACCGGAAACCCCCACCGGGCGCGGTCCTGGAAGCATGGAACTTCTTCGAAGACCTGGCCCGGGGCCTCCACACCCCCCACCGGCTGCCCCAGCAGACAGCGGTGCACAACAGCGCCTACGAGAAACTCTTCGCAGGCGAGCCCGGTGCGTGGACCCCCGACGAACAGCACGCGGTACGGGAACTGATCACGGCCGGCGTGGAACTGTGGCACACCTGCCCGATGACCATGAACCCCCGTTCGAGCCGCACCACCGCCTAGTACTTCGGCCCGATGTGCGCGTCCATGAGCGCGACGGACGCCTTGCGGGCGACGGAGACGTTGAAAGGGGCGCCGTCCCGGGCCAGGATCGTCCACTGGACGCCGACCTTGGTGAGGGTGTCGGTGCAGATCGCGCGGATGTCGTCCGACTTGTTGGTGAAGATGTACCGGGGGTACTCGTACCGTTTCCGCTCACCACCGACCATGCGGGTGGTCCAGTTGGTGATCCGGCAGCCGTCGGAGTGGATCAGCCCCCGGACGAAGTCCCACGGATGCGCGTCGACGATCTCCTGCTGCCAGCCTTCGAGGGCGATCCGCCGCTCGTGCTTTCGGCCGGGTCCGTGCTGGGGGAACAGGCATTCAAGGTGCTTCGAGTAGACCTTGACGTTGTGACATCCGATCTTGCGGACCCGGCAGACCTGGTTGAAGGGGAATACCCGCTGTACGGCCTGCTCTGCTGAGTCCATGAGTCCTGGCCAGTGGTCATCGCAGGTGATCATGAGGTTGGGTACTCGGTGACCGGAGTAGTGGCTTATGTGTCCGTCGCCGAGGTAGAGGCCGAGCAGGTACGCGTACGCCTTCCGGTCGAGCGGGCTGCCGTCGCAACGCGGGCACTCCGGACGGTGTCGGCCCGGGCACTCGCCGCGCTTCGCGCGGTCCGTGTGTTTCCAGTAGCCGATGGTGCCCAGTGGTATGCCGAGATGTCGCGACACTTCAGCGTTCTTCATGCCGTCCCGCAGCAGGGACAGGGCTCTTTGCCGCACTTCGGGGCCGTGGAATTTCATGCCGCCACTGTGTGCGACATTCAATGCCTTTGCGTAGCAAAAAGCGGACGTTCACGCGAAGGTGAACGTCCGCTTTGCGGTAACTGTGCCGGGTGCGGGATTCGAACCCGCACGTCCTTTCGGACAGATGTGTTTGAGACATCAGCGTCTGCCATTCCGCCAACCCGGCCAGGTTGCACGTCGCAGTGTACCGGGTGACCATGCGGCGGCGCTGCTAGGTAGGCTCATACAAGCAGTGCAGCCCCGCAACAAGGAGCCCTCCGTGACCGCCGAGCACGAGTCGACGCCCACCCCCGACGCCGACCAGTCGCATGTTCCGCCGCTGACGACGCGGGTCGTCATCGCCGAGGACGAGGCGCTCATCCGTCTCGACCTCAAGGAGATGCTGGAAGAGGAGGGCTACGCCGTCGTCGGTGAGGCCGGGGACGGTGCGACGGCGGTGGAGCTGGCCCGTGAGCACCGGCCCGACCTGGTCATCCTCGACGTGAAGATGCCCGTCCTGGACGGGATCTCCGCCGCCGAGAAGATCGCGGAGGAGTCCATTGCCCCGGTGCTGATGCTGACCGCGTTCTCGCAGCGCGACCTGGTCGAGCGGGCCCGGGACGCCGGGGCCATGGCGTACCTGGTGAAGCCGTTCAGCAAGAGCGACGTGGTGCCCGCCATCGAGATGGCGGTGTCGCGTTTCGCGGAGCTGCGGGCGCTGGAGAAGGAGGTCGCGGACCTTTCGCTGCGGCTGGAGACCCGCAAGCTGGTGGACCGGGCCAAGAGTGTGCTCCAGACGCAGTACGGGCTGACCGAGCCGGCCGCGTTCCGCTGGATTCAGAAGACCTCCATGGATCGCCGGATGTCCATGCAGCAGGTCGCGGAGGCGGTCATCGAGGACGCCGAGGAGAAGAAGAACGCCGCCAAGGGCTGAGTGCCCGGGGTCATGGATGAGGCCCGTCCCTCCCGGGGTGTGTTCCGGGGGAGACGGGCCTTTCGCGTGCCCGGAGCGGTCGTGCCCGGTGCGGTGGTGCCCGCAGTGGTCGGGTCCGGGCCGGGGGTGGGTCAGTCCTCGCCGAGGTAGGCCTTGCGGACGTCCTCGTTGTGGAGGAGGTCCTGGCCGGTGCCGGAGAGGACGATCTTGCCGATCTCCATCACGTGGGCCTGGTCGGCGAGGGAGAGCGCGGCCTGGGCGTTCTGTTCGACGAGCAGGATGGTGGTGCCGGTGGCCTTGAGTTCGGCGATGGTGGCCATGATCTTCTGCATCATCAGCGGGGAGAGGCCCATGGAGGGCTCGTCCAGCATGAGCAGTTTGGGCTGGGACATGAGGGCGCGGCCCATGGCGAGCATCTGCTGTTCGCCGCCGGAGAGGGTGCCCGCGGCTTGTTTGCGGCGTTCGCCGAGGATGGGGAAGAGGTCGTAGGCGCGTTGGATGTCCTTTTCGATGCCGTCTTTGTCGGTGCGGAGGAACGCGCCGAGCTGGAGGTTCTCGGTGATGGACAGGCGGGGGAAGATGTGGCGGCCCTCGGGGGAGTGGGCGAGGCCGAGGGCGACGATCTTGTGGGCGGGGACGTTGCTGAGGGGTTTGCCGTCGAAGAGGATGCGTCCGCCGCTGGGCTTGAGGAGTCCGGAGAGGGTGCGCAGGGTGGTGGTCTTGCCGGCGCCGTTGGTGCCGACGAGGGTGACGATCTGGCCGGCTTCGACGGTGAAGGAGATGCCCTTGACGGCTTCGATCTTGCCGTAGGCCACTTTGAGGTCTTCGACCTCCAGGAGGGCGGTCATGTGGTCTCTCCTTCCGGTTCCGTGCGGGTGGTGCTGGCGGTGCTGGTGGTGCTGGGGGTTTCTGCGGTGTCGGGGTGGGCGTCGAAGGGGGTGCCGAGGTAGGCGGCGATGACGCGTTCGTCGCCCTGGACGACGGTGGCGGTGCCTTCGACGAGTTTTTCGCCCTGGACGAGGCAGGCGACGCGGTCGCAGAGGTTGAAGATGAAGCGCATGTCGTGCTCGATGACGAGGACGGCGATGCCCATGTCGCGGATGGCGAAGATGAGTTCTTCGGCCGCGCGGGTCTCCTGGGGGTTCATGCCGGCGGTGGGTTCGTCGAGGAGGAGGAGGCCGGGGTCGCTGGCGAGGGCGCGGGCGATCTCCAGTTTGCGTTGTTCGCCGTACGGGAGGTTGCGTGCGAGGTGTTCGGCCTTGTGGGCGAGGCCGATGAATTCGAGGAGTTCCATGGCGCGGGCTTCGGAGGCTGCTTCGGCCTTTTTGAAGCCGGGGCCGCGTAGGAGGGCGGACCAGAGTCCTTCTTTGGTCCGGGTGTGGCGTCCGACGAGGACGTTTTCCTTGACGGTCATGTTGGCGAAGAGCCGGATGTTCTGGAAGGTGCGGGCGATGCCGGCCTGGGTGACGAGGTGGGGTTTGGGGGGGAGGACGGTGCCTTTGTAGCTGACGGTGCCTTCGGTGGGGACGTAGAGGCCGGTGAGGCAGTTGAAGAAGGTGGTTTTTCCGGCGCCGTTGGGGCCGATGAGGCCGACGATTTCGCCTGCGTTGACGGTGAGGTCGACGGAGCGGACGGCGGTGAGGCCGCCGAAGCGCATGGTGACGCCGCTGGCTTCGAGGACGGTGGTCCGGGTGGCTGTGGTGTCTGTGGTGGTTGTCATGGTGTTCACGCCCCCGCCTTGGCGGTGGTCAGGTCCGTGGGGGCCTGGTCGGTGGTGTTGTCGTGGTATTCGAGCTTCGCGCGTTTGTCGGCGATGAGGCCTTCGGGGCGGAAGCGCATGAGGAGGATGAGGGCGATGCCGAAGCCGAGGAGTTGGTAGTCCTGGAGGAAGGCGAGTTTGGCGGGGATGAGGAAGAGGAGTGCGGCGCCGAGGATGGGGCCGCGTACGGTGCCCATGCCGCCGAGGATGACGGCGGCGAGGAGGAACGCGGAGTTCGGGGGGACGGGTCCGGCGAAGACGTAGTTCTCGGGGACGACGGTGGTGTTGACGTGGGCCTGGACGGTGCCGGCGAGTCCGGCGAGGGTGGCGCCGAGGGCGAAGGCGATGAGTTTGACGCGGAAGCCGTTGATGCCCATGGCGGTGGCGGCGGTCTCGTCCTCGCGGATGGCGACCCAGGCGCGGCCGATGCGGCTGTTGGTGGCGCGGGCGAAGACGACGATGACCAGGGCCATGACGAGGAGCATGAGCAGGTAGTAGTTGGCGTAGGCGCCGAGTTGGACGCCGAGGACGGTGTGGGACTCGCCGAAGTTGTAGCCGAAGATTTCGAGGTGGGGGATGTTGGGGATGCCGTTGGGGCCGTTGGTGATTTTGGGTCCGGAGACGCCGTCGAGGTTGCCCATGGCGATGCGGAAGATTTCTCCGAAGCCGAGGGTGACGATGGCGAGGTAGTCGCCGCGCAGGCGGAGGGTGGGTGCTCCGATGACGACGCCGAAGATGAGTGAGGCGAGGGCTCCGACGACGACGGCGCCGAGGAAGGGGATGTGGATGCCGAAGGCGGAGGATGCGGCTCCGGAGACGAGGGCGGCGGTGTAGGCGCCGACTCCGAGGAAGGCGACGTAGCCGAGGTCGAGGAGTCCGGCGAGGCCGACGACGACGTTGAGGCCGAGGGCGACGGTGGCGAAGATCAGGATGTTGACGGCGATGAGGGTGTAGGTGTCGCCGCTCTGCTGGATGAAGGGGAATCCGACGGCTGCCGCCATGGTGGCGATGAGGGTGATCTGGCGGTGGTCGGTGGTGATCTTCGTGATCCGGTCGATGAGTCCGGATTTGAGCAGTGCGGTGGCGGCGAAGCCGACGGTGATCAGGTAGGCGACGAAGAGTTGGGGTTCTTTGTCGTCGGTGTCGATGCCGTAGGTGACGACGAAGAGTCCGAGGGCGAAGACGGCGGCGATGACGAGGATCTCGGCCCAGGAGGGGAGTCGTTTCGCCGGTGCGGCTTTTCGGGTGTCGTCGGGGAGTTTGTAGGCGGCCAGGGCGGGGACGAGGGAGCCGGCGAGGGCGAGGTAGGCGCCGGGTTCGAGGTTGACGAGTCCGCCGAGGACCCAGGTGATGGAGAGGACGGTGAACCAGGTGGCGGCGAAGGTGCCGAGGGCCAGGAGCCAGATCGCCTTGCGGGCGCCGTTGGGGGTGAGCCAGCGGAGTCCCTTGATGTCGAGGGCGGCGAGGGCGTGGGCGGTGGTGAGGGTGGCTCCGGCGAGGCTGAGGTATTGGAGGCCTGCGGGGCTGCCGTAGTAGGTGAGGTCGCCGGGGAATTCTGAGGTCCAGGTCCAGGCGAGGAAGGCGCTGGCGAGGGTGAGGAGGCTGCCGGCGATGACCGCGTAGAGCAGGGCGGTGGGCTTGGTGGCCTGTGCCTGTGCCTGGGGCTGGGGGGTGGTGTGGGTGGTCATGGTTGTCACGCCCGATCCGCGACGCGCTCGCCGAGCAGGCCTTGTGGCCGGACGAGGAGGACGACGATGAGGAGGACGAACGCCCAGACGTTGGACCAGGCTCCGCCGCCGAGCTGCTGCATGCCGGGGATGTCCTCGATGTAGGCGATCGAGAGTGCTTCGGCGAGGCCGAGGACGACGCCGCCGACCATGGCGCCGTAGATGTTGCCGATGCCGCCGAGGACGGCTGCGGTGAAGGCCTTGAGGCCGAGGATGAAGCCCATCTCGAAGTTGATCTGGCCTTTGTCGACGCCGTAGGCGACGGCGGCGACGGCGGCGAACGCGGCGCCGATGGCGAAGGCCATGACGATGATGCGGTCGGTGTTGATGCCCATGAGTTTGGCGGTGTCGGGGTCCTGGGCGGTGGCTTGCATGGCGCGGCCGCTGCGGCTCTTGGAGACGAAGACGCCGAGGGCGAGCATGCAGAGCGGGGCGAGGGCGAGGACGAAGGCGTCGGCGCGCTGGATGGCCAGGTTGTGGGTGATCTGGTAGGCGTCGCCCTTGAATTCGGGGAAGCTGACGGCCTTCTTGGCGTCGGGGTAGAACTGCCAGACGAGTTGCTGGAGGGCGATCGAGAGGCCGATGGCGGTGATGAGGGGGGCGAGCCGGGGTGCGCTGCGCAGGGGGCGGTAGGCGAAGCGTTCGGCTGCGGTGGCTACGGCGACGGAGGCGAGGGCGCCTCCGATGATCATGAGGGGTATCGCCACCAGGAGTGAGGTTCCGCTGGGGAGTGCGGTGTAGGTGGTGAGGGCGCCGAAGCCGCCGATCATGAATATTTCGCCGTGGGCGAAGTTGATGAGCTGGACTATGCCGTAGACCATGGTGTACCCGATGGCGATGAGGCCGTAGAGGGCACCGAGGGCAAGGCCGTTGGCCAGCTGTTGCGGCAGTTCGTTCACCGCAGGGCCTCCGATGAGCGTGTCGGATATGACTCCGCGCGAGGGCGCTGTGCGCGCCCTCGCGCGGTGTGGTCCGTGGGGACCGGGTGGTGGTGGGGCCGGGGCCGGTGGGTTACTGGTTGAAGGTGGCGCTCTTGACGGAGACCCACTTGCCGCCTTCGACCTTGTAGACCGTGAGCTGCTTGTTGGTGGTGTCGCCGTACTCGTCGAAGGCGACCTTGCCGGTCACGCCTTCGAAGGAGACCTTGGAGAGGGCTTCGACGACGGCGCCGCGGGCGTCGGTGGGGAGCTTGCCGTTGTTGGCGGCGGCGACGGCCTTGACGGCCTGGATGATGGACCAGCCGGCGTCGTAGGAGTAGCCGCCGTAGGCCGCGTAGGGGTCCTTGTAGCCGGCTGCCTGGTAGTCGGCGATGAAGGTCTTGGCGGTGGCGAGTTCTTCGACGGGGTAGCCGATGGAGGTGGAGAGGTCGCCTTCGTTGGCCTCGCCGGAGGCGCTGATGAAGGCGGGGTCCTGGATGCCGTCGCCGCCCATGGTGGGGATCTTGGCGCCGGTCTTCTTGATCTGGTCGGCGAGGAGGCCGCCTTCGGGGTACTGGCCGCCGAAGTAGACGGAGTCGGCGCCGGAGGTCTTGACCTTGTCGGCGGTGGAGGAGAAGTCGGTCTCCTTCACGGTGATGTGGTCGGTGCCGGCGATCTCGCCGCCGAGGCGCTTGAACTCGGTGGAGAAGATTTCGGCGAGGCCGGCGCCGTAGGTCTGCTTGTCGTCGACGACGAAGACCTTCTTCTTGCCGGCGTCGTTGAAGAGGTACTGGGCGGCGAACTTGCCCTGGACGACGTCGGTGGCGGCGGTGCGGAAGTAGGTCTTGAAGGGGCGCTTGAACTCGCCCTTGCCCCAGTTGTCGCCCTGGCTGAGGGAGGGGTTGGTGTTGGCGGGGGAGATCTGGGCGAGGTTGGCGGCGGCGAAGACGCCCTGCATCTGCTGGGAGACGCCGGAGTTCAGGGGGCCGACGACGCCGACGACGTCCTTGTTGCCGACGAGTTTGGTGGCGTTGGCCTGGCCGGAGGCGGGGACGGCCTGGTCGTCGAGGGCTTCGACCTTGAACTCTATGCCGGGGACCTCGTTGTTCTTGTTCGCGGTCTTGGCGGCGAGGTCCACGGAGTTCTTGATGCCCTGGCCGAGCGCGGAGAGCGAGCCGGTGAGGGGGGCGTCGACGCCGATGACGACGACGGTCTTCTTGTCGCCGCCGGTGTCCCCGGTGGCCTTCCCTTCGTCGCGTGATCCGCAGGCGGTGAGGGTCAGTGCTCCCGTGGTGATCACGGTGGTGAGGACGAGCAAAGAACGGTGTCGCACGTTTCTTCCTTTCCCTGGCGCGGCTCCCTCGGTGGGGTGCCGTGTGGTCGCCGGGCTGCACTGGGAGGTTCACGGCCGTGCTGATGGGTCGCGCCCGGCGGCGCGGTGACTGGCCGTGACTCTAGGCCCGAGGTGGTGAGTGCGGGGAGCGGGGAAAGGAGGATGTGACGCTCTTGTTATGCCGGGGCCGGGAATGTGTGGTGGGAGTGTGGACAGATCGGGCGTTTAGCGGCGTGCGGGAATGTCCGCATGGTGAGAACTCCCTGTTCTTTTAAGGGGCTTGAGGCCCTCATGGTGCTGTCGTCGGTCGAATGGGGCCGAATGTGGCTGCGTGTGTCCGAAAGAATGCGGCGGCTGGTCTTTCTTAGGGGAAAAGGATGATTCCGTAGGGCGCGTGTGTGACGCAGCGTAAGGAATCTCCATGATCCATTCGAAGGGGATGGATCATGTCCCGGTGCCGGAAACCCGCTGCGACCTGCGGTGGGGCCGTATGCCACCGGGTGCCCGGAAGCCGGACAGCGTGCGCGGGATTCCGGTGAACCCCTCAGGGTGCGGGCGGCCGGTCGGCGGGGCTGCCCGTCGCGCCGTCCTCCTCGGCGCAGCGCCGGGCGGTGAACCGGTCGATCAGGGCCAGCGCCGCGTCCCGCCCGTGCGCCCGTTCCTCGGCCCGGCCTGCGGCGACGGCGTCCTCGTGGATCGCGTACTGGGCGGGGGACAGCCCCTTCTGCTCCCAGTCCAGGCCGGACCAGGTGGTGCCCTTGAGGGTCTCCCCGGCCCAGTAGGAGACGAGGACGGCGCAGATCCGGGCGGGGGAGGAGGGGGCCGGGGCCGGGGTGGGAGAGGCCGCCGGGGAGGGTGGGGCGGGAGTGGAGCACGCGGACAGTGCGAGGGCCGCGAAGGCGGCGAGCGCGACGGCGGGAGCGGCGCGACGGGCCGCGGTGCGTGGCGGGGTCCCCATGGGAGGACGGTAGGCGGTCACCATCGGTGAGGCAACGGCGGTGGCGGAACCCGCGCGCGGTGGCGGATTCCGGACGGTGCCGGGCGGGCGGCGGGCGGGTGCCGGACGGGTGGCGGGCGGGTGGCCGGGCCGCCCCTGGCCCGGGAGCTGTCACCGGAGCCGGGGCGGCCCTGCCGTGCCCTGCCGTGCCCTGCCGTGCCGTGGGGTCAGGCCGCGGCGGCCTCCTCCTCGTCGGCGGGGCCGTCCGCGCCGGTGGTTCCCGTGGACCCGGTGCTCTCCCCGGCGCCGGGGAACGCGGCACGGTTCGCGGTCGCGGTCGCGGCGGCGGCCGGGCCGGCGTCCCGCAGCAGGCAGGTCAGCCGGGCGGTGCAGACCCGCCGGTCTTCCTCGTCGGTGATCACGATCTCGTACGTGGCGGTGGAACGGCCCCGGTGGACGGGGGTGGCCACGCCCGTGACCAGGCCGGAGCGGACGCCCCGGTGGTGGGTGCAGTTGAGGTCCACGCCGACGGCGATCCGGCCGATGCCGCCGTGCAGCATCGCGCCGACCGAGCCCAGGGTCTCGGCGAGCACGGCGGAGGCCCCGCCGTGCAGCAGCCCGTACGGCTGGGTGTTGCCCTCGACGGGCATGGTGGCGACGACCCGGTCGGCCGAAGCCTCAAGGACGCGGATGTCCATGCGCTCGCCGAGGTGGCCCGCCGAGAACAGCGAGGGCAGGTCGATGCCCAGGGCCGCGTACTCGTCGAGGACCTCCTGCGGGAACTTCACGGTGTGCTGCTCGCCCATGGGCCGGCTCCGTTCTTCGACACTTGTCGGTCGTCACTGATCACTCGTCGGTCGTCCTGTCCGTCGGCCGTTCTATCAGGCCGGTCCGAAGAGGAGTGGTCAGGCGGGTTCGAAGCGGACGACGACGGACTTGCTCGCGGGGGTGTTGCTGGTGTCCGCGGTGGAGCCGAGCGGGATCAGCACGTTGGTCTCCGGGTAGTAGGCGGCGGCGCAGCCGCGGGCGGTCGGGTAGTGCACGACGCGGAAGCCCGGCGCGCGCCGCTCCACGCCGTCCTTCCACTCGCTGACCAGGTCCGTGTACGCGCCGTCGGCGAGGCCGAGTTCCGCCGCGTCCTCGGGGTGGACCATGACGACGCGGCGGCCTCCGGTGATGCCCCGGTAGCGGTCGTCGAGTCCGTAGATGGTGGTGTTGTACTGGTCGTGGCTGCGCAGGGTCTGGAGCAGCAGCCGTCCCGGCGGGACGTGCGGGTACTCCACGGGGGCGGCGGTGAAGTTGGCCTTGCCGGTGGTGGTGGGGAAGCGGCGTTCGTCGCGCGGGGCGTGCGGGAGCTGGAAGCCGCCGGGGTGGGCCACGCGGGCGTTGAAGTCCTCGAAGCCGGGGACGACGCGGGAGATCCGGTCGCGGACGGTGGCGTAGTCCTGTTCGAACTCCTCCCACGGGGTGGTGGAGGCGGGGCCGAGGACGGCGCGGGCCAGCCGGGCCACGATCGCGGGTTCGGAGAGCAGGTGGGGGGAGGCGGGGGCGAGGTTGCCGCGGGAGGCGTGGACCATGCCCATGGAGTCCTCGACGGTGACGAACTGCTTGCCGGAGCGCTGGACGTCCTTGTCGGTGCGGCCGAGGGTGGGCAGGATCAGGGCGCGGCGGCCGGTGACGGTGTGGGAGCGGTTGAGTTTGGTGGAGACGTGCACGGTGAGGCGGGCGCGGCGCAGTGCGGCCTCGGTGACCTCGGTGTCGGGGGTGGCGGCGGCGAAGTTGCCGCCCATGGCGAAGAAGACCTTGGCCTCGCCGTCGCGGAGGGCTTCGATGGCGCGGACCACGTCGTAGCCGTGCCGGCGTGGTGAGGTGATGCCGAATTCGCGGTCGAGGGCGTCGAGGAAGGCGGGTGCGGGGCGTTCGAAGATGCCCATGGTGCGGTCGCCCTGGACGTTGGAGTGGCCGCGGACGGGGCAGACGCCGGCGCCGGGGCGGCCGATGGCGCCGCGCAGCAGCAGGAGGTTGACGACCTCGCGGATGGTGGCGACGGCGTGTTTGTGCTGGGTGAGGCCCATGGCCCAGCAGACGATGGTGCGCCGTGAGGCGAGGACCATGGCGAGGGCGTGTTCGATGTCGGGGCGGGTGAGGCCGGTGGCGGTGAGGGTCTCGTCCCAGTCGGTCCGGGCGGCGGTGGCCGCGAACTCCTCGTAGCCGTGGGTGTGTTCGCGGATGAAGTCCTGGTCGGTGGCGCCCTCGGTCTCCAGGACCAGTTTGTTGAGGAGACGGAAGAGGGCCTGGTCGCCGCCGATGCGGATCTGGAGGAAGAGGTCGTTGAGGGCGGTGCCCCGGAGCATGCCGAGGGGGGTCTGGGGGTTCTTGAACCGCTCCATCCCGGCCTCGGGGAGCGGGTTGACCGAGATGATCTTCGCTCCGGCGGACTTGGCCTTCTCCAGGGCGGAGAGCATCCGCGGGTGGTTGGTGCCCGGGTTCTGTCCGGCGACGATGATCAGGTCGGCCTGGTGGAGGTCTTCGAGGGAGACGCTGCCCTTGCCGACGCCGATGGTCTGGTTCAGGGCGGAGCCCGAGGACTCGTGGCACATGTTGGAGCAGTCGGGCAGGTTGTTGGTGCCGAACTCGCGGGCGAAGAGCTGGAAGAGGAAGGCGGCCTCGTTGCTGGTGCGGCCGGAGGTGTAGAAGAGGGCTTCGTCGGGGGAGGCGAGGGCGGTCAGTTCCTCCGCGAGGATCGCGAAGGCGCGTTCCCAGCTGACGGGTTCGTAGTGGTCGCGGCCCTCGTCGAGGAGCATGGGTTCGGTGATCCGGCCCTGCTGGCCCAGCCAGTAGCCGGAGCGGTCCGCGAGGTCGGCGAGGGAGTGCGCGGCGAAGAACGCGGGGGTGACGCGGCGCAGGGTGGCCTCTTCCGCGACGGCCTTGGCGCCGTTCTCGCAGAATTCGGCGGTGTGCCGCCTGTCGCCCTCGGGCCAGGCGCAGCCGGGGCAGTCGAAGCCGTTCTTCTGGTTGACCTTGAGGAGGGTGCGGGCGGTCCGGACCAGGCCCATCTGCTGGTGGGCGATCTTCAGGGTGTGCCCGATCGCGGGCAGTCCGGCGGCGGCGTGCTGAGGGGGCGCGACCTGCGGCGCGTCCTGTACGGGATCACCTGCGGGCGGTGTGGAGGCCATGTCGCTCCCCTTCGGGGTCCGGTCGGCGCGGCGGCGCCGCCGCGCGTCTTGGCGTACGTGTGTCGCGTACACCTTTGATCCTGTCACGCTCCTGTGACATCGGGGGGTGCGGGCCGGGGCCCGCCGAGGTCGCCCCCTGTCCGCGCCGCCCCGCCCTTGTCCGGCCCCTGCCGGGCCCGCGTCCGCGCTCGTCCGGGTTTGTCGGTGGGGGCGCCTAGGATCGGGGGTGTGGCAGAGACAGCAGCGAAGACGACCGACCAGACGACCGCGGCGGACCGCCCCCGCCTGATGCTCATGGACGGGCACTCCCTGGCGTACCGGGCGTTCTTCGCCCTGCCCGCGGAGAACTTCACGACGGGCACGGGCCAGCCGACCAACGCCGTCTACGGCTTCGCGTCGATGCTGGCGAACACCTTGCGCGACGAGGCGCCCACGCACTTCGCGGTGGCGTTCGACGTGTCCCGCAAGACGTGGCGGTCGGTGGAGTTCCCCGAGTACAAGGCGAACCGTTCCAAGACGCCCGACGAGTTCAAGGGGCAGGTCGAGCTGATCGGCGAGCTGCTCGACGCGATGCGGGTGCCGCGGTTCGCGGTCGACGGCTTCGAGGCCGACGACGTGATCGCGACGCTGGCGACGCAGGCCGAGGCGCTCGGTTTTGACGTGCTGATCGTCACCGGTGACCGGGACTCCTTCCAGCTCGTCTCCGAGCACACCACCGTGCTCTACCCGACCAAGGGCGTCTCCGAGCTGACCCGCTTCACGCCCGCGAAGGTGGAGGAGAAGTACGGGCTCACCCCGAGCCAGTACCCGGACTTCGCGGCGCTGCGCGGTGACCCGTCCGACAACCTGCCGGGCATTCCGGGGGTCGGGGAGAAGACCGCCGCCAAGTGGATCACCCAGTTCGGGTCGTTCGCGGAGCTGGTGGAGCGGGCCGAGGAGGTCAAGGGCAAGGCCGGGCAGAACTTCCGGGACCACCTGGAGGCCGTGAAGCTCAACCGGGTCCTGACCGAGATGGTCAAGGACGTCGAGCTGCCGATGACCCCGGACGCTCTGGCCCGCGCCCCGTACGACCGCTCCGCCGTCACCGGGGTGCTGGACGTGTTGGAGATCCGCAACGCCTCGCTGCGGGAGCGGCTGCTGGCCGTGGACCCGGGCGCGGCCCAGGAGGAGGCCCCGGCTCCGGCGGCCGGGGTGGAGCTTGACGCGTCCGTGCTGGGCACGGGCGAGCTGGCGCCGTGGCTGGAGAGCCACGCGGGCGGGCCGCTGGGCATCGCGACCGTCGACAGCTGGGCGCTGGGCACGGGCCGGGTCACCGAGGTCGCGCTGGCCGCGGCCGGGGGCGCGGCGGCCTGGTTCGACCCGGCCGCGCTGGACGAGGCCGACGAGCGGGCCTTCGTGGCCTGGGCGTCGGACCCGGCGCGCCCCAAGACGGTGCACAACGCCAAGGGCCTGATGCGGGTCTTCCCGGAGCACGGCTGGAGCCTCGCCGGGGTCGCCATGGACACGGCGCTCGCCGCGTACCTGGCCAAGCCGGGCCGCCGGTCCTTCGCGCTGGACGTGCTCTCCGTGGAGTACCTGGGCCGTGAGCTCCAGCCCGCCGCGGCCGACGGTCAGCTGGCCTTCGGCGCCGACGACACGGCCGAGGCCGAGGCGCTGATGGCGCAGGCCCGCGCCGTCCTGGACCTGGGCGGGGCGCTCACCGGCAGGCTCGCGGAGGTGGGCGCCGCCGGGCTGCTGCACGACATGGAGCTGCCGACGTCGGAGCTGCTGGCGCGGATGGAGCGGGTGGGCATCGCCGCCGACCGCGACCACCTGGAGGGCATGGAGCGGCAGTTCGCGGCGGCCGTGCAGCAGGCGGTGAAGGAGGCGCACGCGGCGGTCGGCCACGAGTTCAACCTCGGCTCGCCCAAGCAGCTCCAGGAGGTGTTCTTCGGCGAGCTGGACCTGCCGAAGACGAAGAAGACCAAGACGGGTTACACCACGGACGCGGACGCGCTGGCCTGGCTGGCGACCCGGACCGACCACGAACTCCCGGTGATCATGCTGCGGCACCGGGAGCAGGCCAAGCTGCGGGTCACCGTCGAGGGCCTGGTCAAGACGGTCGCCGAGGACGGGCGGGTGCACACCAGCTTCAGCCAGACCGTCGCCGCGACCGGGCGGCTGTCCTCCACCGACCCGAACCTGCAGAACGTGCCGGTGCGCACCGACGAGGGCCGGGCGATCCGCCGCGGGTTCGTGGTCGGCGCGGGCTTCGAGTCGCTGATGACGGCCGACTACAGCCAGATCGAGCTGCGCGTCATGGCGCACCTCTCCGAGGACGCGGGCCTGATCGAGGCGTTCGCGACCGGCGAGGACCTGCACACCACCGTGGCCTCCCAGGTGTTCGGCGTGGAGCGCTCCGAGGTCGACGCCGAGATGCGGCGCAAGATCAAGGCGATGTCGTACGGGCTCGCGTACGGGCTGTCGGCCTTCGGCCTGGCCCAGCAGCTGAACATCGACCCGGCCGAGGCGCGGGGTCTGATGGAGACCTTCTTCGAGCGGTTCGGCGGGGTCCGTGACTACCTCCAGCGGGTCGTGGACGAGGCCCGCGCCACCGGGTACACGGCGACGGTCTTCGGCCGCCGCCGCTATCTGCCGGACCTCAACAGTGACAACCGCCAGCGCCGTGAGGCCGCCGAGCGGATGGCGCTGAACGCCCCGATCCAGGGCACCGCCGCGGACATCGTCAAGGTGGCCATGCTCCGGGTGGACAAGGCGATCGCCGAGGCGGGGCTGGCCTCGCGGATGCTGCTCCAGGTCCACGACGAGATCGTGCTGGAGATCGCCCCGGGCGAGCGGGAGCGGGTCGAGGAGCTGGTGCGCCGGGAGATGGCCGCCGCCGTCGACCTGCGGGCCCCGCTCGACGTGTCGGTGGGCGTCGGCCCCGACTGGGAGTCCGCCGCCCACTGAGCCGCGCACCGCCCCCACGCCCGTTCCCGCCGGAGGAGTCAGCCGGCGGGGACGGGCGTTCGCGTGTCTTCGGGACCGGGACCGGGGCCGGGGCGGTGGGTGCGGCCGGAGTGGTTCCCCTCTTGGGCCCGCGTTGCTACCGTGCCCCGCCCTGACCCGTTCCACCGGATCGTGGAGGCCCGGATGCGCGCGTTCCTCGCCGCGGCCGGAGGGCTCGCCCTCGCGGTGCTGCTCGTCCTCGCCGTCACGGCGACGGGGGAGCCCGGGGGCGGGACCTCCCCCAGACCCCTGCTCACCACCGTGCCCACCGCACCCGGACCGTAGGCGGGGCCGCCGTGCGACGCCGTGCGAGTCTGGTCCTGCTGGCCCTGGCCGTGTGCTGCGCGGCCCTCGCGCCACTGCTGCGCTGGTACGCCTACCCCCGGCTGGCCAAGGTCCCGCCGGGCCAGTACCAGGAGACGGTCCTGGAGGCGAGGGACGCGACCCTCCTCGACCACACCGACGGGATGCGGCCCAAGAAGGTCGACAAGGTCACGATCGTCCAGACCCTCAAGGGGAACGTGGAGGCGTCGCGGGAGATCGAGGCGGGCACGGGCCGGGACGTCGTCGTGTGGGACACGCTCTCCCACATCGTCGGCCCGGACGGCCGGACGGTCTCCCAGATCCCCGAGCGCTACATCTTCGACGCGCACACCCAGGAACCGGTGCACGCCCCCGGCGAGGCCGTCGACGGGGACCCGGTCCGGCGCGAGGGCATCGAGTTCAAGTGGCCCTTCTTCGCCGAACCCCGCGACCACCTCTACTTCGACGCGCAGACCCGCACCTCGTCCCCGATCCACTACGTGGGGCCGCGTACCTTCCGCGGCATGGACGTCCACTACTTCGAGCAGACCGTGCCGTGGACCAAGGTCCCCATGCCGAAG
The DNA here is from genome assembly GCF_044454165.1 of Streptomyces sp. NPDC051567. NCBI lineage: Bacteria > Bacillati > Actinomycetota > Actinomycetes > Kitasatosporales > Streptomycetaceae > Streptomyces > Streptomyces sp. NPDC051567. Next base: position 90,463 of record NZ_JBITDK010000009.1, on the reverse strand, counting down.
AAGATGCCGGTCGAGGGCATCGACCCGGCGACGATCGAACAGAGCACCGGCACCACCCTCTGGTACACGACCAAGCGGATGTTCTGGGTCGAACCGGTGACCGGGGCGCCCGTCAACGGCGAGGAGATCATCCAGCAGGAGATGCGCGGCGGGCTCGCGGCCGGGGCGCCCGACGGCAGGCTCACCGCCTTCGCCGGGCACGTGCGGATGCGCGAGGACTACAGCAGGCACACGGCCGCCCTGGTCGCGGCGAACCGTACGAAGATCCTCGCGCTGCACACCTACGCCCCGGGCGGCCTCGCGGCGGGCGCGCCGGTGCTCCTGGGGCTCGCGCTGTGGCTGGAGGCCCGGGGCCGCCGCCGCGCCGACGGCGAGGGAGGCCCCGGGGCCGGCGGTCCGGTCAGCGCCTGAGCCGGGCGTTGGTGTGCCGGGTGGGCTCGGCGGTCGCCGGGTCCTCGGGCCACGGGTGCTTGGGGTAGCGCCCGCGCAGCTCGGCGCGGACGGCGCGGTAGCCGCCCCGCCAGAAGGACGCGAGGTCGGCGGTGACGGCCGCGGGGCGTCCGGCGGGCGACAGCAGGTGCACGAGTACGGGCACCCCCGCCACCCGGGGCGTCTCGGCCAGCCCGAACAGCTCCTGGAGCTTGACGGCCAGCACCGGCTGTTCCCCGCCGTAGTCGACGCGGACCCGGGAACCGCTCGGCACCTCGATCCGCTCCGGCGCCAGCGCGTCGAGCCGGACGGCCTCGCCCGTGGCCCAGGGCAGCAGCCGGTTCAGGGCCTGCCCGGCGTCGATCCGCCCGAGGTCGGCCCCGCGCCGGGCCCGGGACAGCTCGGGCTCCAGCCAGTCGTCGGCCCGCTCCAGCAGGGCGTGGTCGTCCGCCACCCCGGGCCAGGGCGCGCCGAGCGTCCGGTGCAGGAAGTCCAGCCGGGCCCGGAGCGACCTCGCCTCCGGGGACCAGCGCAGCAGCCCGAGCCCCTCCGCGCGGAGCCCGTCGAGGAGGGCGGCCCGCAGCCGCCCGGGGTCCGGGGCGCGCAGCGGCCGTACGGCCAGCTCGACCGCCCCGAGCCGGGTCACCGACCGGGCGAGGAGCTCCCCCTCCTCCCAGCGGACCTCCTCCACGGTGGCCAGCAGGTGCCCGGCGGCCTCCCGGGCGCTCTCCTCGTCGAGCACGGCGCCCAGCCGGACCCGGGCGGACGCGGCGTGCGCGGCCCGGTCGGCGACCGCGACGGCCAGCCAGGGCGCGCTGCGCAGCCGGGACCCCTCCCCCAGCTCGGCCCCGGTCCCGGAGGCCATGAGGAAGACCCCCTCACCCTTGGCCTTCGCCACCCGCTCCGGGAACGCCAGCGCCGCGACCAGCCCGGCGGCGGCGTCGTCGGGCACGGAGCCCGCCCCCGCCCCGCCCCTCCCCGGACCGGCACCCGCGGGGTCCCGTACGGACCGTTCCAGGCGGCGGGCCTCCGTGCGCCAGCGGGCCGCGTACCCGTCGCCGCCCCGGCGGGCCCGGCGCCACGCCTCGGCCAGGTCGTCGCCGTACTCCCGGGGCGGCTCCTCGCTCAGCAGGGCCACCAGCTCCGCAGCCCGCGGCGCGCCCAGCACCCGCGCGCCGTCCAGCAGGGCGCGGGCCAGCCGCGGGTGCAGCCCGAGCCGGGCCATCCGCAGCCCGCGCGGGGTCGGACGGCCCGCGCCGTCCACCGCGTCCACCGCGCCCAGCACCTCCCGCGCCGCGGCCATCGCCCCGGCCGGCGGCCGGTCCAGCAACGCCAGCCCGGTCGCGTCCGGGTCGCCCCAGCAGGCGGCCTGCAACGCGAACCGGGCCAGGTCCGCGAGCCGGATCTCGGGGGCGGGGAACGCGGGCAGGCGCCCGTCCTCGGCCTCCGTCCAGCACCGGTACACCACCCCCGGCGCCTCGCGCCCGGCCCGGCCCGCCCGCTGGCGCCCGGCCGCGCGGGAGGCCCGTACGGTCGTCAGCGCGCCCAGCCCCCGCGCGTGGTCCGTCCGGGGCTCGCGGGCCAGCCCGGAGTCGACCACCACCCGCACCCCGGGCACGGTCAGGCTCGACTCCGCGACCGCCGTCGCCAGGATCACCCGTCGGTGGTCCGCGGCCGTCAGCGCCGCGTCCTGCACGGCCGCCGGGGCCCGGCCGTGGACCTGGAGCACCTGCGCGTCCACCCCGGCCAGCTGCCCGGCGACCCGGGCGATCTCCCCGACGCCGGGCAGGAAGCACAGGACGTCGCCCGCCCGCTCCGCCAGCGCCCGCCGCACCACCGACGCCACGTGCGTCAGCTGCGCCGGATCGACCCGCATCCCGTGCGGCGGGCGCACCGGCCGGGGCGGCGGGGCCCAGACCGTCTCCACCGGGTACGAGATCCCCGCCGCCTCCACCACCGGGGCGCCGCCCAGCAGCCGGGCCCACCCGGCCGCGTCGGTCGTCGCCGAGGCCGCCACCAGGCGCAGCTCCGGCCGCAGGGTCTCCCGTACGTCCAGGAGGAAGGCGGCGGCCGTGTCGGCGTCCAGGTGCCGTTCGTGGCACTCGTCCAGGACGACCACGTCCGTGCCGGCCAGCTCCTGGTCGCGCTGGAGCCGTTGCAGGAGAACCCCGGTGGTGACCACCTCCACCACCGTCCCGGGGCCCACCACCCGCTCCCCGCGCACGGCGAAGCCCACCGAGGCGCCCACCTGCTCGCCCAGCAGCCAGGCCATCCGCCGCGCCGCCGCGCGGGCGGCGATCCGGCGCGGCTCGGCCACCACGACCCGGCGCCGGGCCCCGCCCCCCACCAGCCCCGCCAGGACCAGGGGCACCAGGGTGGTCTTGCCGGTGCCGGGCGGCGCGCAGAGCACCGCGGTGCCGTGGCCCTCCAGCGCCGCGACCAGCGCGGGCACGGCCTCGCGTACGGGAAGGGCGTCGAGCGCGGCGGTACGGATCACGTCAGCCGCGCTCGCAGACGAAGATCGCCGTGCCGGGGATCAGGTTGCCGCGCAGCGGGGACCAGCCGCCCCACTCCTGGCTGTTCCACTCCGGCCACTGGGGCTCGACCAGGTCCACCAGCCGGAACCCGCCCGCCACCACGTCCCGGACCCGGTCGCCCAGGGTCCGGTGGTGCTCGACATAGACCGCGCGCCCCTCCTCGTCCTGCTCGACGTACGGGGTCCGGTCGAAGTAGGAGGCGGCGACGGAGAGTCCCTCGGGGCCGGGCTCGTCGGGGAAGGCCCAGCGGACGGGGTGGGTGACGGAGAAGACCCAGCGGCCCCCGGGGCGCAGGACCCGGTGGACCTCGCGCATGACGTTCACCGGGTCGGCGACGAAGGGGACGGCCCCGTAGGCGGAGCAGGCGAGGTCGAAGGAGCCGTCGCGGAAGGGCAGCCGCCCGGCGTCGGCCTCGACCAGCGCGACCTCGTCCCCGAGCCGCAGGGCGTGCTGGAGCTGGCGGTGCGAGAGGTCGAGGGCGACCGGGCGGGCGCCCTGGGCGGCCAGCCAGCGCGAGCACTGCGCGGCGCCCGCCCCGATCTCCAGGACGTCCTTGCCGGCGAGGGAGGAGGCGGGCCCCAGCAGGGCCGCCTCCGCCTCGTCCAGCCCCTCCGGGCCCCAGACGAAGCGGTCGTCGCCGAGGAACGCGCCGTGCTCGCTCTGGTACTCGTCGGCGTTGCGGTCCCACCAGCCACGGCTGGCCCGGCTGCTCTCCGTCTCCCCGGCGTCACGCCGGGTGGCCTGGCCCTCGTCGCCGGCCGTGCCTTCGGCCTCGTACGCGTCTTCGGAGGCGTAGTCCTCTTGGTTCATGGGGCCCGTCGTCGTAGTCTGCGGAGTCTCGGAACGCGGCGAGAAAGGCCATCACGGCCTCCCCGCCTACGAATTGTGCCGGTGATGCGGTGATCCGCCCGGAGTGTGCGCCTTCGCGCATTGACCCTGTCCGGCTGCCCCCGTATGCTACAAGTTGCGCTGCGAGCCTGTGCTCCTCAGACCTAGCAGGCTGCGCTTGTATCTGTCGATGTCCCCTCGGTTTTCGAGGCCCTGTCCGTTCCGTGCGGATCAGGGGTCTCCTTGGCTGTCCGGCTTCGGCAGATGCCGATAAGGGCTCCCGGCGTAGCAGTACCTACGACTTTCTGTCCGTAACCGGAGCCCTTACCCACATGACGAGCAGCACCGAGACCACCGCCACCACTCCGCAGGTTGCGGTCAACGACATCGGTGACGAGGCAGCGTTCCTCGCCGCGATCGACGAGACGATCAAGTACTTCAACGACGGCGACATCGTCGACGGCGTCATCGTGAAGGTGGACCGGGACGAGGTTCTCCTCGACATCGGTTACAAGACCGAAGGCGTCATCCCGAGCCGCGAGCTCTCGATCAAGCACGATGTCGACCCGAACGAGGTCGTCAAGGTCGGCGACGAGATCGAGGCCCTGGTTCTCCAGAAGGAGGACAAGGAAGGCCGTCTGATCCTGTCCAAGAAGCGCGCCCAGTACGAGCGCGCCTGGGGCACGATCGAGAAGATCAAGGAAGAAGACGGCATCGTCACCGGTACCGTCATCGAGGTCGTCAAGGGTGGTCTCATCCTCGACATCGGCCTCCGTGGCTTCCTGCCGGCCTCGCTCGTCGAGATGCGTCGCGTCCGCGACCTCCAGCCCTACGTGGGCAAGGAGCTCGAAGCGAAGATCATCGAGCTGGACAAGAACCGCAACAACGTGGTCCTGTCCCGCCGTGCCTGGCTCGAGCAGACCCAGTCCGAGGTTCGCCAGACGTTCCTCACCACCCTGCAGAAGGGTCAGGTCCGCTCCGGCGTCGTCTCCTCGATCGTCAACTTCGGTGCCTTCGTGGACCTGGGTGGCGTCGACGGTCTCGTCCACGTCTCCGAGCTGTCCTGGAAGCACATCGACCACCCGTCCGAGGTTGTCGAGGTCGGCCAGGAGGTCACCGTCGAGGTTCTCGACGTGGACATGGACCGCGAGCGCGTCTCCCTGTCGCTGAAGGCGACGCAGGAAGACCCGTGGCAGCAGTTCGCCCGGACCCACCAGATCGGTCAGGTCGTCCCGGGTAAGGTCACCAAGCTGGTTCCGTTCGGTGCGTTCGTCCGCGTGGACGAGGGCATCGAGGGTCTGGTCCACATCTCCGAGCTGGCCGAGCGCCACGTGGAGATCCCGGAGCAGGTCGTCCAGGTCAACGACGAGATCTTCGTCAAGGTCATCGACATCGACCTTGAGCGTCGCCGGATCTCGCTGTCGCTGAAGCAGGCCAACGAGTCCTTCGGTGCCGACCCGGCGTCGGTCGAGTTCGACCCGACCCTGTACGGCATGGCCGCGTCCTACGACGACCAGGGCAACTACATCTACCCCGAGGGCTTCGACCCCGAGACCAACGACTGGCTCGAGGGCTTCGACAAGCAGCGCGAGGCCTGGGAGACCCAGTACGCCGAGGCGCAGCAGCGCTTCGAGCAGCACCAGGCGCAGGTCATCAAGAGCCGCGAGGCCGACGAGGCCGCCGCTGCCGAGGGTGCTGCCGCTCCGGCCGCCAGTGGCAACGCCGGTGCGACCATCTCGGGTGGTTCCTACTCCTCGGAGTCGGACGAGACCTCCGGCGCCCTGGCGTCGGACGAGGCCCTGGCCGCGCTCCGCGAGAAGCTGGCCGGCGGCCAGAGCTGATCGCAGCGCGCTTCACACCCCGGTGTGAGCAGAGCTGAGTCGAGTTGAACGGTGAGGCCCGTCCCCTTCGGGGGGCGGGCCTCACCGCGTTTCCCCCCTCGCTTTCCCGTCCCGTCCCGCCCTTGTTCCGGCCCCGTCCCGCGCCCCGTTCCGTTGCGATCAGGTGAACCCGGCCCGGGCGGGGAATGGAGACGTGACCTTGGACGTTCTTGCTGAGAACGCGGCGAGGAGGAGTGGTGGCGGTGCTTGATCCACAGGGTTTGTACGAATGGGACGCCAAGGGACTGGCGGTGGCGGACCTGGCGCTGGCCCAGGACTCGGCCGGGCTGATCATGCTCTACCACTTCGAGGGGTACATCGACGCGGGCGAGGCCGGCGAACAGATCGTCGAGCGGCTCCTCGACACCCTGCCCCACCAGGTCGTGGCCCGTTTCGACGCGGACCGGCTGGTGGACTACCGGGCCCGCAGGCCGCTGCTGACCTTCCAGCGCGACCACTGGACCCAGTTCGAGGAACCCCGGCTGGAGGTCCGTCTCGTCCAGGACGCCACGGGCGCGCCCTTCCTGCTGCTCTCCGGCCCGGAGCCGGACGTGGAGTGGGAGCGCTTCGCCGTCGCCGTCCGGCAGATCGTGGAGCGGCTCGGCGTGCGGCTCGCGGTCAACTTCCACGGCATCCCGATGGGCGTCCCGCACACGCGCCCCGTCGGCATCACCCCGCACGGCAACCGCACCGACCTCATGCCGGGCCACCGCAGCCCGTTCGACGAGGCGCAGGTGCCGGGTAGCGCCGAGTCCCTGGTCGAGTTCCGCCTCGCCCAGGCCGGGCACGACGTGCTGGGCGTCGCCGCGCACGTACCGCACTACGTCGCCCGCTCCCCCTACCCGGACGCCGCGCTCACGGTGCTGGAGGCCGTCACGGCGGCGACCGGACTGGTCCTGCCCGCCGTGGCGCACGCCCTGCGCACCGAGGCGCACCGCACACAGACGGAGATCGACCGGCAGATCCGCGAGGGCGACGACGAACTGGTCGCCCTGGTCCAGGGACTGGAACACCAGTACGACGCGGCGGCCGGCGCCGAGACCCGGGGCAACATGATCGCCGAGCCGACGGAGATCCCCTCGGCGGACGAGATCGGCCGCGAGTTCGAACGGTTCCTGGCGGAGCGCGAGGGCGAGGGATAGCCGAGGGCCCGCGCGGGCCGGGGTGGAGCCCGAGGCCGGACCGCCGCCCGAGGGCGGCCGGGGAGCGCTTAGGCTGCGGGCCATGCTGAAAGTGGGCCTGACAGGCGGAATCGGTGCCGGCAAGAGCGAGGTCTCGCGGCTGCTGGCGGGGTACGGGGCGGTCGTCGTGGACGCCGACCGGATCGCGCGGGAGGTCGTGGAGCCGGGCACGCCCGGACTCGCGGCCGTCGTAGCGGCCTTCGGGGAGTCCGTACTGACGGCCGACGGCGCCCTGGACCGGCCGAAGCTGGGGGCGCTCGTCTTCGCGGACCCGGCCGAGCTGCGGACCCTCAACGCGATCGTGCACCCGCTGGTCGGCGCCCGGTCGGCCGAACTGGAGGCCGCCGCGGGGCCGGACGCGATCGTGGTGCACGACGTGCCGCTGCTCACGGAGAACGGCCTGGCACCGCTGTACGACCTGGTGGTCGTGGTGGACGCCGCGCCCCGGACGCGGCTGGCGCGGCTCGTCGGGCGGCGCGGGATGACCGAGGAGGAGGCGCGGTCCCGGATGGCCGCGCAGGCCACCCGGGAACAGCGGCTCGCGGTGGCGTCGCTTGTGATCGACAACGACGGCCCGCTGGAGGAGCTGGAACCCCAGGTGCGCGCGGTGTGGAAGGAACTCACGGCGCGGGCGGCCGGGCGGTGACCCTTGCCCCGGCGGGGCGGTGACCCTGCCCCGGCCGGGCCGCCGCGGCCGGACTCACCGGTTGCGCGGCGGCTCGTACGGGGGGACGTCCGGGCCGGGCTGGTAGTGCGGGCCCTGGTGGATGTGGTGGAGCACCACGGCCAGGTCCACGGCGGCCAGCAGCGCGAGCACCCCGCAGGCCGCCGCCCAGCCGGGGCTGCCCGCCAGCGAGAACACGGCGGCCCCGGCGGCGGCCCAGAGCAGCCCCCACAGACTGAGCCAGAACCGCAGCCGCAGCGGACTGCGGGCGGTCAGCGGCTCGTTTCCGGAACGCATGGCCATCGCCTCGCATCGGCCGCCCGCCCCGGCCCGGCAGCTCCCTGCCGGGCCGGGGCCTTTGTTCCATGGTCCCACCGGGAACCCGCCGGGAGAACGGCGCGAGCCGTCAGGGGACGAGCTTGTGCACGGCCGTGGTGGTGGTCTGCTTGAACGCGGCGACCGGGGCCTCGGGCAGCTGGCCCATCTGCCCCCACTGCACGACGGTCACGGTGGAGCCGTCGCGGCCGATCCCGTAGAGGCCGACGCCGTGCGCGGAGTCGGGGACCGAGACGCCCACCCCGTAGACGTGCGCGCCCTCCTCGACGGGCAGCGTCCCGTAGTCCTGCCAGGAGGCCGTCCCGCCCGGGTTCGTCCGCAGCCAGTCGGCGGCGCAGGCCGCGACCTTGCGCTCCAGGGAGGCGGCGAGCTTGGTGGCGGCGGCGGGCGAGGCGGTGCGTACGGAGATCTGGGTGGCGTGGGCGTCGACCTCGGTGCTGAAGGCACGGTGCCAGGAGCCCGCCGCCGGGAGCACGCCCTCCAGGCAGAACGGCGTGGTCCCGGGCAGCCCCGCGGTGACCGCGCCGGAGGACCAGGGGGAGTGGGGGTTCGCCGGGAGGTCGGAGCCGTTGACGAACCCGGGTGCGGTGGCGGCCGCGGCTGTGGTGGTGAGGAGGAGGGCGCCGGCCGCCGCGACGAGGGCGGTGGCGAGCGTGGCGGTGGTGCCGGAACGTCGGAACACGGTGGGTACTTCCGTTTCTTGATGGGCTGTGGTGTCGCCGGGTACGTCAAAAGCCTCCCCCCGGGCCGGGGCGCCGGGCCATGGATTGGGGCGGATTCGGGACACTGGAACGACCGTACGGTCTCTCACCTGGGGGAACATGCCTGGTATGGAACGCAGTCGTGGGACGGGGAACGTGGTGCGCACGGGTGGGGGCGAGGGGGAACCGGAGCGGTTCGCCCGGCTGATGCGGGAGTTGAAGGGGCGTGCGGGCCTCAGTTACGGGGCGCTGGCGCGCAAGCTGCACACCAGCACCTCGACCCTGCACCGCTACTGCAACGGGGAGGCACTGCCCGCGGAGTTCGCGGTGGTGGATCGTTTCGCCCGGCTCTGCGGGGCCACCCCGGGGGAGGCGGTGGAGCTGCACCGGGCGTGGCTGCTGGCGGACGCGCGACGGCGGGCGACGGCGCGCGTCCCGGAGGCGACGACGGCGACGGGGGCGGTCGCCGTGGCCGTGGCAGGGGCAGTGCCGGAGGTCGTGGAGGCGGTGGTGCCGGAGGTCGCGGAAGGGGCTGCGGAGGAGGGCGTGCCGGAGGTCGTGGAGGCGGCTGTGGGGGCGGGCGCGGAGGTGGAGGTGGCGGTGGACGTCGCGGAGGGCGCGGTGGTGGAGCTCGCCGTGCCGGACCAGGCGCCCCGGCCGCTCTGGTACCGGCGGCGGGCGACGACGGCCGCCGCCGTGGGGGTGACGATGGGCGCGGTGGCCATGGCGGTGCTGGCGGCTGCCGGCGGGCCGGAACGCGGCACGCCGACGGCGGGGCCGGACGCGGGCCGGGCCGCCACGGCGGCGGCTTCCGGAGCGGTCCCGGGGCCGCTCACGCCGTCGGTGCTGACCTCGCGGTCGCCGGGGCTGTCGCCGCCCCCTTCGCCGTCCCCGTTCCTGTCCCCGTCCCCGCTTCCGTCCTCCTCTCCGACGGTCCCGTCGGGCGGTGGGCCGTCGGCTCCCCCTCCGGCGCCGGGACCCACCCCGGCTTCGGCGGCGCCGTTGCGGGCCGCCGTACGGTCACACGTGTGGGCGGCGGGCTGCGACCACTCCTACCTCACCGAGCGGGCCCCGCGGTCCGTGCCCGCGCCGCCCCTGGAGGAGGACGCGTCCGCCTGGGCGTCGGCGCAGCGCGCCGTGCACGCCGGGTCCCAGATCGTGGAGGTCACCCTGCACGGCACGGGTGCGGGCGCGGTGGTCCTGGAGGGCCTGGGGGTACGGGTGACGGACCGGCGCACCCCGCCGGCCTGGAACGTCTACCGGATGTCACTGGGGTGCGGCGGGGCGCTCACCCCGGCGGTCTTCGCCGTCAACCTGGACGCGCCGCGCCCGCTGGCCCGGCCCGTCGAGGGGAACAACGAGGGCACCACGCTCCCGGCCCCCGTCTTCCCGATGAGCGTCTCGGCGGCCGAACCGGTGGTCCTGCGGGTGGAGGCCACCACCGCGGACTGCGACTGCGACTGGTCACTCGACCTGCGCTGGACCGGACCGTCCGGCTCCGGGACCCTGCGCATCGACGACGGAGGCCGCCCGCTGCGCACCAGCGCCGCCGCCGGCCGTCCCGTGTACGGGTACGCGGACGACCTGGGCCGCTGGACCCGCTGACCTGACCTGACCTGAACGGTCCGGGTCCGGGTAGGGGGCGGGGGCCCGGTCCGGGTCCGGGTACGGGGCGAGGGGGCGGGGCCGGGAGCGGTGTCCCGGTGCCCGATCTTCCGTAAGGCCAGGTCAGCGGGTTTGTCAGTGGCCGCGCCTAGACTCGTGGGGACACGTCATTCGCAGCAAACGGGGGGAGGGGACGCCATGACACCGCAGCCGAAGCCGCAGCCGGGCGGGGGTGCGCGGGCGTTGCTGCGGCACGCCTGTGTCTTCCTGCCCGCGGCCGTCCCCCGGGAGGGCCGCGTCGCCTTCTGGGCGCCGGACGGCGACGCCCTGCCCGATGCCGGGACGCCGGTCCCGCTCACCGTCGTCCGCCCGCACGGTGACGGGGTCCGCGGCCGGACCGTGCCCGCCGTGACCTTCCCCGTCGTCGAGGCCCTGCCCCTGTTCGTCCACGCGGCCCGCAGCCCCGCCGCGCACCCCGCCACCCGCGCCTGGGCCACCGCCGCCGTCCAGGCGCTCACCCTGGTCGCCCGGGGCCGGCTGCTGCCCGGGGTCACCCCCGAGGGGGTGGACGCCTGGCGTGCCGGGCCGCTCGACGCAGGGGACGTCGACCACCTCCGCGCGGTCGCCGCCGCCCTGCCGTACGAGGGGTACGCGACCCCGCTGGCGGGCCGCCGTCCGCTCCAGCTGCCCGAACCGGAGGCGCTGGTCCGGGCGTTCCTGGACGCCGTCGCCGACAGCCTGCCCCGGACCCCCGCCGCGCCCGTGGCCGCGGGCCGGCCGTTCGCCGCACAGGAGCCGCAGCGGGTGCCCGGCATGCGGGACTGGGCCGCGCGGGTCGCGGCCGGGGCCGACACCGGTGTCGGTGTCTCGCTCCGGCTCGACCTCTCCGCCTTCCGCCTCTTCGACGAGGCGGAGGGCGAGGAGACCCGGCGGGCCGGGGCCGCCGTCGTCCAGGTCCACAGCCTCGCCGATCCGACCCTGGTCACCGATGCCGGGGCGCTGTGGGCGGGTTCCGCCGCCGCCGGGTTCGGCCCCCGGGCCCGGATCGACGCCGTCCTCGCGCTGCGCCGGGCGGCCAGGGTCTGGCCCCCGCTGCTGCGCCTGCTGGACCAGCCCGTGCCCGATGCCCTGGCCCTGTCCGATCCGGAGCTCGAAGACCTGCTGGGCGTGGCCGCGACCCGGCTGGCGGATGCCGGGGTCCTGGTCCACTGGCCGCGCGAGCTGGCCCGTTCCCTGTCCGCGACCGCCGTCGTACGCTCCACCGCGCCCGGCTCGGCCACGGACGGCACCCCCTTCTTCGACGCGGAGCACCTCTTCGCCTTCTCCTGGGAGCTGGCGCTCGGCGGGGACCGGCTCACCCCGGGGGAGATGGAGACCCTCGCCCAGGCCCACCGGCCCGTGGTGCGGCTGCGGGACCAGTGGGTGCGGGTCGATCCGGAGCTGGTGCGCAAGGCCCGCAAGCGGGAGCTGGGGCTGCTGGACCCGGTGGACGCGCTGGCCACCGTGCTGACGGGGACGGCCGAGGTCGAGGGGGAGGCGGTGGAGGTGGTTCCGGTGGGGGCGCTGGCCGCCCTGCGGGACCGGCTGACGGGCGAGCAGGCACCGGTCCCGCAGCCCGCCGCGCTGAAGGCCACGCTGCGGGACTACCAGGCGCGCGGTCTGGCCTGGCTGGACCTGATGACCTCGCTGGGCCTCGGCGGCTGCCTCGCCGACGACATGGGCCTGGGCAAGACGGTCACGCTGATCGCCCTGCACCTGCACCGCGACCGGCCCGAGCCGACGCTCGTGGTGTGTCCCGCGTCGCTGCTGGGCAACTGGCAGCGGGAGATCGAGAGGTTCGCCCCGGGCACGCCGGTGCGCCGTTTCCACGGCGCCGGCCGGAACCTGGACGGCCTGGCCGGGGGGTTCGTGCTCACCACGTACGGGACGATGCGGGCCGCCGCCCCGGAGCTGGCCGGGCGGAGCTGGGGCATGGTCGTCGCCGATGAGGCGCAGCACGTCAAGAACCCGTACTCGGCGACGGCGAAGGCGCTGCGCACCATCGGGGCTCCGGCCCGGGTGGCCCTGACCGGGACCCCGGTGGAGAACAACCTCTCCGAGCTGTGGGCGCTGCTGGACTGGACCACCCCCGGGCTGCTGGGGCCGCTGACCGCCTTCCGGGCGCGCCACGCGCGTCCGGTCGAGCACCAGCAGGAGGAGGACGGGGGCAACGAGGCGGCGGTGGCCCGGCTGGCCGCGCTGGTACGGCCGTTCCTGCTGCGGCGCCGCAAGTCCGATCCCGGGATCGTGCCCGAGCTGCCACCGAAGACGGAGACCGACCATCCGGTGTCGCTGACCCGTGAGCAGGCTTCGCTCTACCAGGCGGCGGTGGACGAGGCGATGGCCGTCATCGGGGCGAGCGAGGGCATCGAGCGGCGCGGCATGATCATGAAGTTGCTGGCCTCGCTCAAGCAGATCTGCAACCATCCCGCGCAGTTCCTGAAGGAGGAGCAGCCGAGGCTCCCGCACCGTTCGGGCAAGCTCGCCCTGCTGGACGAGTTGCTGGACACGATCCTGGCCGAGGGCGGTGCGGTACTGGTCTTCACCCAGTACGTGACCATGGCCCGGCTCATCGAGCGCCATCTGTCGGCCCGGGGGATCTCCCACCAGTTCCTGCACGGCGGGACGCCGGTGCCGCGCCGTCAGGAGCTGGTGGACCGGTTCCAGGCGGGTGAGGTCCCGGTCTTCCTGCTGTCGCTGAAGGCGGCGGGCACGGGTCTGAACCTGACGCGGGCCGGTCATGTCATCCATTTCGACCGCTGGTGGAACCCGGCGGTCGAGGAGCAGGCCACCGACCGCGCCTACCGGATCGGCCAGACCCAGCCCGTCCAGGTGCACCGGATCATCGCGGAGGGCACGGTCGAGGACCGGATCGCCGAGATGCTGGAGGCGAAGCGGGCCCTGGCCGATGCCGTGCTGGGCTCCGGCGAGTCGGCGCTGACCGAGCTGACCGACCGGGAGCTGGCCGATCTGGTCTCCCTGCGGAGGCCCGCGTGATCACCGTGCGCGACGACCGCCGTCGCACCTTCGAGACGCTGCCCGCCGGGGCGGAGGCGGTGAGCTGGTGGGGCCGGGCCTGGGTGGCCGCGCTGGAGAAGGTCTCGCGTGACGCGGCCCGCCTGGACCGGGGCCGTGCGTACGCGGTCTCGGGCAAGGTCGACGCGGTGACGGTCACGCCCGGCCGGATCGTGGCGTACGTACGGGGCGGCCGGCCCCGCCCGTACCGGACCGAGCTGCTGGTCCCGGCCTTCGCGGACGCGCGGTGGGAGGAGCTCCTGGAGGCGGTGGCGGCCGATCCCGGCGCGCTGGCCGCGCTGCTGGAGCGGGAGGTCCCGGAGGGTCTCGCGGGGGCGGTCCTGCCCGGCGCGGGTGAGCTCCTGCCGCGCTGTTCCTGCCCGGACTCCGGTCCGGCGCCGTGCAAGCACGCCGCGGCCCTCTGCTACCGGGCGGCCCGGATGCTGGACGAGGACCCGTTCGTGCTGCTGCTGCTCCGCGGCCGGGGGGAGCGGGAGCTCCTCGACGAGCTGGCCCGCCGCAGCGCCGCCCACGGTGCCCGTGAGCGGTCCGGTGCCGCGCCGGACTTCCCCGGTGTCCCGGCCCGGTCGGCGCGGGCCCGTACGAGTCTGCCCCCGCTGCCCGCGCCGCTCGGGGCGCCCGCCGCGGTGGGGCACCCGCAGGCGTGTCCGGCCGACGCCTCGGCCCCGGACCCGCTGGCCCTGGACCAGCTGGCCTCCGACGCCGCGGCCAGGGCGTTCGCCCTGCTGGCCACCGCCGAGGACCCGGTCTCGGGGCTCAGCCTCTGGCAGGACGCCGTCCGGCTGGCCTCCGCGCACCCCACGGCGGGGCTGACCGGGGCGGCCCGCGCCCTCTACCGTGACCTGGCCCGTGCGACCGGGCGCACCACGACCGACCTGGCGCGGGCGGCGTCGGCCTGGCGCCAGGGCGGCCGCCCCGCTCTTGCCGTCCTCGAAGAGCCCTGGGACCCTCCGGCCGGTCCCTTCGACCGGGCCCGTCCGGCGCTCCTCGCCGCCGGGCAGGGTTCCTTCCGCCCCGACCGCAACCGTCTCACCGCCGGGGTCCGTCAGCTCCGCCTCGGCCGTGACGGGCTCTGGTACGCCTACGAGTCCCGCCCGGAGGCCGAGGACTGGTGGCCCACCGGCCACTCCGCCCCGGACCCTGTCACCGCCCTGCCGCACTGACCCTCGCCGGGGAGGGCCCCGGCCCCGGCCGGGGCCCCGGTCCTGCGGTGCGGGTCGGCCCGGAGTCCGGTGGCTCCGGTGGGCGCCGGGCCGTGGTCTGCCCCGCCCTGCGGAGCCGAGGCCGGGCCGCTCGGCGGCTGCCGCGTCGGCCCGCGTCGGCCCGGGGCGGCGCGGGCTCAGCGGGGCTCCTGGCCGCCCACGCCACCGTCGTTTCCGCCACCGCCACCGCCCACGCCGCCGTCGTTTCCGCCCACGCCGCCCACGCCGCCGTCGTTTCCGCCGCCGCGCGCGGGGGCGCTCGTGGCGGCGGCCTCCGGGGAGGGCCGGTTCCCGGGCCCCGCCGCCGGGGTGCGCCAGCCGTCGAGGATCGCGTCGATCTCCGAGGCCAGCCGGGCCCTGGCCGCGAAACGGGGGACCCCGGCCATCAGCAGGGCGTCGTACGCGGTGTCGGCGTGCCGCACGGCGGCCCGGACCGCCATGGAGACCGCCGGTTCGCCCAGGGCGCGGCCTGCGGCGCTCCGGCCCACCCTGCCGCTGCCGCGCACCGAGGCGTGGGCGGCGATGGCCGATGCCCGGCCGTCCGGGCACCCGGGGAACAGCCGGCGTATCTCGGCGGCGAAGGCCGCCGTGAACCGGGTGTCCTCGGCCTCCCGGCGCAGCCGGTCACGGGCGCGACGGCGGGCCCGTGCCTCGGCGTCCGCGAGACAGGCGCGCTCCGCGCGGGCCAGGGCGGCGTCCTCGACGAGGAGCCCCTGACGCCGGTACCGGCGGCGGCGCCGGTCGAAGCGGACGACGACCGCCGAGAGCGAACTCGCCTCACGGGCGCGGCGGGTGAGCGCCGCGTCGCCGCGCGGCAGGTAGACCAGATGCCCGAGGTCGGCGCAGTCCAGGCAGCGCGGCACACCGGCCTCGCGCACGAGGTGCCGGAGCGGGCCCCGCCGGCACCGCGCGCAGGAGATCCGCTTCGCCGACTCGAACACGATGAGGCTCATGGTGAGGTGATACCGCCGTGCGCACCTCTTATCACTTTGTACACAGCCGCAGTTGGTGTTTCATCAAGTTCTTCGAGATGTCCTGAACTGCTTCTACCGTGAGGCGGTCGGACCGGATCACGGCCGGTCCGTGGCGAGGAGGGTTCATGCGTGGACGGCAGACGGTGGTGGGGCCGCCGAGGGCGCGCGCCGCGAAGGACCAGCCGGTACGGGAGATCGTCATAGCACCGGGCGGCTGTACGGGCTGGCACTACCACCGTGTCGAACTGCACGCGGTGGTCAGGGCGGGGACCTTGACCCGTGTCCTGAACGACCACACCGTCCAGGTGCATCCGGTCGGAACCCGCTTCGTGGAGCGGGCGGGCATCCTCCACGTCCACCTGGGACACAACCTCGGCACCGAACCGGTCGTGCTCCACGTGACCCCGGTCCTTCCCGAGAGCCCGCCCTTCGCGATATCCGCCCCGGCCCCGTACGGAGCCGCGCCGGGGGTCTGCTGCGGGCACGCCCCGTGAGCGCGCCCGCCTCCGCGAGGCCGGGTCACACGAGTCGGCGTATCTCCCCGCGCACCCGGTAGAAGCCTCCCGAGGCCGCGTGCAGCCCGTCCACCACGTACCGGGCCCCGGCCTCCCGTATCCCGCGCGGGAACTGCACGTTCCAGGTGGGCTCGAAGCCGCCCGACACCACCTGCACCCGCATCCGGCCGCCCTGCTGGACGCACTCCACCACCACACCGCCCGCGGAGGCCGCGGCCACCGAGACCGTCGCGACCGCCGCGGGAGAGGCGGCCGGGGTGAACACGGGCAGCGCCGCCGCCGACTTCACGTCCACCGGGGCGGGGACCGAACCCAGCTGGGCGGAGGCGATCGCCGCCTCGCTCGCGTCCACGCAGACCAGCGAGCCGTCCGTGGTGACCAGGTACAGCCGCTCGTCCAGGTACTGCATGGAGAGCGCCGAACCGCCGCCCGTGCCCAGCTTCCACAGCCGTCTTCCCTCGGCGTCGAAGCAGTACACCGAGGACGAGGAGTCCGCGGCGAAGACGTGCCGGCCGTCGGGGGAGGTCGCGCACGAGTAGACCGCCGCGTCGCACGGGTACGTGGCCTCGACCGCGCCCGTGGCCTTCGCCAGCCGCTGCACGGTGTGGCGGGACGTCCCCGCGTACACCGCGGACTCCTCCTGCCAGCCGAACAGCACCCCTCCGGCGGTCCGGGTGTGCCACAGCTCGCCGCTGCCGTCCGAGGCGTACGCCGTCACACCGGCGCCGTGTCCGTGGTAGACCGCCCGCTCGTCCGCCCGGACCATCCACGCGCCGTACCCGGAGGACTTCCGGGACCACTGGTACTCGTCCTCGTGGTCGATCACGGTCAGACCGCCGCCCGCGTCCGAGACGTTGAGCACGCCCTCGCGGATGTCCAGCCAGTAGATGTCCGTGTCCGCCGTGATGTCGTACGCCGCGAACGGCACCTTCGACGACAGGTCGTACACGGTGCCGTCGTCACAGCCCGCGTATATCCAGAACTCGTCCGCCACCAGGCACTTCACCCCGTCGGGCAGCGAGTACCGGGCCAGCACCTCACCGCCGTGGCTCACCGTGTACACGTCTCCCGCCTGGTTGCCGACCCAGCAGCGGTCCTCGTCCACATGGATGCCGAAGGCGGAGGAGCCGGTGCGGAACCGCCACAGCACCGGGGCCACCGCGCGCGCCGTCGACGGCGCCGAGGTGACCTGGCGGCGGGTCACCGAGCGGGCGGCGCGCTGCCCGGGCACGGCCGGGGCGTACCCCTTGCGGACCTTCTCCCCGATCTTCTTCGCGGCGGCGGCCCGCGCCTTCTCGGCGGTCGGGAAGGCGGAGTTCTGCACCTGGCCGTCCGCGCCGATGCGCCCGTACCGCACGGTGACGGCCGTGCCGTCGACCGTCACCTCGTAGAACTTGTGGGCGCCCGCGCCGTCCTGGGACAGCTCCAGATACGTCGTCTCCCGAGCCATGACAGACCCCTCCCCGAAGGCCGGGCCACCGGTTCCTGTACACCGGTGATCCCTCGTCAAAACGCTAAGGCCCACCACTGACAATGGGCCGGTGAAGCTGGAAGCGATCACCTGGCAGCGGATGGCCGAGCGGCTCGCCGGTCACCTCGACGACCGGGCGGGCGGCCCCGGCACGGCGGCGTGGCAGCGGGTGGGCATCGACGGGGCGCCCGCCGCCGGCACCGCCGCCCCGGCCCGGGTGCTCGCCGACGCCCTGCGGCCGCGCGGCCGTCCGGTGCTGGTGGTGGCGGCCGACGGCTTCCTGCGGCCTGCCTCCCTGCGCTTCGAGTACGGCCGCGAGGACGTGGACTCCTACCTCGGCGGCTGGTACGACACGGCCGCGCTCCGGCGCGAGGTGTTCGGCCCGACCGACCCCGGCGGCAGCGGCCGGGTGCTGCCCGACCTCTGGGACCCGGTGACCGACCGGGCCACCCGCACCCCGTACACCGTGCTCCCGCCGGGCGGCGTGGTGATCGTCCACGGCCCGCTGCTCCTGGGCCACTGGTTCCCCTTCGACCTCAGCGTTCACATCAGCCTCTCGCCGGGGGCGCTCGCCCGCCGCACCGCCGAGTCCGAGCGCTGGACCCTGCCCGCCTTCGCGCGCTACGAGGCCGACACCGACCCCGCCTCGGCCGCGGACGTCCTGGTCAGGGCCGACGACCCGCGCCACCCCGCCTGGACCGGCATCCGCGGCCCCCGGCAGGGGAGCTGACGCCCCGCCCGACGGCCGCCCGCCGAGCACCGCGACGCCGGGCGCCACGTCCCGCCCCGTACCGCCCGCCGGGCCGGCCCCGCGCGGTGGGCTCAGGGACGGCCGCCCAGCCGGGCGACCGCCAGGGCGGCCGTCCGGCACCCGGTGCGGGCCGCCTCCGCCGGAGCCGCGCCCGTCAGCAGGGCCGCGAGGAACCCGCCGGTGAACGCGTCCCCGGCCCCGGTGGAGTCGACGGCCCGCGCCGGATGGGCGGGGACCTCGGCGGTGACCCGGCCGTCCTCGGCGACCAGCGCCCCGGCCGCGCCCAAGGTCACCACCACCAGCGGCACCCGCCGGCTCAGCTCCGCCGCCGCCCCGGCCGCCCCGGCGGGCCCCGGCAGCCCGGCCAGCAGCAGTGCCTCGTCCTCGTTGGGCAGCAGGACGCCCGACCCCGCGACGGCGTCGAGGAAGCGCTCCGGGCCCAGCGCGGCCAGGAACCCGGCCGAGGCGGGGTCCACGCTGACCGGCACCCCCCGGGCGCGGGCCGCCCGTAAGGCGACGAGGGCCAGTTCCCGGCTGCTGTCGGCGAAGAACAGGTAGCCGGACAGGTGCAGCCGGGCCGCCCCGTCCAGCAGGGACGGCGTCCAGTCGGCGGGGGAGAGCCGCAGCGAGGCCCCGCTGTCGGACAGGAACGTCCGCTCGGCGCCCTCGCCGACCAGCGCCACCACCGTCCCGGTCGGCTCGGCCGGGTCGACGACCAGCCGCGGGCTCACCCCCGCGGCCAGCAGGGCCCGCTCGTGCCAGCCCGCCGACTCCGCGCCCACCCGGGCGAGCAGGCGCACCTCCGCCGCCCCGGTGTGCGCCGCCCAGCAGGCCGCGTTGGCCCCGGCGCCGCCCGGGAGGGTCCGGATGCGGGCGGCCGTGTCGGTGGCCGGGGCCAGCGGTCGCCGGTGCACCGCGACCACGTCCGTCACCACGTCCCCGATGACCAGCAGGGCCCCCGCCCCGCTCATGTCCGCGCCGCCCAGGCCCTCGCGATCCGGGCCCCGAGCCGCACGTTGCCCCGTACCGCGGCGAGGTTGGCCTCCAGCGAGGCCCCGCCCGTCGCCCGTACCAGGAACCCCAGGAGGAACGGGGTCACCGCCTGCCCCGTGATCCCCTGCTCCTCGCACGCCGCGAGCGCCTCGGCCAGGACCCGGTCGTGCAGTTCCGGGTCCAACTGCTCCTCCCGCGCGACCGGGTGGGCCACCAGCAGCGCCGACTCCGGCCCGCCCAGCAGGTCCTGGGCGGCCATCACCGCCGCGACCTCCTCGGGCCGGTGCACGGTCCAGTCCACCGGCTCGCCGGAGTCGGCCAGGTAGAACCCGGGGAAACGTTCCGTCCCGTACCCGAGGACGCCCACCCCCAGCGTCTCCAGCCGTTGCAGCGTGGCCGGTACGTCCAGGATCGACTTCACCCCCGCGCACACCACCGTGATCCGGGTCCGCGCCAGCAACGACAGGTCCGCCGACTCGTCCTGGCTCCGCGCCCACTCCCGGTGCACGCCGCCCAGCCCGCCCGTGGCGAAGACCCGCAGCCCCGCCCGCGCCGCCAGGAAGGCCGTCGCCGACACCGTCGTCGCCCCGGTGACCCCCGCCGCGAGCGCGGGCGCCAGATCCCGGTGGCCGAGCTTGCGCACGCCCTCGCCGCCCGCGATCCGCTCCAGTTGCGCCTTGTCCAGGCCCGCGTGGGCCACCCCGTCCACGACCGCGACCGTCGCCGGGACCGCGCCCTGCGCGCGGACCAGCTCCTCCAGTTCCAGGCCCACGGCCAGGTTCCGGGGGCGGGGCAGACCGTGCGAGATGATCGTCGACTCCAGCGCGACGACGGGACGCCGCCGGTCGAGCGCCTCGCGTACCTCTTCCGACAGGACAGGTGCCTCGGATGCTGTGTGTGGTGACATGTCCCCATCCATGGCACGGGATTCACGCCGCCAAACGCGGTTCCGGCAGGCCCGCTGCGGCCTGTCCGGTATCCGCCGGGGCCCGTCCCCCGCGCCCGGTGCGAGCGCCCGCCGCCTGCGCCGCCCCCGCAGGGAACCCGGCGGAGGGGACCCGTCGGAGGGCCCCGGCGGACACCGTCCGCCACCGGCCGGTTCTCGCCCCCGCCCGCCGTCCGTCCGTTCCGTCCGGCCGCTGGACAGGATGACGCCTCCGGCGGGCCGTTCCTGGACGCTCCGTCACCCCCGGAGTCCGTACCGGCCGTACTAGGCTGGCGCGCCATGAACCCCGGTCAGCGCACCTCCGTTCCTGCTCCCTCCGCTCCTGCCTCCTTCGCCGTCTCCGTGCCGGACGTCCCGGACACGGAGCTGGAGGCCGAGCAGCTCGACCCCGCGCAGATCCTCTCCGGCGCGCCCGTCGTCACGGGCAAGGTCCTGTGGGAGTCCCCGGACGGCGGCCAGGTGCGCGGGATCTGGCAGATCACCCCGGGCGTGGTCACCGACACCGAGGCGAACGAGCTGTTCGTGGTGGTCGCGGGCCGTGCCACGATCGAGATCGAGGGCGGCGGGACCCTGGAGGTGGGCCCCGGCTCCGCCTGCGTGCTGAGGGAGGGCGACCGCACGGTCTGGACCGTGCACGAGACGCTCCGCAAGGCGTACCACATCAGCTACTGACCCCCCGGAAGCCGCCGGTCCGCCGGGTCCGCCGGTCCGGCTACCGGCCCCCTCGGCCGCCCTTCCGCGCGGCCCCGGGCAGGGGGTGACGGCGGGCGGTGAGGAGGGCGAGCGCGGCCATCGGCAGCAGCAGGGCGGCGCCGATCGCGTTCAGCCAGCCGTAGCCCGCCTGGGCCATGACCAGTCCGGCGGCGGCGCCCCCCAGACCTGCGGCCGTGTTCATCGTCAGGTCGCTCAGGCCCTGTACGGCGGCCCGCGCCTGCTGCGGCACCGAGTCGGTGAGCAGCGCGGAGCCGGAGACCATCCCGACGGACCAGCCCAGGCCCAGCAGGAACAGGCCGAGCGCGGACCGGCCGTGATCGCCCCCGGCCGTGCCGGCGAGCAGCGTGGACACCGAGAGCAGCCCGGCGGCCAGGCCGATGCCCGACAGCCGGCCCAGCCGGTCGGCGAGCCATCCCATGACGGGCGAGAAGGCGTACATGCCCGCGATGTGGCCGCTGATCACCAGGCCGATCAGCTCCAGCCCGGCCCCGTGGTGGCCCAGGTCGACCGGGGTCATCACCATGATCGAGACCATGGTGGTGTGGCACACCGCGACGGTGACCAGCGCGAGCCGGGCCCGCGGGGACGCCTTGACGGCGGCGAGTCCGGCGCGCAGCGAGCGGCCCTCACGGGTCTGTTCCCCGGGCGCGGACAGGGCCCGGGCCGTCAGCAGCGGGTCCGGGCGCAGGAACACGGCGAGCAGCGCGCCGGTGAGCAGGAAGACGGCGCCGGCCCAGACGAAGGGGCCCGCCGTCTCGGGTATGGAGGTGCCGGCGAAGCCGTGGCTGGCGGGGGCGGAGAGGTTCGGGCCGAGCACCGCGCCGATCGTGGCGGCCCAGACGACGAGGGCGATGGACCGGGCCCGATGGTCCGGGGCGGCCAGGTCGGCGGCGGCGAACCGGCTCTGGAGGCCACCGGCCGAGGCGGCGCCGAAGGCGGCCATGCCGACCATCAGCAGCGGGAAGTTCTTGATCGCGGCGGCGAGTACGACGAGACCCGCGCCGGCCGCGCCGATCGCGTACGCCAGGACCAGGCCGGGCCTGCGGCCCCGGGCGGTCATCAGGGCGGCGAGCGGCAGCGAGACGAGGGCGGCGCCGATCACGGAGGCGGTGGAGGCGAGGCCGGACAGGGCCTCGCTGCCGCTGACCTCGGTCGCGAGCGCCGGGGTCAAGGTGATGCTGATGGGTACGCCGAGGCTCCCCAGGATCTGGCTCGTGATCAGCACCGTGGAGGTGCGGCGCCGGAGCCGGGGCAGCTCCGCGAGGTCGATGGGCGGAGCCGTCCGGGAGGTCTCGGGCGAGGCGGTCACGCCGTACACCCCCTGCGGGGGCCTGGGGCTGCTGGGGCGGGCGCGGCGCGGCCTGGGGCGGCGGCAGGAGTAGTCACCGCAGCAGTCTCGCACCCCTTACCGAAAGGCGGAACCGAGTATGCGGCCCGGCCGTTTCCCGGCCCCGGAGCGGCCCCCGCGCTCGGGAAAACCACAGGCCGCAGCCGTCTCCCGCCACACCGCCCGTCCCACGGGCCGACCGAGCTTCGCACCGCCCGCCCCACGCCCCGGGAGGGGCCGCACGCCACCCCGGGAGGGCCCCGCCCCACGCGCCCCCGCCCGCCCCGCCCCCCCCGGTGTTTCAGAAGAGGGGCTGCGGGAGTATCCCCTCCAGGGCGAGCAGGTGCCGTTTGGCCTCCACGCCGCCGCCGAAGCCGCCGATGCCCCCGTCGTTCTCCACCACCCGGTGGCAGGCCACCACCACCGGCAGCGGGTTCGAGCCCATGGCGTTGCCCACCGCCTGGGCCCCGCCGGGCCGGCCGGTCCGGGCGGCCAGTTCCCCGTACCCGACGACCGTCCCGTACGGCACGCCGCGGTCCAGTTCCTGGAGCACCTGCCGGTTGAAGCCGGAGCTCAGCCGCCAGTCCAGCGGCAGGTCGAAGCGCCGGAGCGTGCCGGCGAAGTACGCGGCGAGCTGGCGTACCGGCTCGGCCAGCAGGACCTCCTCGCCCGGTGCGGGCCGCCGGGCGTCGGCGCCGAGCCGGGAGACGAGCGGGCCTATCATCGCGTCGACCCGGCCGGGCCCGGCATGGAACCCGACCTGGACCAGGCCCTCGGGGGTCGCGGCCAGGAGCAGGGGACCGATGCCGCTGGCGACGACGGTCCATTCGAGGTGCGGCCCGCGGGGCCGCTCGGTGTTGTCCACCCGTCCACGGTACGGCCGGGTACCGACAGCGCGGGACGGGCCCGCGCTCACCCGGCCAGGGCCCGGACCCCGCCCGCAGCCCCGTCGGCCCCGCCCACCGCCTCCCGGACGACGTCCGGGGCGTTGGTGATGATCCCGTCCACGCCCATGCGCCGGACCTTCCGGGCGGTCTCCGCGTCGTCCACGATCCAGGTGTCCACCTCCAGGGGCCGGCCGTGGGCCCCCCGCAGCCGGTGCACCGCCGCCACCCACTCGGCCGAGATCGTCGTGTGCCACGGGTTGATCCGGTCGGTGAACGCCGCGTACCGGGGCAGGTCGGCGACCGGCGGGGTGCCCAGGAAGGCCGTCACGAGGCCCGGGTGCAGCCTGTGGACGGTACGGACGCTGTCCGCGCTGAAGCTCTGCACGACCAGGCGCCCGCCCGCGGACTGCCCGTCCAGCCACCCCGACCCGTCCAGGGTGTCCAGGACCTGCCGCTCGATCCCCGGGTAGAGCTCCGGCTTCTTGATCTCCAGCAGCAGCCGCTGCCGGTTGTGCCGCACCCGGTCGAGGTACTCCCGCAGGGTCGGTACCCGCAGTCCGGCGAACCGGGCCCCGAACCAGCGGCCCGCGTCCAGGCGGGCGATCTCCGCCGCCGTGAAGTCCTTGACCCGCCAGGGTTTGCGATGGGGGAACACCTGCTCGACATCGGTCGTCCGGGCCAGGGTGTCGTCGTGGATCACGACCAGCTCGCCGTCCTTGGTGCGCTGGACGTCGTTCTCCACCCAGTCGAAGCCGAGCTGCCGCGCCCGGTCGATCGCGGCGAGGGTGTTCTCCGGGGCGTACGCGGAGGCGCCCCGGTGGGCGTACACGCCGGGGACGGACGGCCCGGCGGGGGCGGGAGCCGGTACCGGGGTGGTGGTGGCGGAGGAGGCCGTGGGGCCCAGGACGGCCAGGGTGAGGCCCAGCAGGGCGGCGGTGCAGGCCGCGGTGGTGGATCGGACGACGTACATGCGCGTTCTCCTCGGGTCGTGAGCCCTGTCCCCGCGCAAACGGGTGCGGGGCGCCGGACGTTGCGGCGGGGCGTCCCACGGCTGTACGGCGATCATGGGGCGGAAGATCACCGGGCCGCCACCGAACTACGACAAACAGCCCAGACGAGAGCAGAGAGGCCCACCCGCCGGGAGCCGCCGGGGCGCCCCGGACCAGCGCGGACGCGTGGGTGTCAGTGGGGGGTCGTACGGTTGACCCATGCGGCCCGTATCGAAGATCGAACGCACGGTGGCGCCTTTCGAGGTCGTCAGCTCCTACCAGCCCAGCGGCGACCAGCCGGCGGCCATCGCCGAGCTGGAGAAGCGCATCCGTGCGGGTGAGAAGGACGTCGTCCTGCTGGGCGCGACCGGCACCGGCAAGTCGGCGACCACCGCCTGGATGATCGAGAAGCTCCAGCGCCCCACCCTGGTGATGGCCCCGAACAAGACGCTCGCCGCCCAGCTGGCGAACGAGTTCCGCGAGCTGCTGCCGAACAACGCCGTCGAGTACTTCGTCTCGTACTACGACTACTACCAGCCCGAGGCGTACGTACCGCAGTCGGACACCTACATCGAGAAGGACTCCTCGATCAACGAGGAGGTGGAGCGGCTGCGCCACTCCGCGACCAACTCGCTGCTGACCCGGCGCGACGTCATCGTCGTCGCCTCGGTCTCCTGCATCTACGGCCTGGGCACCCCGCAGGAGTACGTCGACCGGATGGTCTCCCTCAAGGTGGGCGAGGAGACGGACCGGGACCAGCTGCTGCGCCGCTTCGTCGACATCCAGTACACCCGCAACGACGTGGCCTTCACCCGGGGCACCTTCCGGGTGCGCGGCGACACCATCGAGATCTTCCCGGTCTACGAGGAACTGGCCGTCCGCATCGAGATGTTCGGCGACGAGATCGAGGCCCTCTCCACGCTCCACCCGCTGACCGGCGAGGTCATCAGCGAGGACCGCGAGCTGTACGTCTTCCCCGCCAGCCACTACGTCGCCGGGCCCGAGCGCATGGAGAAGGCGGTCACCGGCATCGAGGCGGAACTCGCCGAGCGCCTGGCCGAGCTGGAGAAGCAGGGCAAGGTGCTGGAGGCGCAGCGGCTGCGCATGCGCACCACCTACGACCTGGAGATGATGCGGCAGATCGGCTCGTGCTCCGGCATCGAGAACTACTCGCTGCACATGGACGACCGCGAGCGCGGCTCCGCGCCCAACACGCTCATCGACTACTTCCCCGAGGACTTCCTCCTCGTCATCGACGAGTCGCACGTCACCGTGCCCCAGATCGGGGCGATGTACGAGGGCGACGCCTCGCGCAAGCGGACCCTGGTCGACCACGGCTTCCGGCTGCCGTCCGCGCTCGACAACCGGCCGCTGAAGTGGGAGGAGTTCCAGAAGCGGATCGGCCAGACCGTCTACCTGTCCGCGACGCCGGGCAAGTACGAGCTCTCGCGCGGCGACGGCTTCGTCGAACAGATCATCCGCCCCACCGGCCTCATCGACCCGGAAGTGGTCGTCAAGCCCACCGAGGGCCAGATCGACGACCTGGTGCACGAGATCCGCACCCGGGTCGAGAAGGACGAGCGGGTCCTGGTCACCACGCTCACGAAGAAGATGTCCGAGGACCTCACCGACTACTTCCTGGAACTCGGCATCCAGGTCCGCTACCTGCACAGCGACGTGGACACCCTGCGCCGGATCGAGCTGCTGCGCGAGCTGCGGGCCGGCGAGTACGACGTCCTGGTCGGCATCAACCTGCTGCGCGAGGGCCTCGACCTGCCCGAGGTGTCGCTGGTGGCGATCCTCGACGCGGACAAGGAGGGCTTCCTGCGCTCCGGGACCTCCCTGATCCAGACCATCGGCCGCGCGGCGCGCAACGTGTCGGGCCAGGTCCACATGTACGCGGACAAGATGACCCCGGCGATGGAGAAGGCCATCGACGAGACCAACCGCCGCCGGGAGAAGCAGATCGCGTACAACACGGCCAACGGGATCGACCCGCAGCCGCTGCGCAAGAAGATCAACGACATCGTCGCCACCCTGGCCCGCGAGGAGCTCGACACCGAGGAACTCCTCGGCACCGGCTACCGGCAGGCGAAGGACGGCAAGGCCGCCAAGGCGCCGGTGCCCGCGCTCGGCGGCAAGGCGGACCGGACCAGGGCGGGCAAGGCGGCGGGCGCCGCGAAGGGGGCCAAGGGTGGCAAGGGCGCGCAGGCCGGCGCGGTGCTCACCGACCGGCCCGCCGCGGAGCTGGCCGCGCTCATCGAGCAGATGACCGAGCGCATGCGCGGCGCCGCGGCGGAGCTCCAGTTCGAGGTGGCGGCCCGCATCCGGGACGAGGTGGGC
This sequence comes from Streptomyces sp. NPDC051567, assembly GCF_044454165.1. NCBI lineage: Bacteria > Bacillati > Actinomycetota > Actinomycetes > Kitasatosporales > Streptomycetaceae > Streptomyces > Streptomyces sp. NPDC051567. Next base: position 64,115 of record NZ_JBITDK010000009.1, on the reverse strand, counting down.
GAACTGAAGAAGGAGCTGCGGCAGATGAAGGAAGCGGGCCTCGCCTGAGGCGGGGGCGGTCAGTAGGGTTGGTGCACAGCCGCAGGTACTCGCTGCCTGGGGGTGGCTACGGGAAAGGGGACAGCGCGTGTCCGTCAATTTGACCAAAGGTCAGGCCATCAGTCTGCAGAAGGCGGACGGGGGAACGCTGACCGCCGTCCGGATGGGCCTCGGCTGGCAGGCGGCGAAGCGCCGGGGGCTGTTCGGTTCCCGGACCCGGGAGATCGACCTGGATGCGTCGGCGGTGCTCTTCGCCGACAAGCAGCCGGTGGACGTGGTGTTCTTCCGGCACCTCCAGAGCGACGACGGCTCGGTCCGGCACACCGGTGACAACCTCGTCGGCGGCGTCGGCCAGGGCGGGGACGACGAGGCCATCCTCGTCGACCTCCCGCGGGTGCCGGTCCACATCGACCAGATCGTCTTCACGGTGAACTCCTTCACCGGCCAGACGTTCCAGGAGGTGCAGAACGCGTTCTGCCGCATCGTCGACGAGACCAACGGCCAGGAACTGGCCCGTTACACCCTCGACGGCGGCGGCCAGTACACCGCGCAGATCATGGCGAAGGTGTCCCGCGTGGGTACCGGCTGGCAGATGACGGCCCTGGGCAACCCGGCCAACGGCCGGACCTTCCAGGACCTGATGCCGTCGATCCTGCCGCACCTGTAGGAACCGCCCGGCACGGGCCGCGCCGCACGCCGGGCGGACCCGGAGAAGCAAGAGAAGCAGGTCACGGGGGAGGGGCTGCACGATGACGGCCGAACTGGTCCGGGGACAGAACCACCCCGTGTCCCGGAGCCGGGTGGAGATCAGGGTCTCGGCGGGCACACCCGTGCTCGCCCTGGCCTCGTTCGCCGACGCGGACGGCCGGTACGCCGGCCCCGAGGCGCTGGCCCACCCGTACGCCCGGTCGCTGCCGGGCGTACGGGTCCCCGGGGAGCCCGCCGCCCGGCACGCCTTCCCCGCCGACCTCGACGCCGTGGCCGGGACCGTGCACCGGATCGGGGTGCTGCTCGTACTGGCGCCGGGCGGACCGGCGTGCTTCGGCGCGGTCCCCGCCCCGTACGTGTCCGTGGCCGACCCGGACGGCGCCGAACTGGCCTGCTTCACCCTGACCGGCCTGGCCGACGAGACCGCCGTGGTCGCCCTGGAGCTGTACCGGCGCCAGGGCGACTGGAAGGTCCGCGCCGTCGGCCAGGGGTACGCGGACGGCCTCGGCGCGCTCCTCGCGGACGGCGGACTGGCCGCACCGGACGCCACCGCGCTGGCCACCGCCGCCCTGCGGACGGCCCCGACCCCGGCCCCCGCCGCCCCGGACCGGGCCGCACCGGAGCGCCCGGCCCCCGCCGCTCCCGCCGCGTCCCCGCCGGTCGCCGTCCCCGCGGGGGCCGGGCCGACCGCCGCCGGGGCCCCGCCCGCCGTCAGCTACGCCCACCCGCGCCGCCGCCCGGCCGCCACCGAACCGCCCGAGCCGGCGCCCCGTACCGCCACCCCGCCCCCGGAGCCGGGCCGGGCCCCGCACCCCGTCGCCGGGGACGCCGACGGCTGGTCCCTGGAGGAGCGGCTCCACAACCAGGTCTGGGGCATGTTCGAGGACCTGACCCGCTCGGCCGCCGCCTACCGGGGCGCCGTCGACTTCGCCGACACCCGCATGGACCGCGAGCTGGACCAGGCCCTCGCCGACCCCCGCCACCGCCTCGGCGGCTCCGGCGACCGGGCCCGCGCCACCGCGCGGGCCCGCCGCGACGAGCTGGCCGACCGGGCCCGGGCCGTCCTCGACCGGGACCTCACCCAGCTCACCGCCGAGTCCGAGGTGGTCGAGCCCGCGCTCCCGGCCGCCTACGCCCGCTGGGACAGCCCCGTCTGGCACGGCCCCCTGGCGCCCGCGCAGACCCCGCTCGCCGTACGCCTGGGGGAGCTGCACCTGCCCGAGGCGCCCGGCCTGCGCATCCCCATGCTGGTCCGGCTCCCGCTGGAGCGCGGGATCTGGATCGACAACGGCCGCACCGGCTCCGAGGCCGCGATGACCATGGACACCGACCGGCTGCGCCGGGCCGCCAGGGAACAGGCCGTCGCGCTCGCCGTACGGCTGCTCGCGGTCCACCCCACCGGCCGGCTCCGCGTCCACGTCGTCGACGCGGCCGGGGCCGGAGCCGCCGAGCTGGCCCCGCTCGTCCGGTCCGGGGCGACCGCCGGGCCGGCCGCCGCCGGGGCCGCGGGGGTCGCCGGGACCCTGGAACGGCTGACCCGGCGGGTGGACCTCGTCCAGATGGCGCTGCGGGCCGGAGCGCCCGAGGACCTTCCGCCGGATGTGGACACGGCCGCGCAGCTCCTGATCGTCCACGACTTCCCGCACGGCTTCGACGACCGCTCCGTCACCCGTTTGCGCTATCTGGCCGACGAGGGTCCGGCGGTCGGGGTGCACCTGCTGATGGTGGCGGACCGTGACGAGGCATCGGCCTACGGGCCGCTGCTGGACCCGCTCTGGCGTTCGCTGATGCGGCTGTCGCCGGTGCCGGACCACCATCTCGCCGATCCGTGGGTCGGTCACGCCTGGACCTTCGAACCGGATCTTCCCCCGCCGGGCAGCCACGTCCTGGACCAGGCACTCGACCGGATCGCGGCGGCCCGCCGGGAGACGCGCCCCTGAGCGGGCCGGGACGGCCCCGGCCCGCCGCGCGTTCCCGTGACCCACCCCTCTTTGGCAGCTCTTTACCTTCTCTCCCCGCCCCGGGTACTCTGTCCCTGCGGAGGGGAGTATTCCTGCTATTTCCAGCGCGGCGTTCTCGTCAATACGGACTGTCACCGGTCCCGGGGCGCCGGCCCCCGGCCTCCCGGCCGGCAGGGTGGAAGAGACCTCCGGCAGCGATGACGCTGACCATGTGCTGAGCCATCCGCCGGAGGCGTGTGAATAGTGGACGTTTCATTGACCCTTTGGGTGCTGACCATTCTCGGTCTGGGCATCCTCATCGGCGCCGATTTCTTCATCGGCCGCAAGCCCCATGACGTCTCGGTCAAGGAGGCGGGCATCTGGACGATCGTCTGGATCGTCCTCGCCGCCCTCTTCGGTATCGGCCTGCTGATCTTCGGCAACGGCCAGGCGTCCCAGGAGTTCTTCGCCGGGTACATCACCGAGAAGTCGCTCAGTGTCGACAACCTCTTCGTCTTCGTCCTGATCATGGCGAAGTTCTCGGTGCCCTCGCACCTCCAGCAGCGCGTGCTGCTCATCGGTGTCCTGATCGCCCTGGTGCTCCGCGCGATCTTCATCGCGGCCGGTGCGGCGATCATCACCAACTTCTCCTGGGTCTTCTACATCTTCGGCGCGTTCCTGATCTACACCGCCTGGAAGCTCATCCAGGAGGCGCGTTCCGGTGAGGACGAGGACGACTTCGAGGAGAACCGCCTCCTGAAGTCCGTCGAGAAGAAGTTCGGTGTCGCCGACCAGTACCACGGCACCAAGCTCTTCATCAAGAAGAACGGCAAGCGCATCATGACCCCGCTCATGGTGGTCATGCTCGCGATCGGTACCACCGACATCCTGTTCGCCCTGGACTCGATCCCCGCGATCTTCGGCCTCACCCAGGACCCGTACATCGTCTTCACCGCCAACGCCTTCGCCCTGATGGGTCTGCGTCAGCTGTACTTCCTGATCGGCGGCCTGCTCAAGAAGCTGGTCCACCTCAGCTACGGCCTGTCGGTCATCCTGGGCTTCATCGGCATCAAGCTGGTGCTGCACGCCCTGCACGAGTCCGGTGTGCACGTCCCGCAGATCTCCATCCCGGTCTCCCTGGGTGTCATCTGCGGTGTCCTGGTGATCACCACGATCACCAGCCTGATCGCCTCGAAGAAGCAGGCGGCCGCCGAGGCCGCCCGCTCGGAGAGCATCGACGTCTGAGTCCTTCGGGGACGTTCGGACACTCGAACGATCGCGGGAGCGCGGGACCAGGGTCTCGCGCTCCCGCTCGCCCTGCGGGGCTACACGGGGGCGGCTGCTTCAGCCGCCCCCGTTCCCGTGTCCGCCTTCGCCCCCGCCTCCGGCCGGTCCCGCACCACCGCCGGGCCGGTCTCGGGCAGCAGCGCGAAACAGCCCAGGCTGAGCAGGGCGACCGCGGTCAGGTACACCGCGACGCCCCACGGCGGCCCGGAGCCGTCCGCCAGCGCCGTCGCCACGACCGGGGTCAGCGCGCCGCCCAGCACCCCGCCCAGGTTGTAGCCCACCGCCGCTCCCGTGCAGCGGATGCGCGGCGCGTACAGCTCCGGGAGGTACGCGCCCACCACCGCGAACATCGTCACCATGCTCAGCAGGGAACCCGTGAAGCCCAGCGTCATCAGCAGCGGGTCCCCCGTGCGCAACAGCGCCACCAGCGGGAACATCCACAGCGCGCAGGCCGCGCAGCCGATCAGGCAGAGCGGCCGGCGGCCGTGGCGGTCGCCGATCATCGCGACCAGCGGGGTCACCAGGCCCTTGAGCGCGACCGCCGCCATGATGCAGGCCAGCATCACCGTGCGCGCCACGCCGAGCCGCTCGGTGGCGTAGGAGAGGGACCAGGTGGTGACCGCGTAGAAGACGGCGTACCCGACGGTGAGCGCCCCGCCGGTCAGCAGGAGCAGCCGCCAGTGGTCGCGCACCACCTCGGTCAGCGGGGCCTCCGCCCGCCGGTCCGTCTCGGCGAGCGTCCTGAACTGCGGGGTCTCCTCCACCGAGCGGCGCAGCCACAGTCCGGCCAGTGCCAGCAGCCCCGCCCCCCAGAACGGCACCCGCCACCCCCAGGAGGTGAACTGGGCGTCGGTCAAGGTCGCGGAGAGTGCCAGGATCACGCCGTTGGCCAGCAGGAACCCGACCGAGGGGCCGGTCTGCGGGAAGCTCGACCACAGCCCCCGCTTGTTCTCGGGCGCGTGCTCGGCGGTCAGCAGCACCGCGCCGCCCCACTCGCCGCCGAGGCCGAGCCCCTGCAGGAAGCGGAGCACGAGCAGCAGGACCGGCGCGGCCAGGCCGATCGAGGCGTACGTGGGCACGCAGCCGACCGCGACCGTGGCGAGGCCGGTGAGGAGCAGGGAGCCGAGCAGGACCGGGCGTCTGCCGTAGCGGTCGCCGATGTGGCCGAAGACCGCCGAGCCGATCGGGCGGGCGAGGAAGCCGACGCCGAAGGTGCCGAAGGCGGCGAGGGTCCCGGCGAGCGGGGAGAAGGACGGGAAGAAGAGCGGGCCGAGCACGAGGGCGGCGGCCGTGCCGTAGACGAAGAAGTCGTAGAACTCGATGGCCGTGCCGGCGAGGGCGGCCAGGGCGATCCGCAGCATGCCCGGCGGGGCGGTGGAGGGCGCGGTGCCGGAGGGTTTCGCGGACCGGGGGGAGGGTACGTGGCGCATGGTGCAGCAAGTACCCCCTCCCCGGCCCCGGGGAGGCGCGTTCGGCCGACCTCCACCGGAAGGAGTTCACCCCGCTCCGGGGTTGACGGGAGGGGCCCTCTACCAGCCGCGCTCGCGCCACTGGGCCAGGTGCGGGCGCTCGGCGCCGAGCGTGGTGTCGCCGCCGTGGCCCGGGTAGACCCAGGTCTCGTCCGGCAGCCGCCCGAAGAGCTTCTCCTCGACGTCGCCGAGCAGCCGCGCGAACGCCTCGGCGTCGCCCGAGGTGTTGCCGACGCCGCCGGGGAAGAGGCAGTCCCCGGTGAACAGGTGCGGGTGCCCGTGCGGGTCGTCGTAGACCAGGGCGATCGAGCCGGGGGTGTGCCCCGTCAGGTGCCGCGCGGTCAGTTCGACCCGCCCGACCCGCAGGGTGTCCCCGTCCTCGACGGGGACGTCGGTCGGGACCGGGATGCCCTCGGCGTCGTAGCGGCCCGCGTAGGTGCGCGCCCCGGTCGCGTCGACCACCTCGCGCAGTGCGCCCCAGTGGTCGCCGTGCCGGTGGGTGGTGACGACGGAGGCGATGCCGTCGTCCCCGATCAGGCTCAGCAGGGTGTGCGGCTCGGCCGCCGCGTCGATGAGCAGCTGCTCGCCGGTGGCCCGGCACCGCAGCAGGTAGGCGTTGTTGTTCATCGGGCCCACGGCGACCTTGGAAATCATCAGGTCCGTGAGCTCGTGCACGTCGGCAGGACCGCCGACCTTGACTGCTCCGCTGTACGTCATGCCCCTGATCCTAGAGCGGCGGGAGGGCGGGCAGGGGGCCGCCCTCGGTGGAGAGGCCGGCGCCCCCGGGGCCGCGGCCGGCCAGCCAGCCGAGCAGCCCGGCCGCCGGGCCGGAGACGGTGACCGGGGCGCCCTCGGCGCCGCCCGTGCGCCACACCCCGTCACGGTCGGACGCGGTCAGCGTCACCGGGGGCACGTCCGCCCGGCCCGACCAGCGGTCGGCGAGGAAGGCGGTCTCGCGGGCCGTGAACTCGTCGGAGAGGTCGGTGAGCCCGTAGCCGATGTCCAGGTCGACGTGGTGCAGCTCGATCTCGATCAGCCGGCGGAACGGGACGTTCGCGGCCCGGTCCGTGACGCCGTTGCGCAGCTCGACCGGGCGCGACCAGTCCTGGGCGGACTCGGTGGCGGCCAGGAAGCGGGCCCCGGAATCACGGAGGTCCGCGAGGTGTTCCTCAAGGGTGCGGCCCGCGTCGCGCGCGATGTCCGCTTCGCGCGAGGTGGCGCTCACGTACATCGGACGGCCCTCGAAGACCTCGACGAGGGCGTCGGCGTTGCGGGCGACATGCGCCAGGATGTGACCGCGCGTCCAGCCGGGGAGGTGTGACTCCCCGGCGAGTGCGGCGTTGTCCAGTTCCGCGACCGCGCTCAGCAGCCGCGCGGTGGCCTCACGTACCGATCGCAGGTCGTGCACATGATCGTTCATGGGGCCGAGCCTAGTGCTTCAAGGGCTCTCGCCACACGATCGGGTGAAGCGGTCGGACGGGTGCCGTAATTCGAATGTGCGTGCTATACGCTCGGAAGTCCACCCTCCCACTCCCTCGCAGACCCCATCGCGGAGGCGCCCCCCATACCCTGGGACGGGAGCCCCGTGCCCCGCTCTCTCAAGAAAGGTGCGGACCGGCGTGACCGACCGTCTCATCGTTCGTGGCGCTCGCGAGCACAACCTCAAGAACGTCTCGCTCGACCTGCCCCGCGACTCGCTCATCGTCTTCACCGGACTCTCCGGGTCGGGCAAGTCCTCCCTGGCCTTCGACACGATCTTCGCCGAGGGCCAGCGCCGCTACGTCGAGTCGCTCTCCTCGTACGCACGCCAGTTCCTGGGCCAGATGGACAAGCCCGACGTCGACTTCATCGAGGGCCTCTCCCCGGCCGTCTCGATCGACCAGAAGTCGACCTCGCGCAACCCCCGCTCGACCGTCGGCACCATCACCGAGGTCTACGACTACCTGCGCCTGCTCTTCGCCCGCATCGGCAAGCCGCACTGCCCCGAGTGCCGCCGCCCGATCTCGCGCCAGTCTCCGCAGGCGATCGTGGACAAGGTGCTCGCGCTCCCCGAGGGCAGCCGCTTCCAGGTGCTCTCGCCGCTGGTGCGCGAGCGCAAGGGCGAGTTCGTCGACCTCTTCGCCGACCTCCAGACCAAGGGCTACAGCCGGGCCCGGGTGGACGGGGAGACCGTCCAGCTCTCCGAGCCGCCCGTGCTGAAGAAGCAGGAGAAGCACACCATCGAGGTGGTCGTCGACCGCCTCACCGTCAAGGAGGGCGCCAAGCGCCGCCTCACCGACTCCGTGGAGACCGCCCTCGGACTCTCGGGCGGCATGGTCGTCCTGGACTTCGTCGACCTCGCCGAGGACGACCCCGAGCGCGAGCGGATGTACTCCGAGCACCTCTACTGCCCGTACGACGACCTCTCCTTCGAGGAGCTGGAGCCGCGCTCCTTCTCCTTCAACTCGCCCTTCGGCGCCTGCCCCGAGTGCACCGGCATCGGCACCCGCATGGAGGTCGACCCGGAGCTGATCGTCCCGGACGAGGAGAAGTCCCTGGACGAGGGGGCGGTCTCGCCGTGGTCGCTGGGCCACACCCGCGACTACTTCCAGCGGCTGGTCGGCGCGCTCGCCGAGGAGCTGGGCTTCCGTACGGACATGGCCTGGGCGGGGCTGCCGCTGCGCGCGAAGAAGGCCCTGCTCCACGGGCACAAGACGCAGATCGAGGTCCGCTACCGCAACCGGTACGGGCGGGAGCGGGCGTACACGACGGCCTTCGAGGGCGCCGTGCCGTTCGTCAAGCGGCGCCACGCGGAGTCCGAGAGCGACGCCGGGCGCGAGCGGTTCGAGGGCTACATGCGCGAGGTGCCCTGCCCGACCTGCCAGGGCACCCGGCTCAAGCCGATCGTGCTGGCGGTGACGGTGATGGAGAAGTCCATCGCCGAGGTCTCCGCGATGTCGATCAGCGAGTGCTCCGACTTCCTGGGGCGGATGCGGCTCGACGCCCGCGACAAGAAGATCGCCGAGCGGGTCCTCAAGGAGGTCAACGAACGGCTCCGCTTCCTCGTGGACGTCGGCCTGGACTACCTCTCCCTGAACCGCGCCGCCGGCACCCTGTCGGGCGGCGAGGCCCAGCGCATCCGGCTGGCCACCCAGATCGGCTCCGGCCTGGTCGGTGTGCTCTACGTCCTGGACGAGCCCTCCATCGGCCTGCACCAGCGGGACAACCACCGGCTGATCGAGACGCTGGTGCGGCTGCGGGACATGGGCAACACCCTGATCGTCGTCGAGCACGACGAGGACACGATCAAGGTGGCCGACTGGATCGTGGACATCGGCCCCGGCGCGGGCGAGCACGGCGGCAAGGTGGTCCACAGCGGCTCCCTCGCGGAGCTGCTGGAGAACGACGAGTCGATGACCGGGCAGTACCTGTCCGGCAAGCGGTCCATCCCGCTCCCCGACCTGCGGCGGCCCGTGGACCCGGACCGGCAGCTGACCGTCCACGGCGCCCGGGAGAACAACCTCCAGGACATCGACGTCTCCTTCCCCCTGGGCGTCCTCACCGCCGTGACCGGAGTCTCCGGTTCGGGCAAGTCCACGCTGGTCAACGACATCCTCTACACGCACCTGGCGCGCGAGCTGAACGGCGCCCGCTCGGTGCCCGGACGGCACACGCGGGTGGACGGGGACGACCTGGTCGACAAGGTCGTGCACGTCGACCAGTCGCCGATCGGCCGTACCCCCCGCTCGAACCCGGCGACGTACACCGGGGTCTTCGACCACGTGCGCAAGCTGTTCGCGGAGACGACGGAGGCGAAGGTGCGCGGCTACCTGCCGGGCCGCTTCTCCTTCAACGTCAAGGGCGGCCGGTGCGAGAACTGCTCCGGCGACGGCACGATCAAGATCGAGATGAACTTCCTGCCGGACGTGTACGTCCCCTGCGAGGTCTGCCACGGCGACCGGTACAACCGGGAGACCCTGGAGGTCCACTACAAGGGCAAGTCCATCGCGGAAGTCCTGAACATGCCGATCGAGGAGGCGACGGACTTCTTCGAGGCGGTGCCGACGATCTCGCGGCACCTGCGGACGCTGAACGAGGTCGGGCTGGGCTACGTCCGCCTCGGCCAGTCGGCGCCGACGCTCTCGGGCGGCGAGGCCCAGCGCGTGAAGCTGGCCTCCGAGCTCCAGAAGCGGTCCACGGGCCGGACCGTGTACGTCCTGGACGAGCCGACGACGGGTCTGCACTTCGAGGACATCTCGAAGCTGATCAAGGTGCTGTCGGGGCTGGTCGACAAGGGCAACTCGGTGATCGTCATCGAGCACAACCTGGACGTCGTCAAGACCGCGGACTGGGTCATCGACATGGGCCCGGAGGGCGGGTACGGCGGCGGCCTGGTGGTCGCCGAGGGGACACCGGAGCAGGTCGCCTCGGTGGGGGCCAGCCACACGGGCAAGTTCCTGCGGGACATCCTGGGCGCGGACCGGGTCTCCGACGCCGCCTCGCTCCCGGCGCGCCCGGCGGCGAAGAAGGCCCCGGCGAAGAAGACGGCGGCCGTGAAGGCGGCGACCGCGAAGGCCCCGGCCAAGAAGACGGCGGCGAAGAAGACGGCCACGGCCGGGAAGACGGCGGCGGCCGTGAAGAAGTCCGCCCCGGCGAAGAAGGCGACCCGGGCCCGCAAGGCCTGAGCGCCACCACGGCGGCGGCCGGGGCCCCGTCCCCGGCCGTGCGGCCCGGCCGTCCCCGGCCCGGCCGCGTCACGCCCCGGACCCGGCCCGCCCCCCGGGCCGGAGTTCCGTCGCGTACGGAGGTTCCGCGCCGGGGCGGGTGCAGGTCAGGGCCGCCGCGTGGGCGGCGTAGGCCAGGACCTCCGGCCAGTCCACCGGAACCCCGCCCCGGGGGACCGCGAGCCGGTGCAGCAGGGCGGCGCTGACCGTGTCGCCCGCCCCGATCGTGTCCGCCACGACGACCCGGCGGGCCGCCGCCGTGTGCCGCGCCCCCTCCCGCGTCCACACCGTCAGGCCCGCCGCGCCCCGGGTCAGCACCACCGCCGACGGCCCCGCCGCCAGCCAGTCCGGGACCCCGCCGCCCAGCCACCGCGCGTCCTCCTCCGACAGCTTCAGGACGGACACGTACGCCAGCCGCTCCAGGAAACGGGCCCGGTAGGCCGCCGGGTCCGGGATCAGGGCCGGGCGGATGTTGGGGTCCAGCAGGGTCAGCAGCCCGCGCCCCGACTCCCGGCGCAGCAGGGCCTCGTACGCGCTCGCGCCCGGCTCCAGCACCAGCGAGCAGGTGCCGAGCGCGAGGGCCCGCGTACCCGCCGGGAGGGCGGCGGGCAGGGCGAACAGCCGGTCCGCCGTGCCCTCGGCGTAGAAGCCGTACGAGGCCGAGCCGTCGGGGGCCGGCGAGGGCACGGCCAGGGTGGTCGGCTCCGGGCCGCGCTGGACCAGGGACAGGTCCACCCCGGCCGCCCGCAACCCGGCGAGCAGGGTCTCGCCGAAGCCGTCCGAGGAGACCCGGGAACAGAAGGCCGCCCGGGCACCGAGCCGCCCCAGCGCCAGCGCGGTGTTGTACGGCCCGCCGCCCGGCCGGGGAAGCAGGGCGCCCGGCGGCCGGGCCACGGGCACCAGGTCCATCAGGGCTTCTCCACCGACGACGATCACGCGGGGGAAGGTACCCCATCGGGCGGCGGTATCGTCGGGTGGACCGCTGTCCCCGCACCCATGCCAGGAGCCCCCCATGTCCGCGTCGCCGTCCTCCCCCCGCCCCGGCGGGGAGGTACCGCCCGCCCGCCGTACCGTCCTCAAGGGCGCCGCCGCGCTCGCCGGGGCCGCCGGCGCCGGGGTGACGCTCACGGCCTGCTCCACCGAGACCAACAGCGGCGGTCGCACTCCGGCGGTGCCGGCCGCTCCCGTGGAACTGGGGGCCGCGGCCGACGTCCCGGTCGGCGGCGCGAAGCTGTTCCGGGAGCGCAAGCTGATCGTCAGCTGCCCGGCGGAGGGCCAGTACAAGGCGTTCAGTGCCCAGTGCACCCACGCGGGCTGCGTCCTGGACAAGATCGTCGAGGGCGAGGGCAACTGCCCCTGCCACGGCAGCCGCTTCGACGTGACGACCGGCGAGGTGCTGCGCGGCCCGGCCACCGAACCGCTGCCCGCCGTCCCGGTCCGGGCCGAGGGCGGCAAGCTCGTCGCGGGCTGACCGCACCCGCCCGCAGCCCCCGCGCCGCAGCCCCGCCCCGGACCGGCCCGCCCGGGGCCCGCCGCCCGGGGAACCCCGGCCCGCCCGGGGCCCGCCGCCCGGGCCGGGGTTCAGTCCCAGTCCCAGGCGATCCCGATGACCCCCCGGCGCACCGTCTCCTCGACCAGGTGCACCGCCCGGTGCCGGCCGCTCGGGGTCAGCTCCGAGAGGCCGGCGCGCGGGGCCTGCGGGCCGGCGCGGGTGAAGCGGCGGCAGCGCACCGGCAGGGCCTCCTCGTCGAACTGGACCTGGAGCACGTACTGCCCGCCCGCGTAGCTGAAGCCGCGCACGTACTCGCCGCTGCGCAGGCCCGTGCCGTCCTCGACCCCGTAGGCGAAGACGTAGGTGTCCCCGCGCCGCAGCCGGGCGTCGAAGAGCAGTTCCGCGACCACCACCCCGGCCTCCCGGTGGCACCGCACCCGCCCGGTGCGGCAGTTCTCGTACGCCCGCACCCGCACCCGGGACGCGTCGCACCCCGGATCGCCCTGGTGGACGGCGAGGTAGCGGTCCACGCCGTCGCGGTGGGCCCGGACGATCTGCTGGGACTCGCGGCCCCGCAGCTCGCCGCCCGGCCCGATCCGGACCCGCTCGTGGTGGCCGACCGTGTGCAGGCCGCCGTCCGGCGGGAGTTCCAGCCCCTCCAGCAGCGCCTCCACCGCCGCGCCCACACCGACCAGGGCCCGGTAGGGGCGGGCCGACGGGCGGGCGGTGGTACCGGGCTCCGGGGCGCTCAGCAGCCGTACGAGCGTGCCGTCCGGCAGGTCCAGGATCTGTTCCAGCGCGCCCACGGCTCTGAGGGACTCGGCGTGGCGGGGCCGCCGCACGCCCTGCTGCCAGTAACTCAGGCTGGTCACGCCGACCTTGATGCCCTGCGCCGCCAGCCGGTGCTGCACCCGGTGCAGGGGCAGCCCGCGCGCGGCCAGGGCGGCGCGCAGGGCCAGGTGGAAGGGGCCGTCGTGCAGCAGCTGTCCGAGTTCCGCCGGGTCACCGCTCCGTCGCATGCGACTCCTCTGTGAACGTTCACGCGCGCCGGCGTGGTGGACGGCGTCCACGGAGCCGGGAAACCAGGTGGAACCGGCAGCCGCCGTTCACATCCCCGCCTCACCGTTCACTCCGAAATGTCACCCGGTATTGAAGCGTGTTGACCTGATCGCGACAACACCCCGATGCTCCTGGACAGCGTCCGGACGCGCTCCCCCCACCCGCTCCCCGCCCCCCGCTCCGGGAGGAACGCGATGCGCAACCGAAACAGGCGGTTTTCCCTCGCCGCCTTCATCACCGCCCTGCTCTTCGTCCTGACCGCCGGCGTCGGCACGGCCACCGCCGCCGACACCGGGGCCGGTTCGGCCCTCGCCACCAAACGACTGAACATCACGATGCAGGCCCAGCAGAAGACCAACTGGTGCTGGGCCGCCGCCGGCAACACCATCGCCACCTGGTTCGGCCGCGGCTACACCCAGAACCAGTTCTGCAACGCGGCCTTCAACCGCACCCAGGGCTACGACTGCCCCAACAACCAGGCCACCCTGGGCAATGTGCAGACCGGCCTGAGCTGGGCGGGCGTCAACCCCGGCTCGTACGTGAACGGCTGGCTCCAGTACGCCACCGTACAGACCGAGATCAACGCCAACCGTCCGGTCGAGACCCGCATCCAGTGGTCCAACGGCGGCGGCCACATGCACGTGATCTACGGCTACGACACCGCCAGCAACTGGGTCTACTGGGGTGACCCGTGGCCCTCCAGCGACCGCTACAGCTGGGCCTCGCACGCCTGGTACGTGAACAACAGCACCTTCTCCTGGACCCACTCGCTCTACCGGATCGGGGCGTGACCGCCATGAACCCGCGCGCCGCCGCCGTCCTCGCCACCGCCGCCACCGCCGTCCTGCTCCTCACCCCGCAGGCCTCCGCGGCCCCCGTGCCGCAGCCCCAGTCCGTCACCGCCGAGACCAAGGCCGCCGCCGAACGGGCGGCCTCCGCCCCCGAGACCCTGACCACCCTCTCCCGGTTCTTCTCCCGGGAGGGCAAGGTCACCCTGGCCGCCGCCCAGCCCCGGGTCGAGGGCGAGGCCGTCCCCGTCCACTACCTCTCCCCGGACTTCGTCGCGGGCAAGGCCGGGGCCCCCGTCGCCCGTCTGGAGTTCCTCGCCAGCAGGGCCGTCGCCTCCGACGGCCAGCAGGCCGCGCTGTGGACCGCGAAGACCGAGGCCGGCTGGCAGGTCGTGAACATCGCCACCGGTGACGACGAATTCCGCTACGCCCAGCTGGGCGCCGCGAAACTCCCGGGCGGCACCGTCTTCCGGGAGCCCCAGACGGACGCCTGGTACGTCGCCCAGGGCAGCCAGGTGCTGCCGCTGGACGAGGACGCGGTCAAGGCCGTGGGCGAACGGGGCACCACCCTGAACGCCTACCGGGCCCGCGTCACCAAGGCGTACGGGGACAAGCTCCCCGGCTCCTCCTACGCCAAGGGGGGCAAGGCGGGCGGCTACACGGAGAACTCCGCCGAGGGCTCCGCGCAGGCGGGTACCGAGGCCGGTACCGAGGCCCTCGTGGAGACCGCGGCGGTGGCCTCCGCGCCGCAGGACGCCGGGACCCCGCCGGGCCTGGTGGCCGGGGCGGCCGGCGCGCTCGCGCTCGGCGGCGTCGGGTTCGCCGCCCTGCGCCGGGCCCGCCGGGACGGCGTCCGGAGGTAACCGCTCTTCCCCCGCGGGCCCGGCCCCTGCCAGGGTCCGGGCCCGCGGCGGACCCCGCGCCCGGCGGTGGGGCCGGGCGCGGCGGGGCGGGGCCGGGTCACGCGGCGGGGCCGGGTCCGGTGCGGTGCGACCGGGTCCTCCCCTCCCGGCACCGCCCCGCTGCTCACCCGCCCGCTGCTCACCCGCCCGCTGCTCACCCGCCCGCTGCTCACCCGCCCGCTGCTCACCCGCCCCGCCGCTCACCCGCCCGCCGCTCACCCGCCCGCCGCCGTCCCCGGGGGGCTCCCACCGGCTCCGGGGACCCCGCGCCCGGGGTCCGGGGTCCGGCGACCGCCGCCGCCCCGCCCCGGGGGCTCCACCCGGGCGGGTTGTCGGACCCCGCAAGTAGGCTGGTCCGTATGGCCGACCCTTCCAGCTACCGCCCCGCGCCGGGACAGGTCCCCGACTCCCCGGGGGTCTACCGGTTCCGCGACGAGCACCGCCGGGTGATCTACGTCGGGAAGGCCAAGAGCCTGCGCCAGCGACTCGCGAGCTACTTCCAGGACCTCGCCGGCCTGCACCCCCGCACCGCCACGATGGTGACCACCGCGGCCTCCGTCGAGTGGACCGTGGTCTCCACCGAGGTCGAGGCGCTCCAGCTCGAATACTCCTGGATCAAGGAGTACGACCCCCGGTTCAACGTCAAGTACCGCGACGACAAGAGTTACCCCTCGCTCGCCGTCACGATGAACGAGCAGTACCCCCGCGTCCAGGTCATGCGCGGCCCCAAGAAGAAGGGCGTGCGCTACTTCGGCCCGTACGGGCACGCCTGGGCGATCCGCGAGACCGTCGACCTGATGCTGCGGGTCTTCCCCGTCCGCACCTGCTCCGCCGGGGTCTTCAAGCGCTCCGCCCAGATCGGCCGCCCCTGCCTCCTCGGATACATCGGCAAGTGCTCCGCGCCCTGCGTCGGCCGGGTCACCCCCGAGGAGCACCGCGAACTGGCCGAGGACTTCTGCGACTTCATGGCCGGACGCACCGGCACCTACCTGACCCGCCTCGAAGCGCGGATGCACGAGGCCGCCGAGGAGATGGAGTACGAGAAGGCCGCCCGGCTCCGCGACGACATCGGAGCCCTGCGCCGGGCCATGGAGAAGAACGCCGTGGTGCTCACCGACGCCACCGACGCCGACCTCTTCGCGGTCGCCGAGGACGAGCTCGAAGCCGCCGTGCAGATCTTCCACGTACGAGGCGGGCGCGTGCGCGGCCAGCGCGGCTGGATCACCGACAAGGTGGAGGCCGTCGACACGGCCGGGCTCGTCGAGCACGCCCTCCAGCAGCTCTACGGCGAGGAACGGGGCGAGTCCGTCCCCAAGGAGGTGCTGGTCCCGGTGCTGCCCGAGGACACGCCCGCCCTCGCCGAGTGGCTGGCCGGGCGCCGTGGCTCCCAGGTCTCCCTGCGCGTCCCGCGGCGCGGGGACAAGAAGGCCCTCATGGAGACCGTCCACCGCAACGCCCAGCAGTCCCTGGCCCTGCACAAGACCCGACGCGCGGGCGACCTCACCACCCGCTCCCGGGCCCTGGAGGAGATCGCCGAGGCCCTGGAGCTGGACAGCGCCCCGCTGCGCATCGAATGCTTCGACATCTCCCACCTCCAGGGCGACGACGTGGTGGCGTCCATGGTCGTCTTCGAGGACGGCCTCGCCCGCAAGAGCGAGTACCGGCGCTTCCAGATCACCGGCCGGGTCGGGGACACCCAGGTCTGGCACGGCGAGGGGCAGGACGACGTCCGCTCCATGCACGAGGTGGTCTCCCGGCGCTTTCGCCGCTACCTCCAGGAGAAGCAGAGGACGGGCGAGTGGGGGCCCGGGGAGACCGCAGAGCCCGCAGAGCCCGGGGAGAGGGCCCCGGACACCCCGCAGGACGACGGCCGCCCCCGGCGCTTCGCCTACCCGCCGCAGCTCGTCGTGGTCGACGGCGGCCGTCCGCAGGTCGCCGCCGCCCAGCGGGCCCTGGAGGAGCTCGGCATCGACGACGTGGCCGTGTGCGGCCTGGCCAAACGGCTGGAGGAGGTCTGGCTGCCCGGCGAGGCCGACCCGGTGGTCCTGCCCCGCACCAGTGAGGGGCTCTACCTGCTCCAGCGGGTCCGTGACGAAGCCCACCGGTTCGCCCTGCGCTACCAGCGCGACAAGCGCGGCAAACGGCTGACCTCCGGGCCGCTCGACGAGGTGCCCGGCCTCGGCGAGAGCCGCAAACAGGCCCTCCTCAAGCACTTCGGTTCGGTGAAGAAGCTCAGACAGGCGACAATCGAGCAGATCTGCGAGGTCCCGGGCATAGGCCGCAAGACGGCCGAGACCGTGGCCGTGGCCCTCGCCCGGACGGCTCCCGGCCCCGCGGTCAACACGGCCACAGGAGAGATCATTGAGGACGAGGCACCCGCGTCCGCGGGGGCATCGTCCGAACGGGGGACCACGCCATGACCGAGCACGAGAACACGCACGACCGAGACGGAGCACAGGTGAGTACGGGCACGACAGCGGAGCCCGGCGAGACCGCCGAGGCGGCCATCCCCGAGCTGGTGATCATCTCCGGCATGTCCGGGGCCGGCCGCAGTACGGCGGCCAAGTGTCTGGAGGACCTCGGCTGGTTCGTCGTGGACAACCTCCCACCGGCGCTGATCCCCACCATGGTGGAGCTCGGCGCCCGCTCCCAGGGCAATGTGGCGCGCATCGCCGTCGTCGTCGACGTCCGGGGCCGCCAGTTCTTCGACGCCCTGCGCGAGTCCCTCGCCGACCTCGACAGCCGCGGGGTCACCCGGCGCATCGTCTTCCTGGAGTCCTCCGACGACGCCCTGGTCCGCCGCTTCGAATCGGTCCGCCGCCCGCACCCCCTCCAGGGCGACGGCCGCATCACCGACGGCATCGCCGCCGAGCGCGACCTCCTGCGCGAGCTGCGCGGGGACGCCGACCTGGTGATCGACACCTCCAGCCTGAACGTGCACGAGCTGCGCGCCAAGATGGACGCCCAGTTCGCGGGCGACGAGGAGCCCGAGCTGCGGGCCACCGTCATGTCCTTCGGCTACAAGTACGGCCTCCCCGTCGACGCCGACCTCGTCGTGGACTGCCGCTTCATCCCCAACCCGCACTGGGTCCCGGAGCTGCGCCCCTTCACCGGGCTCAACGAGGAGGTGTCGGGGTACGTCTTCAGCCAGCCCGGCGCCAAGGAGTTCCTCGACCGCTACACCGAGCTGCTCCAGCTCATCGCCACCGGCTACCGCCGGGAGGGCAAGCGGTACGTGACCATCGCGGTCGGCTGCACGGGCGGCAAGCACCGCAGCGTGGCCATGTCCGAGAAGCTCGCCGCCCGCCTCGCCTCCGAGGGAGTCGAGACCGTCGTCGTCCACCGGGACATGGGGCGCGAGTGATCGCACGGACCCCGCGGCTGAACCGCCTGCGCCGGCTCACCCCCGGGCGCGGCGAGACCGGCGGCAGCCGCACCGGCCGCCGCCGCGGCGCGGCCCCCAAGGTGGTGGCGCTCGGCGGCGGCCAGGGTCTGTCGGCCTCCCTCGCCGCCCTGCGCCGGATCACCGGTGAGCTGACCGCCGTGGTCACCGTCGCCGACGACGGCGGCTCCAGCGGCCGGCTCCGCGAGGAGCTCGGCGTGCTGCCCCCCGGCGACCTGCGCAAGGCGCTGGCCGCGCTCTGCGGCGACGACGACTGGGGCCAGACCTGGGCCCGGGTCATCCAGCACCGCTTCCAGTCCCGCGGGGACCTGCACGAACACGCCGTCGGCAACCTGCTGATCGTCGCCCTGTGGGAACAGCTCGGCGACCCCGTCCAGGCCCTGGACCTGGTCGGCAGGCTGCTGGGGGCCCACGGCCGGGTCCTGCCGATGTCGGCGGTGCCGCTGGAGCTCCAGGCCCTGGTCAAGGGGCACGACCCGGCCCGGCCCGAGGCCGTGGACACCGTCCGGGGGCAGGCCACGGTGGCCCTCACCCCCGGCGAGGTGCTCTCCGTCCAGGTCGTCCCGGGCGACCCGCCGGCCGTGCCCGAGGCCGTCGCGGCGGTCCTGGACGCCGACTGGGTGGTGCTCGGTCCCGGGTCGTGGTTCTCCTCCGTGATCCCGCACCTGCTGGTGCCGGAACTGCTCGACGCGCTGGTCGCCACGAAGGCCCGCAGGGTCCTCTCGCTGAACCTCGCGCCACAACCCGGTGAAACAGAGGGCTTCTCTCCGCAGCGTCATTTGGAGGTTTTGGCCCGACACGCCCCTAAACTCGCCCTGGACGTGGTGCTGGCCGACGAGGCCGCCGTGCCCGACCGCGAGTCCCTCGCCGATGCCGCGCAACGGTTCGGCGCCGCGGTCGAGCTGGCGCCGGTCGCCAGGCAGGACGGCTCCCCGAAACATGACCCGGAGCTGCTCGCCGCCGCGTACGACCGTATTTTTCGGATGCATGGAAGGATCGGCCCATGGCGATGACGCCAGCGGTGAAGGATGAGATCTCCCGGCTCCCCGTCACCCGGACCTGCTGCAGGAAGGCGGAGGTCTCGGCGATCCTGCGGTTCGCGGGCGGGCTGCACCTGGTGAGCGGCCGGATCGTCATCGAGGCGGAGCTCGACACGGGGATCGCGGCCCGGCGCCTGCGCAAGGACATCCTGGAGATCTTCGGCCACTCCTCGGACCTGGTCGTCATGGCCCCCGGGGGCCTGCGCCGCGGCAGCCGGTATGTCGTGCGGGTCGTGGCGGGCGGTGACCAGCTGGCCCGCCAGACGGGGCTCGTGGACGGCCGCGGCCGTCCCATCCGGGGACTTCCCCCTCAGGTGGTCTCGGGGGCCACCTGCGACGCGGAGGCGGCCTGGCGCGGTGCCTTCCTGGCACACGGCTCGCTCACCGAACCGGGCCGCTCCTCCTCCCTGGAGGTCACCTGTCCCGGCCCGGAGGCCGCCCTGGCCCTGGTCGGCGCCGCCCGCCGGCTCTCCATCGCCGCCAAGGCGCGCGAGGTGCGCGGGGTGGACCGGGTCGTCGTCCGCGACGGCGACGCCATCGGCGCCCTGCTCACCAGACTCGGCGCGCACGAGTCGGTCCTGGCCTGGGAGGAGCGCCGGATGCGGCGCGAGGTCCGCGCCACCGCCAACCGCCTCGCCAACTTCGACGACGCCAACCTGCGCCGCTCGGCGCGGGCCGCGGTGGCCGCCGGAGCCCGGGTCCAGCGCGCGCTGGAGATCCTCGGCGAGGAGGTCCCCGAGCACCTCGCGGCGGCCGGACGGCTGCGCATGGAGCACAAGCAGGCGTCCCTGGAGGAGCTGGGCGCGCTCGCCGACCCGCCGCTGACCAAGGACGCCGTCGCGGGCCGCATCCGCCGCCTGCTGGCGATGGCCGACAAGCGGGCCCAGGACCTGGGCATCCCGGGTACCGAGTGCAACCTCGACCTCAGCGAGGAGATGGCCGACAACCTGGCCGGATGACCGCGCGCCCCGCCACCGGCGGGGTCCCGCGCGCACCGCGGGGAGGGCCCGCACGCCCAGGCGTGCGGGCCCTTTCGGAACGCCCCATTGACATGATCATGCGGGATCGTGAGCCTGGCGTCCGAACGCTTCCGAGCAGACGACCCCAGGGGGACACATGAGGCACCGCGCGAGAGCCGTCCTCGCCGCAAGCACACTCGTCTTCGCCACCGTCCTCGCCGCGCTGCCCGGCGCGGCCCAGGCCCGGCCCGGCCCCGGGGACGCCCCCGCGGCCGACGAGGTACGGGTCTACGACGCCGACATCACCCGGGAACAGGTCCCGCTCGTCCTCGCCGCCGGCCAGGACGCCCACGAACTCGCCGAACGCGCCCCGGAGACCGGCACCGCCCGGGTCGAGCTCTACCTCACCGCGGGCCAGGCCGGACACCTCACCGCCCAGGGGGTCGGGCTCACCGAGCGCGTCCTCCCCGCCGGGGCCGCCGCCCGCACCCGGGCCGCCGGCGACGGGGTCTTCCGCCCCTACAGCGGCAAGGGGGGCCTCCAGGAGGAGATCCTCGCCACCGCCCAGGCCAGCCCCGGCCTCACCAAGGTCGTCTCCATCGGCAGGACGGTCCAGGGCAAGGACATCCTCGCCCTCAAGGTCACCAAGGACGCCCGCAGGACCGGGGACGGCACCCGCCCGGCCGTGCTCTACCTCTCCAACCAGCACGCCCGCGAGTGGATCACCCCCGAGATGACCCGGCGCCTGATGCACCGGACCCTGGACGGCTACGGCAAGGACCCGCAGATCACCAAGCTGGTGGACTCCACCGAGCTGTGGTTCGTGCTCTCCGCCAACCCCGACGGCTACGACCACACCTTCGCCCAGGACGGCCGCCGGCTCTGGCGCAAGAACCTGCGCGACAACGACGGCGACGGCAGGATCGGCGCGGGCGACGGTGTCGACCTCAACCGGAACTTCTCCTACAAGTGGGGCTACGACAACGAGGGCTCCTCCCCGAGCCCGGCGAGCGAGACCTACCGCGGCCCCGAGGCGTCCTCCGAGCCCGAGACCGTCGCCCTCGACCGGTTCCAGAAGCGCATCGGCTTCCGCTACGCCGTCAACTACCACTCCGCCGCCGAGCTGCTGCTCTACGGCGTGGGCTGGCAGGTGGCCACCTCGACCCCGGACGACGTCGTCTACCAGGCGCTGGCGGGCACCCCGCAGAACCCGGCCGTCCCCGGCTACCACCCGCAGCTCTCCTCCGAGCTGTACACCACCAACGGCGAGGCCGACGGCCACGCCGCCAACGCCAACGGCATCATGATGTTCACGCCGGAGATGACCACCTGCCGGACGGCCTCCGCGATCGACCCCGACGACCGGTGGCGGCCCGAGGACTGCGCCTCCGGCTTCAACTTCCCGGACGACGAGAAGCTCATCCAGGCGGAGTTCGCCAAGAACGTCCCCTTCGCGTACTCCGTCGCCGAGTCGGCCGCCCACCCGGACCGGCCGGTCTCGGCCGTGGGCCTGAAGGCCGCGGACTTCACCCTCGACCCCTTCACCACCTCCTACGCCGCCCGCGGCCAGGACCAGGAGGTCTCCGTCACCGCCCGCAAGGGGCTGCGGGACAAGGAGCTGAACTACCGGATCAACGGCGGTCGCGCCCAGGACGAGGAACTCACCGCCTGGAAGGGCGGCGAGGTCTACGGCGGCGAGGACAACAACTGGTTCGACCGGTACCGGGCGGAGATCGAGGACACGAAGCCCGGAGACCGGGTCGAGGTCTGGTTCACCGGACGCGACGGCTCCGGAGCGCGCGTCACCAGCGAGCGCTTCACCTACACGGTCACGGAGCGTCCGCGCGCGGACGTCCTGGTGATCGCCGAGGAGGGCGTCCGGGCCCTCCACGCCCGGACGTACGTGGACGCGCTGCGCGCCAACGGCAAGGCCGCCGCGGTCTGGGACGTCGCCACCCAGGGCGTCCCGCACGCCCTGGGCGTCCTCTCCCACTTCCGTACGGCCGTCCACTACACCGGGGCCCCGGCCCCCGGCGGCGGGACCCAGCTGGCGCTGCGCGACTTCCTGAACGAGGGCGGCAAGCTGATCGAGGCCGGTGAGCAGGCGGGCGGCAAGGCCCGGGTCGGCCCCGCCCTGACCGACGACTTCAGCCAGTACTGGCTCGGCGCCTACGGCCGGACGAACGCCACCGGCCCCACCGGCTTCACCGGAGCGGGTCCCCTCACCGGGGCCAGGGGCGGCCTCGGTGACGCGGCCGGCAACCCGCTGGACACCCCGGGCGCCTACACCGTGACCTCCGAGACCCTGCCCGTCGACCGGTTCCCGCAGTTCAGGAGCGCGCAGGCGGGCGGGTTCGCCGGGGTCGTGAACCCGTACGCCCCCTACACGGGCACCGGGATGGCCGCGGCCACCCATGCCGACGACGACTGGAAGCGGCTGGCCCGCACGATCGACCTGACCGGGGCCACCGCCGCCGACCGGCCCCGGCTGACGATGGCCCTGAACTGGAACACCGAGCCGGGTTACGACCACGCCCTCCTGGAGGCCCGTACGGCGGGCGGGGAGGACTGGACCACGCTGCCCGAGGCGAGCGGCCTGACCAGCGCCGCCGTGCCCGTGGAGTGCGAGGGCGGCTTCTTCGTGGGCGGCCACCCGTTCCTGCGCCACTACCTCACCCTCGCGGAGGGCGGTTGCACCGCGCGGGGCAGCAGCGGGGCGTGGAACAGCTTCACCGGCTCCTCCGGCGGCTGGAAGCAGGTCTCCTTCGACCTGAGCGCCTACGCGGGCAGGACGGTGGAGGTCTCGCTCTCCTCCGTCACCGACCCGAGCACGGGCGGCCGGGGCGTCTTCGCGGACGAGGCGCGGGTCTCCGTCGCGGGGACGGACCAGCCGGTGGAAGGGTTCGAGACCTCCCTGGGGGGCTGGACCGCCCAGGGCGCACCTGCCGGAAGTCCCGAGGTTCCGGGCGATTGGTCCCGGTCGGGGGAGCTGTTCCGGTCCTACGCGGCGGTCACTACGCGTGACACCGTGCTCCTGGGTTTCGGCCTGGAGCATCTGCCGGCCACTGCGGACCGAGTTCTACTCGTCGGTAAGGCGCTTCGCGCGTTGAACCACTGACCGGCCGACCACCTGTTGGTCACTATGGGTGACCGGGCACAAGGTCCCGCGGTCCCGCACCGGAACCCCCGGCGCGGGACCGTACCGGGGGCTCCCGGCGGAGCGGGGCGAGTGTCAGGCCCCGGTCGATGTCACCCGGAAGCTCACGGAGAGGTAGGGTCGTAAGCGGTCGGGGACTTCCCATACAGCTCGCCGGCGGACAGACCGGCGCACCAACGAGGAGATCGGTTCGTGACGATCCGCGTAGGCATCAACGGTTTTGGCCGAATTGGCCGTAACTACTTCCGGGCGCTCCTGGAGCAGGGAGCGGACATCGAGATCGTCGGTGTCAACGACCTGACTGACAACGCGACCCTGGTGCACCTGCTCAAGTACGACACCATCCTGGGCCGCCTCAAGGCCGAGGTCTCGCACACCGACGACACCATCACGGTCGGCGGCAACACCTTCAAGACCTTCGCCGAGCGCGACCCCGCGAACCTGCCGTGGGGCGAGCTGGGCGCCGACATCGTCATCGAGTCGACCGGCATCTTCACCAAGAAGGCCGACGCCGCCAAGCACATCGCGGCGGGCGCGAAGAAGGTCCTCATCTCGGCTCCGGCCAAGGACGAGGACATCACCATCGTGATGGGTGTCAACCAGGACAAGTACGTCCCGGCGGAGCACCACATCATCTCCAACGCCTCCTGCACCACCAACTGTGTGGCGCCGATGGCCAAGGTTCTCCTGGAGAACTTCGGCATCGTCAAGGGCATGATGACGACGGTCCACGCGTACACGAACGACCAGCGCATCCTGGACTTCCCGCACTCGGACCTGCGTCGCGCCCGCGCCGCCGCCGAGAACATCATCCCGACCACCACGGGCGCCGCCAAGGCGACCGCGCTGGTCATCCCGGAGCTGGCGGGCAAGCTCGACGGCATCGCGATGCGCGTCCCGGTCCCCACCGGCTCCGTGACCGACCTGGTCATCGAGCTGGAGCGCGAGGTCACCAAGGACGAGGTCAACGCCGCGTTCCTGAAGGCCTCCGAGGGCCAGCTGAAGGGCATCCTCGACTACACCGAGGACGCGATCGTCTCCTCCGACATCGTGAACTGGCCGTACTCCTGCACCTTCGACTCCTCCCTGACCATGGTCCAGGGCAAGAGCGTCAAGGTCATCGGCTGGTACGACAACGAGTGGGGCTACTCCAACCGCCTCGTCGACCTCACGGTCTTCGTCGGTGGCCAGCTCTAAGGCCGCAGGCTTCTAAGGCAAGGCACCACGATGTGAGCACAGGGTCCGGGCAGCGCGACGAAGCGCCGCACGGGCCCTGTCGCTTGCCTCGTTCTCCCTTCCTCGCCCCCGGGCGAAGGACTCGAAGGAGTAGACACACATGAAGACGATCGACGAACTGCTCTCCGAGGGCGTCGCGGGCAAGCGGGTCTTCGTCCGCGCCGACCTCAACGTGCCGCTCGCCAACGGCGACATCACCGACGACGGCCGTATCCGCGCCGTGCAGCCGACCATCGCGAAGCTCGCCGAGGCCGGCGCCCGCGTGGTCGTCGCCTCGCACCTGGGCCGCCCCAAGGGCGCCCCGGACCCGGCCTTCTCGCTCGCCCCGGTCGCGGCCCGCCTCGGACAGCTCCTCGGCAAGGACGTCGCGTTCGCCACCGACACCGTCGGCGCCTCCGCCAAGGAGACCGTCGCCGCCCTCGCCGACGGTGAGATCGCCGTCATCGAGAACCTGCGCTTCAACGCCGGTGAGACCGCGAAGGACGACGCCGAGCGCGGCGCCTTCGCGGACCAGCTCGCCGAACTCGCCGACGTCTACGTCGGCGACGGCTTCGGCGCTGTCCACCGCAAGCACGCCTCGGTCTTCGACCTGCCCGCGCGCCTCCCGCACGCGGCCGGCTACCTGATCGCCACCGAGATCGGTGTCCTCAAGAAGCTGACCGACGAGGTCGAGCGCCCCTACGTGGTCGTCCTCGGCGGCGCCAAGGTCTCCGACAAGCTCGCCGTCATCGACGAGCTGCTCGGCAAGGCCGACCGCATCCTCATCGGCGGCGGCATGGCCTACACCTTCCTCTACGCCAAGGGCTACGAGGTCGGCATCTCCCTGCTCCAGAAGGACCAGGTGGACGTCGTCAAGGAGTACATGGAGCGCGCCGAGCGGACCGGCGTCGAGCTGGTCCTGCCGGTCGACATCCTGGCCGCCACCACCTTCCCCGACCTGAAGACGAAGGCCCCCGCGGACTTCGTCACCGTCGCCGCGGACGAGATCCCCGCCGACCAGGAGGGCCTGGACATCGGTCCCAGGACCCGTGAGCTGTACGCCTCGAAGATCGCCGACGCCGGGACCGTCTTCTGGAACGGTCCCGTGGGCGTCTTCGAACACCCCGACTACGCCGGAGGCACCCGCGCCATCGCGCAGGCCCTCGTCGACAGCGACGCGTTCACCGTCGTCGGCGGTGGCGACTCCGCCGCGGCCGTGCGCACGCTCGGCTTCGACGAGAACGCTTTCGGCCACATCTCGACCGGTGGCGGCGCCTCCCTCGAATACCTTGAGGGCAAGACGCTCCCCGGCATCGCCGCACTGGAGGTCTGAACCAAAGTGACTTCGCGTACCCCGCTGATGGCGGGCAACTGGAAGATGAACCTCAACCACCTCGAGGCCATCGCGCACGTCCAGAAGCTCTCCTTCGCCCTCGCCGACAAGGACTACGACGCCGTCGAGGTCGCGGTCCTGCCGCCCTTCGTCGACCTCCGCTCGGTCCAGACCCTGGTCGACGGCGACAAGCTGAAGATCAAGTACGGCGCCCAGGACATCTCGCAGTACGACTCCGGTGCCTACACCGGCGAGATCTCCGGCCCGATGCTCGCCAAGCTGAAGTGCTCCTACGTGGCCGTCGGCCACAGCGAGCGCCGCCAGTACCACGGCGAGACCGACGAGATCTGCAACGCCAAGGTCAAGGCCGCCTACAAGCACGGGATCACCCCGATCCTCTGCGTCGGCGAGGGCCTGGACGTCCGCAAGGCCGGCGAGCAGGTCCCGTACACGCTGCGCCAGCTCGACGGCGGCCTCAAGGACCTCCCGGCCGAGCAGGCCGAGTCCATCGTGATCGCGTACGAGCCCGTCTGGGCCATCGGGACCGGCGAGGTCGCCACCCCCGAGGACGCCCAGGAGGTCTGCGGGGCGATCCGCGGCCGTCTCGCCGAGCTGTACTCCCAGGAACTGGCCGACAAGGTCCGCATCCAGTACGGCGGCTCGGTCAAGTCCGGCAACATCGCCGCGATCATGGCCCAGCCCGACGTCGACGGCGCCCTGATCGGCGGCGCGGCGCTGGACACGGACGAGTTCGTCAAGATCGTCCGCTTCCGCGACCAGTGAGTATCGCTGAGAGTATGCGGTAGGGCGGATACGTCGTACCCTTGCGGGGGCCAGCAGGCTGCACCATCAGCCGGCCGGCCCCCGCTGCACATCCCAGCGAAGCCGCAAAGCCAGAGAAGCCAGAAAGTAGGAATCAGCCGTGATTATGGGGTTCTCGATCGCCCTGGTCGTCTTCAGCGCCCTGCTGATGCTGCTCGTGCTGATGCACAAGGGCAAGGGCGGCGGCCTTTCCGACATGTTCGGCGGCGGCATGCAGTCGTCGGTCGGCGGGTCCTCCGTCGCGGAGCGCAACCTGGACCGCATCACCGTCGTCGTCGGTCTGCTGTGGTTCGCGTGCATCATGGCCCTCGGTCTGCTGATGAAGGCGGGCCGCTGACGGTTGTGACCGTTTTGGCCATTGCGGCGGTCCGGCCGGAGCCGCCCGGCCTATCATGAGGTCCTGCGTCCACACCATGGAATGAGTAACTCCATTCACTGGACGCGCGTTGGGCCTTACGTAGACCCGGGCGCCCGCGGCGGACCTTTCCCTCACGCTCCGCGGCACCATCACGCAGGGAGTTACGACCGTGGCAAGTGGCAACGCGATTCGTGGCAGTCGAGTCGGAGCGGGGCCGATGGGCGAGGCGGAGCGCGGCGAGTCCGCACCCCGTCTGCGCATCTCCTTCTGGTGCTCGAACGGGCACGAGACGCAGCCGAGCTTCGCCAGCGACGCGCAGGTTCCGGAGACCTGGGACTGTCCGCGCTGCGGCTTCCCGGCCGGCCAGGACCGGGACGACCCGCCGGCGCCGCCGCGCACCGAACCGTACAAGACGCACCTGGCGTACGTACGGGAGCGGCGCACGGACGCCGACGGCGAGGCGATCCTCGCCGAGGCGCTCGCCAAGCTCCGCGGCGAGATCTGAGACTCGCGGGCCACAAGGTGACTGGAGGCCCGGTCGCGCAGGAGTCTTCTCCTGCGGGACCGGGCCTCTTTGTGCGCGGTGGCCCGCTCCCGATCCCTTAAGTTGGTGATCGGCGGGGCACACAGGACGGAAGAAGTGGGTTGATGGCCGAGATGAACGCACAGCAGGCCGCCGCGCGGAGCGCGTCGAGCGAGGGTGGCGGTGAGCGGCCACAGGGTCGTACGAAGCTCAACCGGACACCGGAGTGGCTCGCCCTCGGCAAGCACCGGGAAGAGCTGGGCCGCACGCACCTGCGGGAGCTGTTCGAGGCCGATCCGGGCCGGGGCACCGGCTACACCCTGCGCGCCGGGGAGCTGTACGTCGACTACTCCAAGCACCTCGTCACCGACGAGACGCTGGCGCTCCTGTACGAGCTGGCGGACGCGACGGGCGTGGCCGGCCTGCGCGAGGCCATGTTCCGCGGCGAGAAGATCAACACGACCGAGGACCGGGCGGTCCTGCACACCGCCCTGCGCGCCCCCGAGGGCGCCGTCATCGAGGTGGACGGGGAGAACGTCGTCCCCGGTGTCCACGCCGTCCTCGGCAAGATGGCCGCCTTCTCCGGCCAGGTCCGGTCGGGGGAGTGGACCGGCTTCACCGGCAGGCGCATCACGAACGTCGTCAACATCGGCATCGGCGGCTCCGACCTGGGCCCGGCGATGGCCTACGAGGCCCTGCGCGCCTTCAGCGACCGCGAGCTGACCCTGCGCTTCGTCTCCAACGTGGACGGCGCCGACCTGCACGAGGCCGTGCGGGACCTGGACCCGGCCGAGACGCTCTTCATCATCGCCTCCAAGACCTTCACCACCATCGAGACGATCACCAACGCCACCTCGGCCCGCGCCTGGCTGCTGGAGGGCCTCGGCGGGGACCCGGCGGCGGTGGCCCGGCACTTCGTGGCGCTCTCCACCAACGCGGAGAAGGTCACCGAGTTCGGCATCGACCCCGCCAACATGTTCGAGTTCTGGGACTGGGTCGGCGGGCGCTACTCCTTCGACTCGGCCATCGGGCTCTCGCTCATGATCGCGATCGGGGCGGACTCCTTCCGCGAGATGCTCGGCGGCTTCGAGACGATGGACCGGCACTTCCTTACGGCCCCGGCGGAGCGGAACGCGCCGCTGCTGCTCGGGCTGCTGGGCATCTGGTACGGCGGGTTCTACGACGCCCAGTCGCACGCGGTGCTCCCGTACAGCCACTACCTGTCGCGGTTCACCGCCTACCTCCAGCAGCTCGACATGGAGTCCAACGGCAAGTCCGTGGACCGTGACGGCGACCCGGTCCAGTGGCAGACCGGCCCGGTGGTGTGGGGCACGCCCGGCACCAACGGGCAGCACGCCTACTACCAGCTGATCCACCAGGGCACCCGGATGATCCCGGCGGACTTCATCGGCTTCGCGCGGCCGGTGGCGGATCTCCCGCCGCTGCTCGCGGCCCAGCACGACCTGCTGATGGCGAACTTCTTCGCGCAGACCCAGGCGCTGGCCTTCGGCAGGACGGCGGCGGAGGTCCGGGCGGAGGGCGTCCCCGAGCCGCTCGTCCCGCACAAGACCTTCCAGGGCAACCACCCCACGACCACGATCCTCGCCACCGAGCTGACCCCGGCCGTGCTGGGACAGCTGATCGCCCTGTACGAGCACAAGGTGTTCGTCCAGGGCGCGGTGTGGAACATCGACTCCTTCGACCAGTGGGGCGTGGAGCTCGGCAAGGTCCTCGCCAAGCGGGTGGAGCCGGCCCTGACGGAGGGCGTGGACGTGCCCGGCCTGGACCCCTCGACCAAGGCCCTGGTCGCCACCTACCGGGAGCTGCGCGGCCGCGGCTGAGCACCCCGGCCCCGGGACCGGTGTACGCGGGTCGGCGTACGGGGGTGTCTCAGCCCCGCGGGTACATCTCCGGCGGGAGCTGCGCCGCCGCCGCGCGGTCCAGCAGCCACAGGGTGCGGGAGCGGCCGTACGCCTGCGCGGCCGGGGCCTGGACGGAGCCCGCGCCGCCGAGGGCGATGGCCACCGCGCCCGCCTTGTCCTCGCCCGCCGCCAGGAGCCACACCTCGCGGGCCGCCCGGATCGCCGGGAGGGTCAGCGAGATCCGGGTGGGCGGCGGCTTCGGGGCGCCGTGGACGCCGACCACCGTGCGCTCGGTCTCCCGCGCGGCCGGGTGCTCCGGGAACAGGGAGGCCACGTGGGTGTCCGGGCCCACCCCCAGCATCAGCACGTCGAAGCGGGGCACCGGACCGTGGTCCTCGGGCCCGGCGGCCTTCGCCAGCTCGGTCGCGTACGAGGCCGCCGCCGCGTCCGCGTCGGAGCCGTACGGGCCGTCCGAGGCGGGCATGACGTGGACCCGGGCCGGGTCGAGCGGGACGGAGTCCAGGAGCACCTCGCGGGCCTGGACGTGGTTGCGCTCCGGGTCGTCACCGGGGACGTACCGCTCGTCGCCCCACCACAGATCCAGCCGGGACCAGTCGACCGCGTCCCGGGCCGGGGCGGCGGCCAGGGCCGCGAGCAGCCCGTTGCCGTTGCGTCCGCCGGTGAGCACGACGGACGCGGAGCCGCGGGCCGCCTGCGCGTCCACGATCTTCGTGATGAGCCGGGCCGCCGTGGCCTGGGCCATCAGCTCCTTGTCCCGGTGGACGACGACCTGGGGAGTCGTCATACCCATGGTGTTGCCGCCTTCTTGGTAGTTCGGGTGCGGATGCCACTGCGCGGAGCCGTTGCCCGCCCCGCCCCTCGCCGGCCCGGAGGACGGCGAGGGGCGGGGGAGGGGCGGGGCCGCGCAGTGGACCGTGTTACTTGGCCGCGGCCTTCCTGGCCGGCTTCGCGGCCGGAGCCTTGGCCGCCCCGGCCCCGGCCTGCCCGGCCGGAGCCTGCTTGGCGGCAGCCGCTCCCGCAGCCGCGGGAGCCTTGGCCGTCTCCGCCGGCGCGGGCGCCGCCGCAGCGGTGGCCGCCAGCTTCGCCACGCCGAACTTCAGCGAAGCCTCGTACGTGTTGTCCGGGTCCAGCCGGCGCAGCTCCTCCGCCAGCAGCTCGGCCGTGTCACGGCGCTTGAGCGC
Source organism: Streptomyces sp. NPDC051567 (assembly GCF_044454165.1). Classification (NCBI taxonomy): domain Bacteria; kingdom Bacillati; phylum Actinomycetota; class Actinomycetes; order Kitasatosporales; family Streptomycetaceae; genus Streptomyces; species Streptomyces sp. NPDC051567. The sequence continues at coordinate 33,854 of NZ_JBITDK010000009.1, read as the reverse complement.
CACCGCGCGGTCGGGCTGCCCCGGCATGCACAGCGTGGCCAGCGAGCCGTCCGCGCGGTCCAGGACGATCGCGCCGTCCTTGGTCTCCAGGCGTACGGCCGTCAGACCCGGGCCCGACGACAGGGTGCGCTGGACGGGGACGCCGAGCCGGTCCGCGAGCCACATGGCCAGCAGCTCGCAGCTCGGGTTGTCGTCCTCGCCCTCGACGGTCACCGTGCCGACCGACAGGGTCTGCTGGTCCAGCGCCGCCGCCAGCATGGAACGCCACGGGGTGATCCGGGTCCAGGACAGGTCGGTGTCCCCGGGTGCGTAGGCCGCGGCCCGCGCCCCGAGGGCCCCGATCGGGTCCTCGCAGGAGTACGTGTCCGTGATCCGGCGCTGGCCCAGCGAACCCAGCGGGTCGCCCGCCAGGTCCGACGGAGCGCCCTCGGGCCACCAGACGACCACGGGGGCGTCCGGCAGGAGAAGCGGGAGAACCACCGACTGGGCGTGGTCGACCAGTTCGCCGTGGAGGCGGAGCACCACCGTCTCGCCGGTGCCGGAGTCCGCCCCGACGCGGATCTCCGCGTCGAGACGGGCGCCCTGGCGGCTGCGCGGCGAGCGGCTGACCCGCTTGATGACGACGACGATCCGCGAGGGGTGTTCGTGGGACGCGTCGTTCGCCGACTTGAGCGCGTCGTACGCGTTCTCCTCGTCGGTCACGATCACCAGCGTGAGGACCATGCCGATGGCCGGCGTGCCGATGTCCCGGCGTGCCTGCACCAACGCGGCGTTGATCTTGCTGGAGTTGGTCTCCGTAAGGTCGATCTTCATGGCCGGCGCCAGCTCCGTCCGTCTCGTGCGAGCATCTCGTCCGCCTCGACCGGACCCCAGGTGCCCGCCGGGTACTGCGCGGGCTTGCCGTGCTTGTCCCAGTACTCCTCGATCGGGTCGAGGATGTTCCAGGACAGCTCGACCTCCTGGTGACGCGGGAAGAGGTTCGCGTCGCCGAGGAGCACGTCGAGGATGAGCCGCTCGTACGCCTCGGGGCTCGACTCCGTGAAGGACTCGCCGTAGGCGAAGTCCATCGTGACGTCCCGGACCTCCATGGAGGTGCCCGGAACCTTCGAGCCGAAGCGGACCGTCACGCCCTCGTCCGGCTGGACCCGGATGACCAGGGCGTTCTGCCCCAGCTCCTCGGTCGCGCCCGACTCGAACGGGAGGTACGGGGCCCGCTTGAAGACCACCGCGATCTCGGTCACCCGGCGGCCCAGGCGCTTGCCGGTCCGCAGGTAGAACGGGACGCCCGCCCAGCGGCGGTTGTTGATCTCCAGACGGATGGCCGCGTAGGTGTCGGTCTTCGACCTGGGGTCGATGCCGTCCTCTTCGAGGTACCCGACGACCTTCTCGCCGCCCTGCCACGCCGCCGAGTACTGGCCGCGCACGGTGTGCTTGCCCAGGTCGTCGGGGAGCTCCACGGCGGTCAGCACCTTGAGCTTCTCGGCCACCAGCGCCTTGGGGTGGAAGGAGCCGGGCTCCTCCATCGCCGTCAGCGCGAGGAGCTGGAGCAGGTGGTTCTGGATGACGTCACGGGCCGCGCCGATGCCGTCGTAGTACCCGGCCCGGCCGCCGATGCCGATGTCCTCGGCCATGGTGATCTGCACGTGGTCGACGTACGACCGGTTCCAGATCGGCTCGAACATCGTGTTGGCGAAGCGGAGCGCCAGGATGTTCTGGACGGTCTCCTTGCCCAGGTAGTGGTCGATCCGGAAGACCTCGTTGGGCGGGAAGACGTCGTGCACGAGCTGGTTGAGCTCCTGCGCACTGGTCAGGTCGTGCCCGAACGGCTTCTCGATGACCGCGCGGCGCCAGGAGCCCTCCTTCTGGTCCGCCAGCCCGTGCTTCTTGAGCTGGGCGACGACCTTGGGGAAGAACTTCGGCGGGACGGACAGGTAGAAGGCGAAGTTGCCGCCCGTGCCCTGCGCCTTGTCGAGCTCCTCGATCGTCGCCTTCAGCGTCTCGAACGCCTGGTCGTCGTCGAAGTCGCCCTGGACGAAGCGGCAGCCCTGCACCAGCTGCTGCCACACCTCCTCGCGGAAGGGGGTGCGGGCGTGTTCCTTGACCGCGTCGTGGACCTCCTTCGCGAAGTCCTCGTCCTGCCACTCGCGCCGGGCGAACCCGATCAGCGAGAAGCCCGGCGGGAGCAGACCGCGATTGGCCAGGTCGTAGACGGCGGGCATCAGCTTCTTGCGCGACAGGTCACCCGTGACGCCGAAAATGACCAGGCCGGACGGCCCCGCGATACGCGGGAGCCGACGGTCCTGTGCGTCACGAAGCGGGTTCGCCCCGTTTACCGACAAATTACTCAGTCCTCCGCGGGGGCAAGGCGCTCAAGCTCCGCCTCGGTCGACTTCAGCAGGTCGTTCCAGGACGCCGCGAACTTCTCGACGCCTTCGTCCTCCAGCAGCTGCACCACATCGTCGTACGAGATGCCCTGCTCCGCGACCGCAGCGAGCTCGGCGCGCGCCTGCTCGTAGGTGCCGCGCACGGTGTCACCCGTGATCTGCCCGTGGTCGGCGGTGGCCTCCAGGGTGGCCTCCGGCATGGTGTTGACCGTGTTCGGGGCGACCAGGTCGTCCACGTACAGGGTGTCCTTGTAGGCCGGGTCCTTGACGCCGGTCGAGGCCCACAGCGGACGCTGCTTGTTGGCGCCCAGGCGCTCCAGCGCGGTCCAGCGGTCGGAGGAGAAGACCTCCTCGTACGCCTCGTAGGCCAGCCGGGCGTTGGCGAGCGCCGCCTTGCCCTTGAGGGCCTTGGCCGCGTCGGTGCCGACGGCGTCCAGGCGCTTGTCGATCTCGCTGTCCACGCGGGAGACGAAGAAGGAGGCGACCGAGTGGATCAGGGAGAGGTCGAGACCGGCGGCCTTCGCCTCCTCCAGACCCGTCAGGTACGCGTCCATCACCCCGCGGTAGCGCTCCAGCGAGAAGATCAGCGTGACGTTGACGCTGATGCCCTTGCCGATGACCGCGGCGATCGCGGGCAGACCGGCCTTGGTCGCCGGGATCTTGATGAGCGTGTTCGGGCGGTCCACCAGCCAGGCGAGCTGCTTGGCCTCGGCGACCGTCGCCACCGTCTCGTGGGCCAGGCGCGGGTCGACCTCGATCGACACGCGGCCGTCCTGGCCGTCGGTGCGGTCGTGGACCGGGCGCAGGATGTCGGCGGCGTCACGGACGTCCGCCGTCGTGATCATGCGCAGGGCCTCGTCCACGGTGACCTTGCGGGCCGCGAGGTCGGTGAGCTGCTGCTCGTACCCCTCGCCGCCGCTGATGGCCTTCTGGAAGATGGCCGGGTTGGTGGTGACACCGACCACGTGCGACTGGTCGATGAGCTCGGCCAGGTTGCCGGACGTGATGCGCTTGCGGGACAGGTCGTCCAGCCAGATCGCCACGCCCTCGTCGGAAAGGCGCTTGAGTGCGTCTGTCATGGGAATTGCATCTCCTACTGGTTCTGGTACCGGCGTCAGCGCGCGGCGGCGGCGAGGGATTCCTTGGCGGCTGCGGTCACGGCTTCGGCGGTCAGGCCGAACTCGCGGTACAGCACGGCGCCGTCGGCGGAGGCACCGAAGTGCTCCAGCGACACGATCCTGCCCGCGTCGCCGACGTAACGGTGCCAGGTCAGGCCGATGCCCGCCTCGACCGCGACTCGCGCCGTGACCGAGGGGGGCAGGACGCTGTCCTTGTACTCCTGGTCCTGCTCCTCGAACCACTCGACGGACGGCATCGAGACCACACGGGCCGCGACGCCCTCGGCCTGGAGCGCCTCGCGCGCGGCGACGGCGAGCTGGACCTCGGAGCCGGTGCCGATGAGGACGACCTCGGGGGCCGTGTCCTGCCCGTCGGGGCCCGTGGCCTCGAACAGCACGTAGCCGCCCTTGGCCGCGTTCTCGTCGCGCTCGTAGGTCGGCACGCCCTGGCGGGTCAGCGCCAGGCCGTGCGGGGCGCCCTTGCCGAAGACCTTGGTGTGGCGCCTGAGGATCTCGCGCCAGGCGATGGCGGTCTCGTTGGCGTCGGCCGGGCGGACCACGTTCAGGCCCGGGATGGCGCGCAGCGAGGCGACGTGCTCGACGGGCTGGTGGGTGGGGCCGTCCTCGCCGAGGCCGATGGAGTCGTGCGTCCACACGTAGGTGACCGGCACGTGCATCAGCGCGGAGAGGCGGACGGCGTTGCGCATGTAGTCGGAGAACACCAGGAAGGTGCCGCCGTAGATGCGGGTGTGGCCGTGCAGGGCGATGCCGTTCATGGCCGCGGCCATGGAGTGCTCGCGGATGCCGAAGTGGACGGTGCGGCCGTACGGGTCGGCCCCCGGCAGCGGGTTGCCCACCGGCAGGAACGAGGAGTTCTTGTCGATGGTGGTGTTGTTGGAGCCGGCCAGGTCGGCCGAGCCGCCCCACAGCTCCGGGATGACGGCGCCGAGCGCTTCGAGGACCTTGCCGGAGGCGGCGCGGGTGGCGACGGACTTGCCGGTCTCGAAGGCGGGGATCTTCTCCTCCCAGCCCTCGGGCAGCTCGTTCGCGTCGATGCGGTCGAACTCGGCCGCGCGCTCCGGGTTGGCGGTGCGCCAGGCGGAGAACTCCTTCTCCCAGGCGGCCTTGGCCTCACGGCCCCGGTCGAGCGCCTTGCGGGTGTGCGCGATGACCTCGCCGGAGACCTCGAAGGTCTGCTCCGGGTCGAAACCGAGGACGCGCTTGGTGGCCGCGATCTCGGCGTCGCCGAGGGCCGAGCCGTGCGAGGCCTCGGTGCCCTGGGCGTGCGGCGCGGGCCAGGCGATGATCGAGCGGGCCGCGATGAAGGACGGGCGCCCGGTCTCGGCCCTGGCGGCCTGGAGGGCGGCGAAGAGCGCCTTCGGGTCGAGGTCGCCGTTCTCCTGCTGCGCGACGCGCTGGACGTGCCAGCCGTACGCCTCGTAGCGGGCGAGGGTGTCCTCGGAGACGGCCGTCTCGGTGTCGCCCTCGATGGAGATGTGGTTGTCGTCCCACAGGAGCACCAGGTTGCCGAGCTTCTGGTGACCGGCCAGGGAGGACGCCTCGGCGGAGATGCCCTCCTGGAGGCAGCCGTCGCCGGCGATCGCGTAGATCATGTGGTCGAACGGGGAGGTGCCCGGGGCGGCCTCCGGGTCGAACAGGCCACGCTCGTAGCGGGCGGCCATGGCCATGCCGACCGCGTTGGCGACGCCCTGGCCCAGCGGGCCGGTGGTCGTCTCGACGCCGGCGGTGTGGCCGTACTCCGGGTGACCGGGGGTCTTGGAACCCCAGGTGCGGAACGCCTTGAGGTCGTCCAGTTCGAGCCCGAATCCAGCGAGGTACAGCTGGGTGTAGAGGGTGAGGGACGAATGCCCGGCGGAAAGCACGAAGCGGTCCCGGCCGACCCACTCGGGGTCCGCGGGGTCGTGACGCATCACCTTCTGGAAGAGGGTGTACGCGGCGGGGGCCAGGCTCATCGCCGTACCGGGGTGGCCGTTTCCGACCTTCTGTACCGCGTCAGCAGCCAGGATGCGGGCGGTGTCGACGGCCCGCTGGTCCAGTTCGGTCCACACGAGCTCTGTGGTGGTCGGCTTGGTGCTCACCGTTTGTCAGGGCTCCTCTCCACATATCTGTTCCCGGTGACGAACGGTGCACCGGCGCGATTCCGAGCCTACCCCCGCCGGGGCGTGCGGCTATTCGAGTGCCCGCAGTCCGTCACTACGTCGCCGGACCGCGTTCACCTGCCCGCACGCACCCGGTCCGGCCGCCGTCACGGGCCCCGGGCGGCCCGGCCCGGGTGCCCGATCCGATCGGCCCAACACGAGCCGACCCCCGCGCGGGGCGATGTCAGGGCAACGTCTACAGTGGCGTGGTACGCGCAAGCCTTTACCGGACCTTCATGTCGTGAGGGCCGAGTCGGAGCTTGCTGGATTCTCTCTCAGGGGTGTGCGTGACGGCCGTCGAATCCCGTCCAGCGGGCGGGGGCACCTCCCGTGCCCGCAGGGCCACGGGGGAACTCGGGACGAGCCCCGGTCGCCGGCCGTTCGGGGCCCGGTTCATGGCTTTCGTGGCGCTGACCAAGCCGCGGATCATCGAGCTTCTGCTCATCACGACCGTGCCGGTGATGTTCCTCGCGGAACAGGGCGTGCCGTCCCTGTGGCTGGTTCTCGCGACCTGCTTCGGCGGCTACCTCTCCGCGGGCGGCGCCAACGCGCTGAACATGTACATCGACCGCGACATCGACGCGCTGATGGACCGCACGTCCCAGCGCCCGCTGGTGACCGGCATGGTCAGCCCGCGCGAGTGCCTCGCCTTCGGCATCACCCTCGGGGTGGTCTCCACCCTCTTCTTCGGGCTGCTGATCAACTGGCTCTCGGCGGCGCTCTCGCTCGGCGCGCTCCTCTTCTACGTCGTGGTCTACACGATGCTGCTGAAGCGGCGCACCTCCCAGAACATCGTCTGGGGCGGCATCGCGGGCTGCATGCCGGTGCTGATCGGCTGGTCGGCGGTGAAGAACGAGGTCTCCTGGGCCGCGGTCATCCTCTTCCTCGTCATCTTCTTCTGGACGCCGCCGCACTACTGGCCGCTGTCGATGAAGGTGAAGGACGACTACGCGCGGGTCGGCGTGCCGATGCTCCCCGTGGTGGCCGGCAACAAGGTCGTGGCCCGCCAGATCGTCGTCTACAGCTGGGTGATGGTGGCGGTCTCGCTGCTGCTGACCCCGCTGGGGTACACCGGCTGGTTCTACACCTCGGTCGCGCTGCTCGCGGGCGGCTGGTGGCTGTGGGAGGCGCACGCGCTGCACACCCGGGCCAAGTCGGACGTGACGGGTCCGAAGCTCAAGGAGATGCGGCTGTTCCACTGGTCCATCACCTACGTGTCGCTGCTCTTCGTGGCCGTGGCCGTCGACCCCTTCCTCCGCTGACCCGCTCCCTCCGACACCTCCCGGCTCCCTTCCTCCACTGATTACTCGCCGGTAGCATGCCGTTCATGGCAGACACCGCAGAGACCGCAGGCGCGGCGGGCACCGCAGGCGCCGCGGACAGGAAGCAGGACCGCAGGGCGGCCCGGCTGGCCCGCCGGATCGGCGCGTTCGCCGGACGCCACGGCGGCGCCGAGGGCCACCTCGCCCACATCGGCCGGGCCGGCACCCGGATCGTGCTCGTCGGTACGGACGGCGGCTGGGGCGACCTGGTCGCCCCGGACCACGCGGTGGCCGTACTGGCCGCCGGCAAGGCCGGACTGACCCTCCACGAGGAGCTCGACGGCGAGCTGGCCGCGCGGATGCGCACCGGGCCGTACGAGTGGACCCGGATGGCGGGCATCCAGCTCGGCGGCCCCGCCAACCCGGCCGACCCGGCCACCCCCGTCGATCCGGCGGCCTGACCCCTCCCGCACCGCCCCGGTCAACACCTCGGACGCCGTGTCACCCGGTGTCTCCGGCAGACGCCCCGGCTCTCAGGCCGCGGAGCACGTGAACCCCGCGCACCTGTTCAGGGCGCGGGGTTTTTCGCCGCCCGGGGGTGGGGCGCCCGGCTCCGACCACCGCCCGGGGTTCCCCGTACACGGCCCCTGGCCGCGAACGACACCGCCCGCCACGGCCAGGGGCCGGGCGGGCGGTACGGGGCCGGGGGCCGGGCGGTCAGGCCACGGAGAGCGGGGCGCTGTCCCGGGCCGGGAGCTCCGGCTGCTCCGCCGGGCGCTCGCGCAGGCTCAGCGCCACCCGCAGGACCGCGATCCACACCAGGCAGGAGCCCAGCATGTGGGCGCCGACCAGCAGTTCGGGCAGATCGCTGAAGAACTGGACGTAGCCGATGACGCCCTGCGCCAGCAGCACGACCAGCAGGTCGCGGGAGCGGGCCAGGGTGTCGGCGGGGGCGTCCGCGACCCGCAGCAGCAGCCACATCGCCACGGCGAGCGCGCACACCACCCAGGCGGCGACGGCGTGCACGTGCGCGGTGGTGGCCCAGTCGAAGGGCATCCGCGCGATCTCGCTGCTGTCACCGGCGTGCGGACCGGAACCCGTCACCACCGTGCCCGCCGCGATCAGCACGGAGGTGGCCGTCAGCAGCGTCCACGACAGCTTGCGCACCGGGCCGGGCACGCGCGGCCGGGGCGCGTGGTCACCCTCACGGGTGCGCTGCCAGGTGACGGTGGCGACGGTGATCAGCGCGGTCGCGAGCAGGAAGTGCCCGGCGACGCTGTACGGGTTGAGCCCCGTCATGACGGTGATGCCGCCGAGCACGGCGTTGGCCGTCACGATGACGAACTGGAGCCAGCCCAGCCGGGTCAGCGACCGGCGCCACGGCTCGGCCGAGCGCGCCGCGACGATGATCCAGCCGACGGCCGCGCAGAGCACGTACGTCAGCAGCCGGTTGCCGAACTCGATGGCGCCGTGGAGGCCCTGGGCGGGCGTCGCGATCAGACTGTCGTCGGTGCACTTGGGCCAGGTGTCGCAGCCGAGGCCGGAACCGGTCAGCCGTACCGCGCCGCCGGTGACGACGATGACCACGCTCATGAGGAGCGCGGCGGACGCGGCCCGCCGGACGGTCCGGGCGGACGGGGTCCAGCGGCTGGCGATGAAGGCGAGAGGGGTCAACACGGCCACCATCGTAGGCGGCGCCTTGTGCAAAGTTTCACGAGGGGGTCCCGGCGGGTGCGTCGGGCCCGGCGAACAGCCGGTACGCGGCCCCCGCCGGGTCGCCCTCCTCGTGCCACCAGAGCCGGATGCGCCAGGAGCCGCCCTCGCCGGGGCAGTCGGCGCGGGCCCTGAACGCGCGCACCACCCCGGCGGCCACCTCCTCGGCCGTCCGGTCGCGCACCTCGGCCGTGTCGCGCCAGGGCCGGTCCAGCGCCTTCCACAGCCCGTCGGGGGTCCGTACGTCGATCCGCCAGACCGCGAGCCAGGGGGTGACCTCCAGCATGGTGGCGACCTGTCCGGCGCCGAGGCCGAGCCGGGCGGCGATCACGGACCCGTCCGCCCCCCGGACGCGGGCGGCCACCACGGCCTGGGGCAGCAGCGGTTCGGGCAGCAGCCCCCGGGCGCGCAGGCTCACCAGGGAGTCGAAGGACAGGAAGCGCAGCCGCAGCCCGAGCTGGCGGCCGAGGTGGTCCAGGGCCTCCCCGGCCTCCTGGGCCTCCTCGGCGCCGGGGGCCGAGAACAGCAGCCGGCGGAAGTCCTCCTGCGCGTCCACCGCCCAGGCCACCGCCTCCTCGGCGGCGCCCAGCTCGGCGAGCCGGTCCCCGAGGAAGACCTTGGCCTGGGCGAGACCGCGCCGGTTGACCGGGTCCTCCTGGTCCAGCCCGGACCACACCTCGACCGCCGTGCGGGTCAGGTCGCGGGCCCGCTCGCCGGCGGCGCGCTCCATGGCCGTGGGACCCTCGGAGCCGGCCGCGCCCAGCGGATGCCTCGGCAGCCGGTCGCCGTCACTCAGCGGCCAGGCCAGCCACACCCCGTGGTTGATCAGCCCGCGCGCGTACCAGCGGGCGAACTCGGCGGAGTACGGGGCCGCCCGCCCGGAGCTGCGCAGCGACTCCTCGATCGCGCCGAGCGCCGAGGCACGGTCCCCCTCGGCGAAGCGCAGCGCGGCCCGGTCGGCCAGCCGCAGCCCCAGCAGGGCGGTGCGGCCGGGATCGTCCGGCTGGGCGCGTAGGGCGGCGATCAGCTCGTCCAGCAGCCGTTCGCGCTCCTCGGGCGCCACCTCCACGGCCCCCGACCGGACCAGCACCCACCGCTCGTCGAGCCCCGAAACGGCCTCTCGCTCCGCCATGTCCGCCCCCGGCTTCGTGGTCTGCGTCCCTCACGGGTGGGGACGTCCGTCGTCGCGCCACGGCGGAGCCGGGCGGAAGGCTTCCTCTCCGGCGGTTCATTCCCAGCGGAAGAACCGCGCGGCGGCGCCCAGGCCCAGGACGGCCCAGGCCGTCAGGACGGCGGCGTCCGCCCAGGGCAGCGCGCCCCCGTGCTGGAGCACCTCGCGCAGCCCCTCGGACAGGGCCGCGATGGGCAGCAGGCCCAGGACCTCCTGGACCGCTTCCGGGAACTTCTCCAGCGGCACGATCACCCCGCCGCCGACCAGCAGCAGCAGGAAGACCAGGTTCGCGGCGGCCAGGGTCAGCTCGGCCTTGAGCGTGCCCGCCATCAGCAGCCCGAGCCCGGAGAACGCGGCGGTGCCCAGCAGGATCAGCGCGGCGGCCGAGAGCGGGTTCCCCTGCGGGGACCAGCCCAGCGCGAAGGCGATCGCGGTGAGCAGGGCGATCTGGAGCACCTCGGTGACCAGCACCGACAGGGTCTTGGCGGCCATCAGCGCCCACCGCGGCAGCGGGGAGGCCCCGAGCCGCTTGAGGACCCCGTAGCGGCGGTCGAAGCCGGTGGCGATGGCCTGGCCGGTGAAGGCGGTGGACATCACGGCGAGCGCCAGGACGCCGGGCGCGAGGAAATCCACGGACTTCCCGCCGCCGCCCTCCTGGACGGGCACGGTGATGATGTCCACCGAGGAGAACAGGACCAGCAGCAGCGCCGGGATGACCACGGTCAGCAGCAGCTGCTCCCCGTTGCGCAGCAGCATCCGGGTCTCCAGCGCCGTCTGCGCGAGGATCATGCGGGAGACGGGGGCAGCCCCGGGGGCGGGGGTGAACGTACCGGCGCTCATCCGCGCAGCTCCTTGCCGGTCGGCTCCGGGCTGTGTCCTTCCGGGGGGCGGCCCCCGGGCCCCCGGCGGGTGCCGGTTGCGTACGTGGTCATCCGCGCAACTCCTTGCCGGTCAGCTCCGGGCTGTGTCCTTCCGGGGGGCGACCCCCGGGCCCCCGGCGGGTGCCGGTTCCGTACGTGGTCATCCGCGCAGCTCCTTGCCGGTCAGCTCCAGGCTGTGTCCTTCCGGGGGGGCGACCCCCGGGCCCCCGGCGGGTGCCGGTTCCGTACGTGGTCATCCGCGCAGCTCCTTGCCGGTCAGCTCCAGGAACACGTCCTCCAGGGTGTGCCGCTCCACGGAGAGGCTGTCGGGCATCACGCCGTGCTGCGCGCACCAGGAGGCGACGGTGGCCAGCAGCCTCGGGTGGACGTCCCCGGAGACCCGGTAGACGCCCGGGGTGAGTTCGGCGGCCCCGGTGCCGTCGGGCAGCGCCTTCAGCAGGGAGGCGAGGTCGAGGGAGGGGCGGCCGGTGAAGCGCAGCGTGTTCTCGGCGCCGCCCCGGCACAGTTCCTCGGGGGTGCCGTGGGCGATGACCCGGCCCGCGTCCACGATGGCGACCTCGTCCGCGAGCTGCTCGGCCTCGTCCATGTGGTGGGTGGTGAGGACGACGGACACCCCGTCGGCGCGCAGTTCCCGTACGAGTTCCCAGGTCGCCCGGCGGGCCTGGGGGTCCAGGCCGGCGGTGGGTTCGTCCAGGAAGACCAGCTCGGGGCGGCCGACCACGGCCATGGCCAGGGCCAGGCGCTGCTGCTGGCCGCCGGAGAGCCGGCGGTAGGGGGTCCGGCCGCAGCCGCCGAGGCCGAGGCGTTCCACCAGGGTGTCCACGTCGAGCGGGGCGGCGTGGAGGGCGGCCATGTGGCGGAGCATCTCGACGGCGCGCGCGCCGGAGTAGACCCCGCCGGACTGGAGCATCACGCCGATGCGGGGGCGCAGCGCCGCGGCCTGGGCGAAGGGGTCGAGGCCGAGGACGCGGACGGTGCCCGCGTCGGGGCGGCGGTAGCCCTCGCAGGTCTCCACCGTGGTCGTCTTGCCCGCGCCGTTGGGGCCGAGGACCGCGGTGACCGAGGCCCTGCGGACGGTGAGGTCCAGGCCGTCCACCGCCGGCGGGTCCGGGACTGGGCGGTACCGTTTCACCAGTCCGCGGATCTCCACGGCGGGGTCGTTGCTCATGCGGGTGAGTCTACGGAGCGGCGGGAGGGTCCTTGGGCCCGGCCCCGGGGGTCACGGGTCCACCCGTTTCGTGACTTTCCCGGGCGGGGACGGGCGGGCGGCGGGCCTAGCGTCGAGGGGTGGACACCATCGCGCAGAACGTCGAAGCCACCTCGGGGCAGGCCGGGCGCAAGGCCCACGAGCTCCGGCACCCGCCGCGCTACCTCGTCTCGGCGATGCTCGCGGGTGCCTACATCGGGGTCGGCGAGGTGCTGCTGCTGGCCGGGATCTCGCCGTTCGTGGCGGAGGGCTCGGCGGCGACGGCGCTGCTGGAGGGCGCGGTCTTCCCGATCGCGCTGACGATCGTGATGTTCGCGGGTGCCCAGCTCTTCACGAGCAATGTGATGGTCATGCTGGTCGGCGCGCTCTCCGGCCGGACCGGGGTGCGGGACCTGGTCCTGTCCTGGACGTTGTCGCTGGTCGGCAACCTGGCCGGGGCCTTCTCCTTCGGGGCGATGGCGCACGCCTCGGGGGTGACCTCCTCGCCCTCCGCGCGGGCCATGCTCGCGGAGATGGTCCGGGGGAAGACGGCGCTGGACGGCGGCCAGCTCTTCTGGCGGGCGGTCCTGTGCAACATGCTCGTCTGCCTGGCCGTCTGGATGTTCACCCGGGCCCGCGGGGACGTCGCCAGGATCATCGTGCTCTGGCTGCCGGTGGCGGTGTTCGTGGCCGTCGGATTCGAGCACTGTGTGGCGAACATGGCTCTTTTCAGCCTGGCGATCCTGGACGGTTCGGCCGGTTTCGGTGAGCTTTTCCGGAATCTGATGTTCACCGTGCCGGGCAACATCGTGGGCGGAGGTCTGCTGGTGGGAGCCGTGTACTGGTTCCTCGGAGGGGCTCGTCACGAGGGGAGGGCCCTGCCCCGGAGGTGACTCTGCGTCGACAACTAAGGTAACCCTTAGTGATAGAGGCCACCAGGAGTGGCCTCCGTCACGGCTTGTCGGGGCGCCTCTAATTACGCAACAATGGCGTTGTGAAATACAGCGAACGGCAGACCGAGACCCCCCAGGGGGAGCTCGTGACCGGGGAGCGGTCCACCCGCGACCGGGTCGCGCGGTCCATCCTGGACCACGGTCCGTCCACCGTCGCCGACCTCGCCCAGCGCCTCGGCCTCACCCAGGCCGCCGTCCGCCGCCACCTCGACGCGCTCGTCGCCGACGATGTGATCGCCGCCCGCGAGCAGCGCGTCTACGGTGCCCGCACCCGGGGCCGGCCCGCCAAGGTGTTCGCGCTCACGGCCTGCGGCCGGGACGCCTTCGACCAGTCCTACGACCTGCTCGCCGCGGAGGCCCTGCGCTGGATCGCGCACTCCGCGGGCGGCGGGAAACAGGGCGAGGCGGCCGTCGCCGCCTTCGCCAGGGCCCGGCTGGAGGCACAGGCGGAGACCTACCGGGACTCCGTCGAGGCCGCCGCCCCCGAGGAGCGCACCGAGGCCCTGGCCAAGGCGTTGACCAGGGACGGGTACGCTGCTACGGCGAAGAGCGCTCCCGGTCCGCACAGCGGTGAACAGCTCTGCCAGCACCACTGCCCGGTCGCCCACGTCGCCGAGCAGTTCCCGCAGCTGTGCGAGGCGGAGACCGAGGTCTTCTCCCGCCTGCTCGGGACGCATGTGCAGCGCCTCGCCACGATCGCCCACGGCGACGGGGTGTGCACCACGTTCATTCCGCGCAGCGCGAGCGCCCCACAGACCGACACATCAGTATCTGCAAGTACGGCCGGGAGGAACCCCGCATGACCACGGAGACTGCTCACCCTGAGCTCGATGGCCTGGGCACCTACGAATACGGCTGGGCCGACTCCGACGCGGCCGGCTCCGCCGCCAAGCGGGGTCTGTCCGAGGAAGTCGTCCGCGACATCTCGGCGAAGAAGTCCGAGCCGGAGTGGATGCTGAACCTCCGCCTCAAGGGGCTGAAGCTCTTCGGCAAGAAGCCCATGCCGAACTGGGGCTCCGACCTCTCGGGCATCGACTTCGACAACATCAAGTACTTCGTCCGCTCCACCGAGAAGCAGGCCGCTTCGTGGGAGGACCTGCCGGAGGACATCAAGAACACGTACGACAGGCTCGGCATCCCCGAGGCGGAGAAGCAGCGCCTCGTCGCCGGTGTCGCGGCCCAGTACGAGTCCGAGGTCGTCTACCACCAGATCCGCGAGGACCTGGAGGAGCAGGGCGTCATCTTCCTCGACACGGACACCGCGCTCAAGGAGCACCCGGAGCTCTTCCAGGAGTACTTCGGCACGGTCATCCCGGTCGGCGACAACAAGTTCGCCTCGCTGAACACCGCGGTGTGGTCCGGCGGCTCGTTCATCTACGTGCCCAAGGGCGTCAAGGTCGACATCCCGCTCCAGGCCTACTTCCGTATCAACACGGAGAACATGGGCCAGTTCGAGCGGACGCTGATCATCGTCGACGAGGACGCCTACGTCCACTACGTCGAGGGCTGCACCGCCCCGATCTACTCCTCGGACTCGCTGCACAGCGCCGTGGTCGAGATCATCGTCAAGAAGGGTGGCCGCTGCCGTTACACGACCATCCAGAACTGGTCGAACAACGTCTACAACCTGGTCACCAAGCGCGCCGTGGCGTACGAGGGCGCGACCATGGAGTGGATCGACGGCAACATCGGCTCCAAGGTCACCATGAAGTACCCGGCCGTCTACCTGATGGGCGAGCACGCCAAGGGCGAGACCCTGTCCATCGCCTTCGCGGGCGAGGGCCAGCACCAGGACGCCGGCTCCAAGATGGTGCACATGGCGCCGAACACCTCCTCGAACATCGTCTCCAAGTCGGTGGCGCGCGGCGGCGGCCGGACCTCCTACCGGGGCCTGGTCGAGATCGGCGAGGGCGCCCACGGCTCGAAGTCCAACGTGCTGTGCGACGCGCTCCTGGTCGACACCATCTCCCGCTCGGACACCTACCCCTACGTGGACGTCCGCGAGGACGACGTGTCCATGGGTCACGAGGCGACCGTCTCCAAGGTCTCCGACGACCAGCTCTTCTACCTGATGAGCCGCGGCCTGACCGAGTTCGAGGCCATGGCCATGATCGTGCGCGGCTTCGTCGAGCCGATCGCGCGCGAGCTGCCGATGGAGTACGCGCTGGAGCTGAACCGGCTGATCGAGCTGCAGATGGAGGGCTCGGTCGGCTGACCCCGGCCGTCCCCCCACCAGCTCCACGGTCCGCGTCCCCAGCGGGCCGGGGACCGCAACGAAGAAAGTGAGCAAGACGACAGCCATGGCTGAGGCTCAGAATATCCCGGCGGGTTCGACCACCGCCGGCTCGATCGCGGTGGCCGCCGAGTCCACCGTCGCCACCCGGATGAGCGCGCCCCCGTCCTTCGACGTGGCCGACTTCCCGGTCCCGCACGGCCGCGAGGAGGAGTGGCGGTTCACCCCGCTCGCCCGCCTCCGCGGTCTGCACGACGGCACCGCGGTCGCCGACGGCACCATGAAGGCCCAGATCGACGCGCCCGAGGGCGTCACCGTCGAATCCGTGGGCCGCGAAGACGCGCGCATCGGCAAGGCCGGCACCCCGGTGGACCGGATCGCCGCCCAGGCGTTCTCGTCCTTCGAGAAGGCCACGGTCGTCACCGTGGCCAAGGAAGCCGTCCTGACCGAACCGGTCCGCGTCTCGCTGCACGGCGAGGGCGGCACCACCTTCGGTCACACCGTCTTCGACGTGCAGCCCTTCGCCGAGGCCGTCATCGTCATCGACCACACCGGTGACGCCGTGCGCGCCGCCAACGTCGACTTCCTGGTCGGCGACGGCGCCAAGCTCACCGTCGTCTCCGTGCAGGACTGGGACGACAACGCCGTCCACTGCTCCCAGCACAACGTGCTGGTCGGCCGCGACGCCACCTTCAAGTCGGTCGTCGTCACCTTCGGCGGCGACGTCGTCCGCCTGCACCCGCGCGTGAACTACGCCGGCCCCGGCGGCGAGGCCCAGCTCTTCGGCCTGTACTTCACCGACGCCGGCCAGCACCAGGAGCACCGCCTCCTGGTCGACCACGTCGCCCCGCACTGCACCTCGAACGTGGTCTACAAGGGCGCGCTCCAGGGCGAGGGCGCCCACGCGGTCTGGATCGGTGACGTCCTCATCGAGAAGACCGCCGAGGGCACCGACACCTACGAGATGAACCGCAACCTCGTCCTGACGGACGGCGCGCGGGTCGACTCGGTGCCGAACCTGGAGATCGAGACCGGCGAGATCGTCGGCGCCGGCCACGCCTCCGCCACCGGCCGTTTCGACGACGAGCAGCTCTTCTACCTCCAGGCCCGCGGCATCCCGGCCGACGAGGCCCGCCGTCTGGTCGTGCGCGGCTTCTTCGCCGAGCTCGTCCAGCAGATCGGTGTCCCGGACATCGAGGAGCGCCTGCTCGCCAGGATCGAGACCGAGCTCCAGGCGTCCGTCTGATGACCTACGTCAAGGTGTGCGCGCTGAGCGAGCTGGAGGAGGACACCCCCAAGCGGGTGGAACTCGACGGCACGCCGGTGTCCATCGTGTCCACCGAGGGGGAGGTGTTCGCGATCAACGACATCTGCTCGCACGCGAACGTCTCGCTCTCGGAGGGCGAGGTCGAGGACTGCATGATCGAGTGCTGGCTGCACGGGTCGTCCTTCGACCTGCGCACCGGCAAGCCGTCCGGTCTGCCCGCGACGCGCCCCGTACCCGTATACCCCGTAAAGATCGAAGGGGACGATGTACTCGTCTCCCTCACCCAGGAGTCCTGAGGTATCCATGGCAACGCTTGAAATCCACGACCTGCACGTCTCCGTCGAGACGGGCGACTCGGCGAATGGCGCCCGCGAGATCCTCAAGGGCGTCGACCTCACCGTCAAGCAGGGTGAGACGCACGCCATCATGGGTCCGAACGGCTCCGGCAAGTCCACCCTGGCGTACTCGCTGGCCGGACACCCGAAGTACACCATCACCGGTGGCACCGTGACCCTCGACGGCGAAGACGTCCTGGAGATGTCCGTCGACGAGCGCGCCCGCGCCGGTGTCTTCCTCGCCATGCAGTACCCGGTCGAGGTCCCCGGTGTCTCGGTCTCCAACTTCCTGCGCACCTCGGCCACCGCCATGCGCGGCGAGGCGCCGAAGCTGCGTACCTGGGTGAAGGAGGTCCGGTCCGCGATGGAGCAGCTCCAGATGGACCCGGCCTTCGCCGAGCGTAACGTCAACGAGGGCTTCTCCGGCGGCGAGAAGAAGCGCCACGAGATCCTCCAGCTGGAGCTTCTCAAGCCGAAGATCGCGATCCTCGACGAGACCGACTCCGGCCTCGACGTCGACGCCCTGCGCATCGTCTCGGAAGGCGTCAACCGCGTCCGCGAGTCCGGTGAGGTCGGCACCCTGCTGATCACCCACTACACGCGCATCCTGCGCTACATCAAGCCCGACTTCGTTCACGTGTTCGCGAACGGCCGCATCGCCGAGTCCGGCGGCGCCGAGCTCGCCGACCAGCTGGAAGCCGAGGGTTACGACAAGTACGTGAAGGGTGGCGCTACCGCGTGACGCAGCTGCCCGGCCTCCTCGACACCGAGGCGATCCGCAAGGACTTCCCCCTGCTGGATCGTGTGGTCCACGACGGGAAGAAGATCGTTTACCTGGACAACGCGGCGACCTCGCAGAAGCCCCGCCAGGTCCTCGACGCGCTGAACGAGTACTACGAGCAGCACAACGCCAACGTCCACCGCGGCGTGCACGTGCTCGCCGAGGAGGCCACGGCGCTGTACGAGGGCGCTCGCGACAAGGTCGCCGCCTTCATCAACGCACCGAGCCGCGACGAGGTGATCTTCACGAAGAACGCCTCGGAGTCGCTCAACCTGGTCGCGAACATGCTCGGCTGGGCCGAGGAGCCCTACCGGGTCGACCGTGACACCGAGATCGTCATCACGGAGATGGAGCACCACTCCAACATCGTGCCGTGGCAGCTGCTCTCGCAGCGCACGGGCGCGAAGCTGAAGTGGTTCGGCCTCACCGACGACGGCCGGCTCGACCTGTCCGACATCGACGAGGTCATCACGGAGAAGACGAAGATCGTCTCCTTCACGCTGGTCTCCAACATCATGGGCACGGTCAACCCGGTCGACGCGATCGTCCGGCGCGCGCAGGAGGTCGGCGCGCTGGTGCTGATCGACGCCTCGCAGGCCGCCCCGCACATGCCGCTGGACGTGCAGGCCCTCGGCGCCGACTTCGTGGCCTTCACCGGCCACAAGATGTGCGCCCCGACCGGCATCGGCGTCCTCTGGGGCCGCCAGGAGCTGCTGGAGGACCTGCCTCCGTTCCTCGGTGGCGGCGAGATGATCGAGACCGTGTCGATGCACTCGTCCACCTACGCCCCGGCGCCCCACAAGTTCGAGGCCGGTACGCCCCCGATCGCCCAGGCCGTCGGCCTCGGCGCGGCCGTGGACTACCTGACCGCGATCGGCATGGACAAGATCGCCGCACACGAGCACGCGATCACCGAGTACGCGGTCAAGCGCCTCCTGGAGGTGCCCGGCCTGCGGATCATCGGCCCCACCACGGCCGAGGACCGCGGCGCGGCGATCTCGTTCACGCTCGGTGACATCCACCCGCACGACGTCGGCCAGGTACTGGACGAACTGGGCATCGCCGTCCGGGTGGGCCACCACTGCGCCCGGCCGGTCTGCCTGCGGTACGGAATTCCGGCGACGACGCGGGCGTCTTTCTATCTGTACTCCACTCCGGGCGAGGTCGACGCGCTCGTCGACGGGCTGGAACACGTACGGAACTTCTTCCGCTGATGACGGCGGCGAAGAGGACGACGAGGGCGACGAGGACGCGGTGAAGCTGGATTCGATGTACCAGGAACTGATCCTGGACCACTACAAGCACCCGCACGGGCGTGGCCTGCGTGACGGCGACGCCGAGGTGCACCACGTCAACCCGACGTGCGGGGACGAGATCACGCTGCGCGTGAAGTACGACGGCGAGACGCTCACCGACGTCTCGTACGAGGGCCAGGGCTGCTCGATCAGCCAGGCCAGCGCGTCCGTACTGAACGAGCTGCTCGTCGGCAAGGAGCTGGCCGAGGCGCGGAAGATCCAGGGCGCGTTCCTGGAGCTGATGCAGTCCAAGGGCAAGGTCGAGCCGGACGAGGCGATGGAGGAGGTGCTGGAGGACGCGATCGCGTTCGCCGGCGTCTCCAAGTACCCGGCGCGTGTGAAATGTGCTCTGCTGAGCTGGATGGCGTGGAAGGACGCGACCGCCCAGGCACTGGGCGACGCGGAGAGGGAGACGGCATGACCGAGAACGCGACGCCCGGGGCGTCGATCAAGCCGGCCACCGAGGAAGAGGTCCGCGAGGCCCTCTACGACGTGGTCGACCCCGAGCTGGGCATCGACGTCGTCAACCTGGGCCTGATCTACGGCATCCACGTCGACGACGCGAACATCGCCACCCTCGACATGACGCTGACCTCGGCGGCCTGCCCGCTGACGGACGTCATCGAGGACCAGGCGAAGTCGGCGACGGACGGCATCGTCAACGAGCTGCGGATCAACTGGGTCTGGATGCCGCCGTGGGGCCCGGACAAGATCACGGACGACGGCCGCGAGCAGCTTCGCGCGCTCGGCTTCAACGTCTGATCCGGGACGTCCGATCCGGGACGTCCGATCCGGGACGTCCGATCCGGGACGTCCGATCCGGGACGTCTGAACGAAACGTCTGACCGTCGCGCACCGGCGCGGCGAGGGAAGGGCCCCCGGCACCGTCGTGCCGGGGGCCTTTCCCGTCCGTCCGCAGGACGGGCACGGGCCACCGGGGACGGTCCCCCCCCCCCGCTGCCGGGCGCAGGGCGGTCCGGGGCCGTGAACCGGGCGGTGACCGGGCCTGAGCAGGGGGAAAGGGCCTGAGCGGGGAACGGGCGGGGTGCGGGCGGGCGGCCCGCTCCCGGGACCGGCTCCCGGGACCGGCACCTGAGACCGGTTCGCGACCAGGGGCCGTCGCCGGTTAGGTTTCAGGCATGACTGCTACGCGTACCACCGGCGCCGTCGCCGCCGGACTTGCCACCATCGCCGCCGACGGCACCGTCCTCGACACCTGGTTCCCCGCCCCCGAGCTGGTCGCCGACCCCGGCCCGGCCGGCACCGAGCGGCTCACCGTCGAGGAGGCCGTGAAACTGCTCGGCGACACCGCCCCGAAGGCGGTCCGCGCGGACGCGGTGCGCGGCGTCGAGGTCGTGGCCGTCCGCACGGTCGTCTCCTCCCTGGACGACAAGCCGCTGGACGCGCACGACGCGTACCTGCGCCTGCACCTGCTCAGCCACCGCCTGGTCAAGCCGCACGGCCAGAACCTCGACGGGGTCTTCGGCCTGCTGGCCAACGTCGCCTGGACCTCGCTGGGCCCGGTCGCCGTCGACCAGGTCGAGACCGTACGCCTCAACGCGCGCGCCGAGGGCCTGCACCTCCAGGTCACCTCGATCGACAAGTTCCCGCGCATGACCGACTACGTCGCCCCCAAGGGCGTGCGGATCGCCGACGCGGACCGCGTCCGCCTCGGCGCGCACCTCGCCGAGGGCACCACCGTCATGCACGAGGGCTTCGTCAACTTCAACGCGGGCACCCTGGGCACCTCCATGGTCGAGGGCCGCATCTCCGCGGGCGTCGTCGTCGGCGACGGCTCCGACATCGGCGGCGGCGCCTCCACCATGGGCACCCTCTCGGGCGGCGGCAAGCAGATCATCTCGATCGGCGAGCGCTGCCTGGTGGGCGCCGAGGCGGGCGTCGGCATCGCCCTGGGCGACGAGTGCATCGTGGAGGCCGGTCTGTACGTGACCGCGGGCACCCGGGTCACCCTGCCGGACGGCCAGATCGTCAAGGCGCTGGAGCTCTCCGGCGCCGACAACGTCCTTTTCCGCCGCAACTCCGTCACCGGCGCCGTCGAGGCCCGCCCGAACAACGCGGTCTGGGGCGGCCTGAACGAGGTCCTCCACAGCCACAACTGACCCGCACGCCACGCCACGCCACGCCACGGCCCGTCCCCGCACGCCACGGTCGGCCGCGCGGCCGGGCCGTCGCACCGGTGCCCTCCCTCCCCGGCCGGGGAGGAAGGGCACCGGCACGTCCGGGTCCGGTGCCGGTGCACCTTTCCGGTCACCCCATTACGGGCGGAAGCGGAGCACCTGCGGGTCGTGGTCGCTGTTCTGGGCCGCGAACTCCGCGTTGATGTGCACGCTGTCGTACGTGAACTTCTTGATCGCCGGGCTGGTCAGGATCTGGTCCAGCACCTGGGAGTTGCCCTGGTAGACGTACGAGTACCGCTCCGACTTCGGGAGCGAGAGGATCGCCGGGTGGAGCGCCCCGCCGTCCGCCAGCGCCTGCGTGGTCGCCGAGAACTCGAAGTCGTTGATGTCGCCGAGGACCAGGACGTTCGCCTTGGCGTCCACCGCCAGGATCTCCTTGACGAAGCCGTTCACGGCCTGTGCCTGGAGCAGCCGCCTGGCCTCCGAGGAGCGCACCGGCGGCTGGTGGTGCGAGGTCAGACCCTCGTCGCCGCCCTTGGAACCGAAGTGGTTGGCGACCACGAAGACCTTCTTGCCGCGGAAGACGAACTCGCCGGCCAGCGGCTTGCGGCTGTCGTCCCACGCCGGGTCCGCCGGGGCGATCCGGCCGGGGGAGTGGGTCAGGGCGGCCTTGCCGTTCTCCGCGACCACACCGGTCCCGGTCACCGCGTCGCCCGGGGCGCGCTCGGTGAAGGAGACCCGCGCCGGGTTGAAGAGGAACACCTGGCGGATGTTGCCGCCGGGCTGGCCGCCGTCCTTGTTGTCCTGCGGGCTGATGTAGCGCCACTGGTACGCCGGGCCGCCCGCGGCCGTGATCGCCGCCGTGAACTTCGTCAGCGTCTGCTCGGCCGAGACGGTGCCGTCGTTCTTGGTGCCGTTGTCGTCCTGGATCTCCTCCAGGGCGACGACGTCGGGGGAGGCCAGGTTCTCGACGACCGCCTTCGCCAGCGCGTCGAACTTCGTCTGCGGGTCGCCCGGGTCGAGGTTCTCGACGTTGTACGTGGCCACCGCCAGCTCGTCCGCGGCCTGCGCCTTGGTCTTCTCGGGGGCGAGGGTGCCCGCCTTGACGGTGCCGAGGGTGCGGGCCACCAGCGTGTAGCCGCCGAACTGGTTGAAGTCCAGCGGGCCTTCGGTGGGGCCGGTCAGCTTGTCGCCCACGTCGGCGACCGGGAAGGGCTGCTGTGCGAGGGGGGCGAGCTGCTGGATCTGGAGCCGGCCGGTGTTCTGGGAGGCGTAGGAGCCGTAGAGGGTGCCGCCGCGCCGGGTGGGGTTCTCCCAGCCCTTGACGCTGACCCACAGCCCCGCGTACGCGTCGGTGGCGCCGACCACGCGCGAGGTGCCGATGCGGACGTTCATGCCCTCCAGGGACTCGTAGTGGTCCAGGGCGTAGCGCGAGGGCTCCAGGGCCAGGCCGTTGATGCTGCCTGCGGCGGCGGGGTCGCCGGCCGGGGCGTACTCGGCGGGGACGGTGTACTCGTTGACCGGGGTGGGCGCGGGCAGCGCGTTGCCCGAGGAGACCACGGTCACGGCCGGACGGGATATCTGGGTCATCGACTGGTTGCCGGAGGCGAGGCCTCCGGGGACGTACTCGCCGACGGTGCCGGAGACCTTGACCGCGTCGCCCACGGCGACGGACGGGACCGAGCTGGTGAAGACGAAGATGCCTTCGCTGGTGGCGCCGTCGTCGTCGGCGTCCGGGTCCTGCATCCAGAAGCCGCGCGAGCCGTAGGCGCGCACGCCCGTGACGATGCCCTCGACGTCGGCGACCTGCTTGCCGCTGAGCGGGGACGTCCGGGTGGTGCCCTGGATGTCGTGGATACGGACCGGCTCGGCGGACGCCGTGCCTTCGGCCGCACCGGCGGAGCCCGTGAGCAGGCCGGTGGCCAGTGCGGTGGCGACGAGGGCGGCGACGGCGGCGGAACGGGGGTGCGAGGAGCGCATGGGCGGGAACTCCGGTGTGGTTCGAGGGAGACGGAGAGGAGGGTGGGGCAGGTGTGGGACAGGGGGTGGAGCAGAGGTCGAGCGGGGGTGGAACAGGGGTACGGCGGCATGGGGCAGGGGTGGAGCGGGAGCCTTGCGGACTCCGAAACATCTACGCGCGTCAATTTCCTGTGTGGTCAGCAAAGTTGTCAAGGGCTCCAGGGAAGACCGCGGCCGTCCGTGGGATGAACCCGAGGGGACGGCCCGCCGGGCCCGCCCGAATTGCGTCTACGCTGGGACGCCGTACGGAGGCCCGTTCCACCCCCGGTGGCACGTCACGGCCCGTCCCACCGCGCCCGCGAGGAGAACCGCCCCATGTCCGCTGAGCCGCACCCCACGCTGCCGCCGGTCCGGCTGCACTCCGACGCGGAACTGGCCCGCGACGCCCTGGCCGCCCCCCTGTTCGCCCGCGCCGTCCGGCTGGCCCGCTGGGCCGGCCCCGCCACCCGCGTCGACATCGGGGGTGAACTCGTCGCCGACCAGGTGCCCGAGGCCGTCGCGGTGCTCGGTCTCGACACCGCCGACGAGGACTCCCCGGTGTACGCGAGCCAGGCCTGGCGGGTCGCCGTGGACACGGGCCTGGTGGACGTCACCGAACCCGACGAGGACGAGGACGGCGACGGCGGGCCGGGGGCCGCGGCCGGGGAGGCGGCGGGGGAGCCCGAGTACGGCACCGCCGCGCCCGGTGAGGACCTGGCGCTGCTGACGGGCGGCGCACCCGGCGACGTGCTCGACCTGTGGCTGGCCGCCCTGGACACCGTGCTCGCCGACGCGGCCGTCCCCGACCTGGACGACCTCGTGGACGCCCTGGACGCGGGCGGCGAGATCGACTTCGACCAGCTGGACTGGAACCCGCGGCGCGAGGCCGACTTCCTCGACGCGGTCCTGGCCAACCTCTACCTGCTCACCGCCGCCGAGGGCGGCACGGACGGCCCCGTCCCGCTGCCCGTGCTCGCCGCGTCGATGCTGGTGCCCCAGGACATGGGCGAGCCGACCGACGCCGTGCTGGAGCAGGTCTCGGAGGCGATGATGCGCCTCGACGACCAGTTCCGGCAGCTGGAGCCGATCGGCCTGGTGGAGTTCCGGCCCGTCGACGAGGAGCTGATGGCGGAGGCGGACGACGAGGAACTCGCCGCGGGCGGCCCCGGCGCGGACGAGGAGTACGAGGACGACGGAGACATCTCCCGGTACGGGATGGTCCGCCTGACCCCCCTCGGCCTGTACGGAATCCGGGCCCGGCTGCTGGAGGCCGGGATCGAGGCCCCCGCCGTCGGGGAGCTGGCCGGCAAGGGGGCCGACGTACTGCTCCACGCGGTCTCCTCCTACCCGGAGCGCGCGGCCCAGGCCGAGATCGAGGAGTGGCTGTCCGGCCGCGACCCGGCCGCCGCCGTCACCGAGCTGCTCTCCGCGGCCCGGGGCGACGACGAGGGCGCCCCGCTGCGCCGGCTCCGCTGCCAGCAGGCCCTGGCCCTGGTCCCGGCCGGGGCGGCGGCCGGGCCCGCCGTCCGCGCGGTGCTGGACGATCCGGAACTCGGCGGGCTCGCCCGGGTCTGGCTGGCCGAGCGCGGCGCGACCGGCGTCCCGGCGCCGGACGAGGCGATGGTGTTCTGGCTGACGGTCGACACGATCGCGGCGCAACTCGCGGCGGACGGCGAGACCGAGGAACTGCCGCTCCTCATGGAGACCCTGACGGCGCACCACACCGGCTTCTTCGACCGGGTGTGGCGGGTGGACCACCCGGCGACGGCATACGTCCTGGAGGCGATGGGACGGCTGCACCCGGACCGCAGGACGGCGAAGGAGGCCCGCAAGGCCGCCTTCAAGGCCCGTTCCCGGCGGCCGTGAGAGCGGCGCCGGGCCACGAGTGAGGGGCCGGGGCGGGGACCTGGGGTACGGGGGCGGGGGCGAAGGGGCGGGAGGTGAAGGGATGGTGGCGTGGGGCCCGTCCGGGGGTGACGGCGGCGCCCGGGGCGGCGCCGACGGCAGGTCGGCGACATGCCTTCACGGTGAGTTCATCTCCCGTTCACGTACGGCGGCGAGCCTGTGCGCCGACGACCCGTACGACAAGCGCACCGCCTCCCCACCCCCCAGGAGACCTGATGCCGCTCAGCCGTAGAGACTTCACCGCCCGCACCGTCCTCGCCGGTGCGGGCGTCGCGCTCACCGGGACGGTCGGCGCGCTCGCCACCGCCCCGGGGGCGCTGGCGGCCGACGACAGCACGCGCCACGACGAGCACGGCCACGCGCGGGAGCCCGGTTACGGCCCGCTCCTCCCCGACCCGGCGGGCATCCTCGCCCTCCCCGCCGGGTTCACGTACCGGGTGCTCACGCACAGCGGGGTCACCACACTGGAGTCCGGTGAGTCCACCCCGTCCCAGCACGACGGCACGGCGGCCTTCGAGGGCGCCCGGGGGGTGACCCTCCTCGTCAACAACCACGAGATGGACGGCCCGCGCGCGGACTGGCCCTATCCCGTCCCGCTCACCGAGGGCCTCGTCTACGACCCGGCCGCGTCGGGCGGCTGCACGGTCGTCGAGGTCCGGCGCGGCGGCGAGGTCGCCGAATGGGTCGGCGTCGCCGGTACGTCGACCAACTGCGCGGGCGGCGCCACCCCGTGGGGCACCTGGCTGACCTGCGAGGAGAGCGAGGACCTGGCGGGCGTCAACGGGATGACCAAGGACCACGGCTACGTCTTCGAGGTCGACCCGCACGACCGCCGCGCCAACCGCGACCCCCAGCCCGTCAAGGCGTTCGGACGGTTCCAGCACGAGGCCGTGGTCATCGACCCGCGCCGGGGCCACGCCTACCTGACCGAGGACGCCTCCCGGCCCAACGGGCTGCTCTTCCGGTGGACCCCGCCGGAAGAGTTCCGGCACGGGCGCGGCAAGCTCCGTACCCTCGACGCCGACGCGGGCGGGTTCGCCGCCGCCAAGTGCTTCGACAGCGGGGGCCGGTTCGTGGACGACCTCTCGCGGGCGACGACCATCGGCACCGTCTACGGGGTCGACTGGGTGGAGGTGCCGGACCGCGACGCGCGGACCGTGCCGATCCGCAAGCAGTTCGCGGACGGCGCGGTGACCCGGGGACGCAAGCTGGAGGGCATGTGGTGGGCGGACGGAGGCGCGTACTTCGTCTCCTCCTACGCCCGCCTGGAGAGCCCGGGCGCCGCGCACGACGGCCAGGTGTGGTTCTACGACCCCAAGCGGCGCACGATCCGGCTGACCGTCCTCATCGGGGTGAACGCCGACCCCTCGCAGGGCGGCGCCCTCGACGGACCGGACAACATCACGGTCTCCCCGGACGGCGGTCTGGTCATCGCCGAGGACGGATCGGGGCTCCAGCACCTGTTCGGCGCCACCGAGTCGGGCCGCACCTACCCGCTGGCGCGCAACGAGCTGAACATCGGCACGGCCGAGAAGCCCAAGTACTCGGAGTTCGCCGGGGTCTGCTTCTCCCCGGACGGGCGCACGCTCTACACCAACATCATGAAACCGGGCATCCTGCTGGCCGTCACCGGGCCGTGGCGGCGCGACTGCTGAGGCCGCGCCAGGAAGGGCCGCGCCGGGCGGGAGGGCCGGGGCGGGACCCCGCCGGCTCACTGGGCCGCGGAGACCTCCGCGCGGGAGGCCGCGGCCCACTCCTCCAGGAGGAACTCGTAGGCGTCCGAAGGCCAGTCGCCGTCCACCCTGGTCTCCACAAGGTGCCGTATCGCCTCGTTCGCCTCGGCGGCGGACGGGCGGGCGGGACCCGTGAGCCGGAGTGTCTTCTGCATGGGATCAAGGCTACGGGCGGGCACTGACAGCCACCGCCGCATTACACGTGGCTTCCGTCACCCGTGACGGGAGCCCGGTGGCGCCCATGTGCCCGCCCACCTGCTCAGAGTGCCTGCGCGGCCGGCTTGACCATGCCGCGCACTGTGCGCGACTTCACAAACTCACCCATGGCCGTCATCTCCCACTCACCGGAGAACTGCTTGATCAATTTGGCCATGAGGACGCCGGTCTGCGGTTCGGCGCTGGTGAGGTCGAAGCGGACCAGCTCCTCACCGCTCGCCGCGTCGATCAGACGGCAGTAGGCCTTGGCCACCTCGGTGAACTTCTGGCCGGTGAAGGAGTTGACGGTGAAGACGAGACCGGTGGCGTCCGCCGGGATGCGGCCGAGGTCCACGACGATCACCTCGTCGTCCCCGGCGCCGTCCCCGGTGAGGTTGTCGCCCGAGTGCTTGACGGCGCCGCCGAGGATGGACAGCTTGCCGAAGTAGCAGCTGTCGATGTGGTTGCGCTGCGGGCCGTACGCGATGACGGAGGCGTCCAGGTCGATGTCCCGGCCGCGGTACGCGGGCTCCCAGCCCAGGCCCATCTTGACCTGCGAGAGCAGCGGACGGCCGCCCTTGACCAGCGAGACGGTCTGGTTCTTCTGGAGGTTGACCCGGCCCTTGTCGAGGTTGATCTTCCCGGCGCCGAGGGGGGCGGCGGCGGGCGGTGCGGCCGGTGCGGGCGGGGCCGCAGGTGCGACGGGGGCCGCGGAGGCGGCGTAGGCCCGCGTGGCTGCGGGCGCGGTGGGAGATGCGGGCGTGGCGACGGGCGCCGGGGCGGGGGCCGGGGCGGGCTCCTCCACGGAGACGCCGAAGTCGGTGGCGATCCCGGCGAGGCCGTTCGCGTACCCCTGGCCCACCGCGCGCACCTTCCACACGCCGCCGCGCTGGTAGACCTCGACGACCACGAGCGCGGTCTCGCCGCCGAGCTGCGGCGGGGTGAAGGTGGCGATCACCGCGCCGCCGTCCGCGTCCCGCACGGTGGCGGTGGGCTCGATGCCCTGGAAGGTCTGCCCGGCGGCGTCGGGACTGGCCGTGACGACGATCCGCTCGATGCCCGGGGGCACCGCGCCGGTGTCGACGGTGATCGAGTCCGGCGCCGAACCGCCGCCGGAGCGGTGGCTGACACCGGGCCCGGACGGCTGGTTGTAGAAGATGAAGTCGGCGTCGGAGCGCACCTTGCCGTCCGCCGTGAGGAGGAGCCCCGACACGTCGAGCCGCACCGGGGCGGTCACGTCCACCGTCACGCGGGCGGTGGGGAGCGGCAGGTTGGAACCAGGGGTCATAGCGGTCATGCCGGGACAACGACCGGAGATGCCGCGCCGTTCCCCTGCCCCCGCGCGGGATTGCGCCGAGTGGCCGCACGGGTCGCCGCCGCCGGGACGGCCGTACGGGTGGCCGCCCGGCGGCGCCGGCTCACTTCCCCGTGACCCGGCGGGGCAGTCCGCGCGGGTTCGCCTCGCGCAGTTCCACCGGAAGCAGTGCGTCCGGCACCGACTGGTAGGCCACCGGCCGCAGCCAGCGCTCGATCGCGGCCCCGCCGACCGAGGTGGAGTGCGAGGTCGCCGCCGGGTACGGGCCGCCGTGGTGCTGCGCCGGGGCCACCACGACCCCGGTCGGCCAGCCGTTGACCACGACCCGGCCCGCGACCTCCGTGACCTGCCGGATCAGCTCGGCGGCCGGGCCGCCGGCCCCCTCGGCCTCGGCGGCCGACAACTGGAGGGTGGCGCTCAGGTTCCCGGGGAGCCGCCCCAGCACCGAGGCCGCCTCGCCCGGGTCCGCGTACCGGACGACCACGGTGACCGGGCCGAAGCACTCCTCCAGCAGCAGGTCGTACGCCCCGCCGGTGAGCAGGCGCCCGGCCGCCACCGACAGGTACCCGGCGCCGACGGAGTGCTCCCCGCCGGGGCCCGCCGCGACGGGCGCGGCGACGCCGGGCAGCGCGGCCCGCTCGCCGACCCCGGCGAGGAAGTTCTCCCGTATCCGCCGGTCGAGCAGGACCCCCGGCCCGGTCCCGCCGAGGGCTTCGGCCAGCGCCCCGGTGAGCCGGTCGCCGTCGGGGCCCTCGGGGACGAGGACCAGGCCCGGCTTGACGCAGAACTGGCCGACGCCCAGGGTGACCGAGCCCGCGAGCCCCCGGCCGATCTCCCCGGCCCGTTCGGCCGCCGCCGCCGGGGTCACCACGACGGGGTTGAGGGAGCCCAGCTCGCCGTGGAAGGGGATGGGCACGGGCCGGGCGGCGGCGGCGTCGAACAGGGCCCGCCCGCCCCGGACGGAACCGGTGAACCCGGCGGCGGCCACCAGCGGGTGCCCGATCAGCTCCAGGCCCGCGCCGAACCCGTGCACCACGGCGAGGACCCCGGCCGGGAGCCCGGCCAGGGCCGCCGCCCGGCGCAGCAGCGAGGCGCACAGCTCGGAGGTGGCCGGGTGCCCGGGATGGGCCTTGACCACCACCGGGCACCCGGCGGCCAGGGCGCTCGCGGTGTCCCCGCCGGGCACGGAGAAGGCGAGCGGGAAGTTGGAGGCGGCGTAGACGGCGCTCACGCCCAGCGGCACCTTGTACCGGCGCAGGTCGGGCCGGGGCGGGCTGAGGGAGGGGTCCGCCCGGTCGATGCGGACGTCGAGGTAGGAGCCCTCGTCCACGGCGTCGGCGAAGGCCCGCAGCTGGCCGGTGGTGCGGGCGAGCTCGCCGGTGAGCCGGACCGGGCCGAGCGCGGTCTCCGCGTCGGCCGTTTCGACGACGCGCGCGGCGTCCTCGTCGAGCAGCGTGGCGGCGGTGCGCAGGAAGGCGGCGCGGACGGTGGCGTCCGACAGCGCGCCGCGCGCCGCGTGGGCCGCGCGCACGGCCTCGTCCACCGCCCGGGGCGTGGCCTCCGTCGCGACCTGTTCCCGCCGCTCCCCGGTGCGGGGGTCCACACTCCAGACCGGTGCCGGTGTCTGCTCCATGGCCCGCTGCCTCCTGGGGCGTTCAGTAGGCTGAACGCCGTTCCGGTGGATGGATGATCACGTCTGCGGGGGACTGTATTTCCGCGCCCCGCGCCTGACAAGGGGCGGCCGGGGGCGGTGGGGCCACCGGCGGGATAACCGGTGGGCGACCGGTGGGAGATCACCAGAGGGGAAGCGGTCGTATGACGACGAGCGAGCCGACGAGTGGGCCGGTGAGCGGGCCGACGCGCACGGGCCCGGCGGCGGCCGGGGTCTCTGCGTCCCCTGCGGCCCCTGTGGCCTCTGCGGTCCCGGCGGCGCCGGTCACATCGGCGGTGCGGACGGTCCTGCTGCTGGAGCACTTCGCGGCCCGGCCCGGACCGCACAGCCTGGCCGACCTCCACAACGACCTGTCCCTGCCCAAGTCCAGCCTGTACGTGCTGCTGCGCACCCTGGTGGGCCTGGGCTGGGTGGAGACGGACGCGACGGGCACGCGCTACGGCATCGGCGTCCGCGCGCTGCTCGTCGGCAGCGCGTACATCGACGGCGACGAGGTGGCCGCGGCGGCCCGCCCCACCCTGGACCGGCTGTCGGTGGTGACCCGCCGGATGTGAGGCACGGGCTCCCTACGGGGTCCCCTGCCGGGCCCCGGACGAGGAACGGCTGAGAACCGCGCCACACTCGGGGCGGAGCGGAACGGCTCGGGCCGCCGGTACGTCCTTCTGGGGGATGAACAAGACGATCAGGCGTGCGTCGGTCTTCTGTCTGCTTCTGGTGCTGGCCCTGCTGGTCCGTGTCACCTGGGTGCAGGCATACCAAGGCCAGGCCCTCGCAGACGACAAGCACAACCGGCGGAACCTCATCGGGCAGTACGAGAACCCGCTGGGCAACATCATCGTGGGCGGGGAGGCGATCACCGGCTCGACCAGGACCGGCGGCCAGGACTTCGCGTACAAGCGGACGTACGTCGACGGCCCGCTCTACGCGCCGATCACCGGCTACAGCTCGCAGGCGTACGGCACGACCATGCTGGAGGGCGTCTACAAGGACATCCTCAACGGCTCGGACACCCGGCTGAAGACCATGATGGACCTGCTCACCAACAAGCGGGCCGACCCGGGCGACGTCCTGACCACGATCGACCGGGACGTGCAGAAGGCCGGCTACGACGCGCTCCAGGGCAAGCAGGGCGCCGCCGTGGCCATGGACCCCGCCACCGGCGAGATCCTCGCCGTGGTCAACAACCCGTCGTACGACCCGGGCCGCATCACCGGGGCCAACGACGAGAAGGCGTGGGAGGAGCTCTCCGCCGACAAGGGCAAGATCATGGAGAACGTCGCCCTGCGCAAGCCGCAGGCGCCCGGTTCCACCTTCAAGCTCGTCACCCTGGCGGCGGCCATCGAGAACGGGCTGATCAGCTCCATCGACCAGCCGACGGGCGTCCCGGCCCCGTACGCGATCCCCGGCACCCGGGTCGACCTGCCCAGCGAGGCGGGTCCCGCCGCCTGCAACAACGTTTCGGCGCGCACCGCCCTCAAGCTCTCCTGCAACAACGTCTTCGCGGAGCTGGCGCACCGGCTGGGCCAGGACAAGATGCGGGCGATGTCGGAGAAGTTCGGCTTCAACACCGCGATCGACACCCCGGTCCGCACCAACCCGCCGAGCAAGTACCCGTCGAAGAAGATGTCGGTCGACCAGGTCGCGCAGACGGGCATCGGCCAGTTCGACGTCCAGGCCACCCCGCTCCAGATGGCGATGGTGACGGCCGCGATCGAGAACGGCGGCAAGCTCGTCGCCCCGCACATGGTCTCCGAGGTCACCGACTCCAGCGGCAACGTGCTGGAGAGCCTGCGCGACCCCGCGTCTCAGCAGGTCATGAGCGAGCGGACCGCCTCGATGGTCCGCGACGCCATGCGGACGGTCGCCACCGAGGGCGGCGGCAAGGCGGCCCAGGTCAGCGGCGCCGAGGTGGGCGGCAAGACGGGTACCGCCCAGCGCGGAGTCAACAACAGCGTCGCCCCGCTCGCCTGGTTCACCTCGTACGGCAAGCTCGGCGACCAGCAGATCGTCGTCGCGGTGATGGTCGAGAACTCGGACACCGACCGCTCCGAGATCGGCGGCGGCAAGCTGGCCGCCCCCGTCGCCCAGAAGATGATGGCGGCCTGGCTGAAGCGGTAGCCCGGGCGGCGCGGGCGGTGCGGGCGCGGGGGGCCGGTACCGGTCGGCCGGTGGCAAGATCGAGCCGTTGCCGGAGCGGCGACTCCACTCAGCACAGGGGGATGGCATGAGCACCGTCAGCAAGGTCACGCACATCGATCTCAGAGCCCACACGATCACCGTCATGCCGCCTGAGGGGGCGGCCCGGACGCTCAAGGTGGCGGACCCCGCTGAGCAGATGAGGCTCAAGAACCTGCGCGTCGGGCAGACCGTCAAGTACGACGAGCGGACCGGCCCGCACGGCCCCGAGATCTACAGCCTCTCGGCCGACCTGTCCGGAGCGCCGGGAGCGGAGTAGCCGTACGGACGCCCCCGCCGCCGCCCCGGTACGGACCTCGCGGAGCCCGTGCCGGGGCGCGGTGCTGTCCGGGGGCGGGCGGTGGGGGCCTCCGGGTGTGGGATCGGGCTTTCCGGGTGACAGTGGAGGGGTCAGGTATCCGTGAGGAGGACCACCATGTCCATGCTCGACAAGCTCAAAGGCCTGCTGAAGGGCCACGAGGACACGGCCCGCCAAGGGGTCGAGAAGGCCGGGGACGCCTTCGACGCGAAGACGGGGAACAAGTACCAGTCGCAGACCGACACCGTTCAGCAGAAGCTCAACGAGCAGCTCGGCAACCAGCCGCCGGCCGACGAGCAGAAGCCCCCGAGCTGACCCCGCCGAGCCGACCCGCTTCCGGGGCCGCCCACCCGCGTCGGCGAGGCGGAAACCGGCGGGGACCTGGTGGGAAACCGGTGGGAAACCGGTGGGGACCCGGGCCCGGGCCCCTAGGCTCTCTCCATGGCTGAGGCTTTCGTCAACGGTGACGTCCTCCATCGGGCTTGCGGCATCTGCCCCTCGCGCCGGTTCCCCGTCGGGGGATTCGACGTGTGGGAACGGCCGACGAAGGAATGTCCGTTCCACGCGGACGACGGACACCGGTACGCCCCCGACGGAACGCCGGTGTGCGTCCATCCGGAGAGGGTCGGTCTCCCGGTCGGCGCGTACCGGAGCGAGGGCGCCCCGCTGACCGTTTCGCTCGCCCTGCCGCCCGACCCCTCCGCGTTGGCGGCGTACCTGCACGACGTGCTGTACGGAGCCGCGCCCGTCCTGCTCGACGCACTGATCGCGCAGGCGGCGGAAGAGATCCGGATTCATTTCCCGGACCTGGAACCGACCGAAGTCCTGCGTCGGGCCCTGAGCGGGGACGCGTGGACTTCGGGGAACTGATCCGGGATCTCCGCAAGGCTCGTGGCTGGAGCCAGGGGCGGTTGGCTTCCGAGGTCGACAAGGTGCACGGAACGACGTTGACGCGGGAGTACGTGAGCAACTGGGAACGCTCCAAGGTCACGCCCGGCCCGTTCTATCTCGCCGCCCTGTCCGCCGCTCTGGATGTTCCCCTGGCTGTTCTTGAAGGTGAAGTGGACCGACGCGCGTTCCTGACCGATGTCGCCGGGGCGGCCATAGCCCCCGTGATCGCCTCCGACCTGATCAGCGCGGGATTCGCCGCCCGGCTGCGCGGCGGACCCTCGGCGGAGGTGTGGGAGGCGAAGCTGGCGACGTACGGCACCGCGTACATGTCGATGGGGGCGGCCGATATCCAGCGTCGGGTCTCCGGTGAACTCGTCACCGTGCAGCAGCAGCTCGAAGACCCCCGGCTCTGGTCGGTCGCCTCCCGGCTGATGACCCTGTACGCCAAGACCTTCCCGGGCTCGGACGGTTCCCGGGCCGTCCACTGGTACCGGATGGCGGCCAAGGCCGCGGACGAGTCCGGGGACGACGAAGCGCGCGTGTGGGTGCGGGGGCGGGCCGCCATCGCGCTCGGGTACGAGGGCGCGTCGCTAGACGAGTCATTCCGAATGCTGACGGTGTGTCTGGGAACGCAGACAGGGCGTCCAAGATTGTTGTGTGACGAACAACCTGGACGCCCCGCTGACCGCACTGTACGTGAAGATCGATGACGGGATCGGAGGCACCCGATGGCTGGGCCGACCGCCGCGGCTGACGGATTCCGAGCTCGTCTGCC
>NZ_JBITDK010000008.1:0-262070 GCF_044454165.1 Streptomyces sp. NPDC051567 | reverse complement strand
CGCCCCCCCCCCCCCCCCCCCCCCCCCCCCCCCCCCCCCCCCCCCCCCCCCCCCCCCCCCCCCCCCCGGCGCCGGGGGGGGCCCGCCCCCCCCCCCCCCCCCCCCCCCCCCCCCCCCCCCCTCGGCTGTGCCCCGGACCCTTCGGGTCCGGTCTCCCCCGTACTGCCCGCAGGCGCCCCCCGACGCCCCGGGCCGCCCTGCGGCCGCGCCGGTGGTCCCGAGCACAGGATTCCTGTGCGGCGATGTCCACCCCGGTATGCCGCTCCTGCCCCGCACGCCCCCGGTGCGCGGTCCGGTGTGCGGCCGTCACATGGTCATCGTGCCGTCCGCCGCCGTCATGCCGTCATGCCGTACGGCATCGGATCGACCGTCGCGGTGCCGACGCGGGCCGCGAAGACCTGCTCGCCCTCCTGCGTGCCGGTGACCTCGACCGTGGCCGGGCCGGTGCGCTCGGCACGTATCCAGAGCGGGGAGCCGAACTCCGCGTACCGCCGGTACGTACTGGAGACCTCGGCGGGCAGCACCGCGGGGGCCGGGGTCAGCGCCAGCGCCGCCTGGCGGGCCGCCTCCAGCAGGACCATCCCGGGGATGTGGTCGCCGGGGTGGTCGAAAAGGACCGGGTGCCGGGTGTCGTAGCGCAGCTGCCAGGTGGCGGTGGTGCCGGTCTGCGGGGCGGCGGCGAGCACCACGTCGAAGGGGGAGAAGCGGCCGACCTGGGCGGGCTGGAGCGGGCCGGGGGGCAGCGAGGGCGTGGGCCGCTGGTTCACGCGGTCGGCGCGCAGTCGCCGGTAGACGGCCGGGGAGGCGACGCTGTAGCCGACCTCGCCCGTGGCGATCACGTGATTTTCGTGACGCATCGTCACCTGGTAGGTCAGGTGCTGGAGCTGGGTGCCGCGGTGGCGGATCTCGGTGCACACGACGTCGAGGTCCACATCGGCCGGAGCGTCGCCGATGACCAGGTGCTCGGGGGTGGTCGCGTAGTCGAGGCCCGCCAGCAGGAACTGGTGGCCCAGGGGTACGCCGAAGGACCGGTGGGCGAGGTAGGAGCCGACCTGGCGGATGGTCTCGCAGATCATCATGGGGTCGTAGTGGGTGCCGGCGATCGGGGTGAAGAAGCTGTGCCCGCGCGGAAGCTGGGCGGTGACGTGGAACCGGTTCTCGGCCGGGCGGCACATACCGGTGAGGAAGACCTCGGCGATGGCGGCGCGGTGCACGAGCTCGCGGGGTACGGAGTGGGTCAGCCGGCCCGGGGCGTCCGCCTCCGGGCATCTGCAGTCCCGGAGAAGCGGAGTCAGGTGCGTGAGGACATCCGTGGGTTCCAACGTCATGGTCATGAACTTCCCCCGAGGTCATGGCCGGAAGGTTCAGTCTCCGCTTGATGTCGCGAAGTACGTACTTCCGAGTCTGATTGGCAGGTAGAGGATTACCCGAGGAGTGCGCCATTCCGGGTCTAGATGTGAGTCAAGTCACATCGTTGGATGTAGCGGAGTGGGTGCTTCCAGTGCATATAGGGCCAGTTCAGGGATGTGGAACCAGTGACTCCCCTGTCGTGCGGCGATTTTTGGACCGACTAGCTGCATTCGGAGGGAAGTCGGGTATCTTTTGCTCGACGCCAGCCGCGTACCTGGAAGTATTTTTTGGGGGCTCTTCCGGAGGCACCGAGGCCGGCACACGCGCGCCGTACGGCGCCTGCTCCGATGGGGCGCACCGTGTCCTGAGACCGCCTCGGCCCCCGCCGATTGGAGAGCGATGCGCACCCTCCGGCACGTCAGCCCGCTGAGACAGCTCAGGCTCGCCGCCGTGAACATCGACGGAGTCCTGCTCAACGACACTTTCAGCCCGGTGATCCACCACTTCGTCACCAGCCGCGGCGGGGTCTACGACGTCGAGGTGGAGCGCGCGGTCTTCTCCCAGTCCCGCACCTCGGCCGCCCGTGCGCTCGGCGCCGCGGCCGGTGTCGACTGGAGCCCGCAAAAAGTACTGGACGTCTACTTTGAGGAGCGCGCCGCGTACCTCGCCCGCAATCCGCTCCAGGTGTCCTGCGGCGCGGAGCAGTTGCTGAGCCGGCTGCGCTCCCTGGGCCTGCGCACCATCTGTTACGGCGGTCTGGACAAGAAGCACTTCGACACCCACCTCGGCCGGTACGCCCATCTCTTCGACGGGCCGGGCTACATCTGCACCAACGACTTCCGTCCCGGCATCCACGAGATCGCGGTCGACGCCTTCGGTCTCGACTACGCCCAGGTGCTCTTCATCGACGACGTCGCCCGGGTCTCCGAGGCCGCCCGAGATCTGCGGGTCCCCTTCATCGGGCATCCGAGCGCCTTCGAACACGGCTATCAGGGAGGCCTGATGCGCGATGCGGGGGTGCGGCACCTGGTCGGCTCGCTCGACGAGATAGACGAGCCGCTGCTGCGCACGCTCGACACGGAGGCGGCCGAGGGCCGCGCGTGGGCCGCCTGACCCGCGCCCCCGCCGTCCGGGCGGCCCGTACCGGCAGGGACCGCCCGGACGGCACCGGAGGGGGCCGTCGCCGACGGGCCCCGGGCAGCACGGTGTGTCGGTGCTGGGCACGACACTTCGCGGTACAGGAACCACCGGCATCAGAAGGAGAGTCATGGCAGGCGAACGCATACTCGACGGCAAGGTCGCTCTGATCACCGGCGCGAGCAGCGGCATCGGGGCCGCGGCGGCCCGGGTCTTCGCCCGGGAGGGAGCCGCGCTGCTCCTCGTCGCGCGCCGCGAGGACCGGCTCGACGCCCTGACCCGGGAGCTGCGGGAGAAGGGCGCGGAGGTCGAGTACGCCGTGGCGGACGTGACCCGCCGCGTGGACACGGCGGCGGCCGTCGCCCGGGCGGTGCGGCACTTCGGGCGGCTGGACTGCGCCTTCAACAACGCGGGCTGGGGGGCCGGCCGGACGCCCCTGCACGAGATGGACGACGACCTGTACGACCGGATCATGGACGTCAACGTGCGCGGGGTGTGGAACTGCCTGCGCGACGAGATCCCCGCGATGCTGGCGACCGGCGGCGGCGCCGTCGTCAACAACAGCAGTGTCGGCGGACTGCTGGCGACCCCGGTGGCCGCCCCGTACGTGGCCGCCAAGCACGCGGTGATCGGCCTGACCAAGGCCGCCGCGGCCGAGTACGCGGCGCAGGGCGTCCGGGTCAACGCGGTCGCCCCCGGCACGACCCGGACCGAGGTGGTCAGCGAGTGGTTCGCCGCCGTCCCGGGGATGGAGGAACAGTTGCACGCCGGGACCCCCCAGCCGCGCACCGCGGAGCCCGAGGAGATCGCCGAGGCGGCGGCCTGGCTCTGCAGTTCCCGTGCTTCGTTCATCACAGGGGTCACGATGCCGGTGGACGGGGGGTTCACAATGGTGTGAAACTGTACTGCGAGGTACGTACCCGGGGGCATGTATTGCCGATCGATCGGGGGCATGGAGAGGGACAGATACGTATGAGGACTGAACGACCCCAGGTGAAGCAGGACCGTGCGGTGCGCACCCGCCAGGCCATCCTGGAAGCGGCTGCCGTGGTCTTCGAGGACCGGGGCTACGACGCGGCGAAGCTCACCGACATCGTCCGGCTGGCCAATGTCACCAAGGGCGCGCTCTACTTCCACTTCGACTCGAAGGAAGACCTCGCGCAAGCGGTCATCGACGCCCAGGTGGGGATGGACCCCGCCTTCACCCCACAGGAGTTCAGGGCGCAGCAGTTCGTCGAC
Organism: Streptomyces sp. NPDC051567; assembly: GCF_044454165.1. NCBI lineage: Bacteria > Bacillati > Actinomycetota > Actinomycetes > Kitasatosporales > Streptomycetaceae > Streptomyces > Streptomyces sp. NPDC051567. Next base: position 258,344 of record NZ_JBITDK010000008.1, on the reverse strand, counting down.
ATCGGCATGATCTTCTCGCACCGCCTCCAGCACGACGTGCTGATGCGCGGCAGCGCGCGGCTCACGCTGGAGCAGAACGGCCGGTCCCTGGACCGGGCCTCGCCCTACCAGGGATGGATCGATCTCCACACGGCCCTGATGGCGGAGGCGAAGGAGCGTGGTGAACTCCTCTCGCACGTGGACCCGGCCGGCCCCGCGCGGCTGGTGGTCGGCGCCTTCGCGGGGCTCAACGTCATGTCGCAGACGCTGGGCCTCGACCTTGACCAGGAGGTCTCGGCCCTGTACACCAGCGTGATGCCGAGCCTGGTGGTCTCGGCCGTGGCGATCCGCCTGGACACCGCGCCGGGGCGTGGCGGGCGGGCTCTGCACGGGCCGAACGGCGCGCACCTGTGCGACTGTTCGGAAGTGCCGGCGCCCGGCGCCCCCGCCCCGGCGCCCGCCGTCGGCTGACCCGGCGCCCGGCCCGCGCCGGGCGTCCGGCCAGGGTGGGACACGAGATCCCCCCGCCCTCCTGGGCGGGGGGATCTCGTGCTTCTCCGGGCTCTGGTGCGAGACCGGTAGCCAATAAAAGAATCCCGGGTATTATTTTATTGAGGGGCTCGCGCCGACCGGACCCAGCCCTGCCCTGCCCTGGGAGAAGACTGTGGACATTGACGTACTCGGAGGACTGGACGTCCTTGAGAACGGCGTGCCCGTCGCGCCCGCCGCCCCGCCCGCGCGACAGGTCCTGGCCGTCCTGGCCGGGCACGCAGACCAGATGGTTCCGGTCGCCGTGCTCGCCGAGGAGCTGGAGGCGCACGCGCCGCCCGAGCACACGCGCGCGGTGCTGCACTCCTGCGTGCGCCAGCTGCGCGAGCGGCTGGCCGCCGCGGTGGACCCCGGCGGCCCGCGCACCGCCACCACCGTGCTCTTCCAGGCCCCCGGCGGATACCTGCTCGACACCGGTGGAGGCCGCTGTGACCTGCACGAGTTCGCCCGTGAGGCCGGCGCCGGATACCGCGCGATGGCCCGCGGCGAGTACGAGACCGCCGCCCGCCGGCTGCGCGGGGCGCTGCGGCTCTGGAAGGGTCCAGCCTTCGACGGGGTGAACCCCGGACCGCGGCTGGCCGAGCTGATCGCCGGGCTGGAGGCCACCCGCAAGTCGGTCGTGGAGCAGTGGGTCGAGGCCGAACTCGCCCTCGGCCGCCACCGCGAACTCCGCTCCGGACTGCACGAACTGTCGCGGTCCGGGGGCGTGGCCACGGGCATCGCCGGGTCCGGCGGTGACGTCAGGGGCCTCCGGGACGCGGGCTGGGGACGTGCCCGTCGATCATCTTTCGAGGAGCAGCCCTTCCGGAGCTGGGGTTCCGGGTCTGATTTCCGGCGCGCCACCGCCCAGGAGCCCGGAGAAACGTACCGGGCGTTGGCGGACGTGCTCCGCGGCGATTTCGAACACGGCCCCCAGGACACCACCAGCGCCCTGCGGCGCACCCTGCTGCGCGGATCGTTCTCGCCGTCCGTGGTCTGACCCCCGCCGCCGCAGCAGGCCCTGAACCGGCCCCCGGGAGCCCCCGCCCCGGGGGCCTCCTCCTGTCCGCGGACGGTCTTGGCGCGGACGGCGCCCCTTTCACCCCACGCCCTGACCGCCGGAGCCCGTCCCCGCGCCGCCCGTCACTCCGGCAACCGCCATCCCCCGTACCCCGCAGTCCTCTTGACCGTGGCCGAACCTGAATCTAGGTTCGAACGGCCTGATTCCGCCGCCCGGGGACGGTATCGGCCACCGGGGTACGAGGGGTTGGCGGAGGGTTATGGCCTGGGACAACGGGACCGGCGCGCTCGCCGTGCTGGAACTCCTGGCCCAGGAGGCCCCGCCGGGCCGCTTCGACGAGCTGCTGCACGACGCCCTCAGATCCGGCGCCGACGAGGCGGAGCTGAACCAGCTCGCGAAAGCCGCCGTCATGGCCCGTACCGTTCTGGCCAGTGCCGGCCGCAGCCGTGACCGGGAGGCGGCGCTCACCGCGCTCGTGGACACGGCGCACGACCTGACCTCGCCGTACGACCTCGACAGCCTCCTGCGGGTGATAGCCCGCCGGGCCCGCCGGCTGCTCACCTTCGACATGGCGTACGTGAGCCTCCAGCGCCCGGACGGCACCTCGTACATACGTACCTCCGAGGGGGACACCACCGCCCTCAGCGCCGGGCTCGAACTGGGCGCGGCCCAGAACCTGGGCAGCCTCGCGCAGCGCCGCCGCGCACCTGTGTGGAGCGCCGACTACCCCGGCGACCGGAGCGTCCCGCACGACCCCGCCCTCGACGCGGTCGTCCTCGCCGAGGGGCTGCGCGCGGTCATCGCCGTCCCGCTGCGCCACGGCGACTCCAGCATGGGCGCCCTGTACTGCGCCGACCGCAAGGTCCGTCACTTCACCCCGGACGAGATCGGGGTGCTGCTCTCCCTCGCCGACCTCGCGGCGCTCGCCATCCAGAAGGCGAGCCTGCTGGAGCGCACCCGCGACGAGGTCACCGAGCTGGAGTACTTCAGCTCCGCCACGAACACCGCGCTGACCCGCATCCGCTACCTGTGGGACTGCCACGCGCGCCTGGTCCGGCTGGTCCTGGACGGCGCCCGGCTGCCGACGCTCGCACGGGCGACCGGGGACGCGCTGGACGGCGTGCTCCAGGTACGGGACCCCGGCGGGCGGCCGTTGACCGACGCCGGGGAACTGCCCGGACTGGACGAGGAGGCCGTCACGAGGGCCGCCCTCCAGGCGCACACCGGGCGGGCCCCGGTCCCGCTGCCCGACGAGGTGTGGGTGGCGCCGGTGACGGCCGGGGCCGAGGACCTGGGCGTCCTGGTGCTGCGCGCGTTCGCACCGCTGACGGACGAGGACGTACGCCTCCTGGAGCTGGCGGCACAGTCGGTGGCCGCGCTGCTGCTGATCCAGCGGTCCACGGCGGCGGCCGAGGGCCCGGTCCACGAGGAGCTGCTCCAGGACCTGCTGGACCGGCCGCACCGCGCCGGCCTGGACCTGCGGGAGCGGACCCGGCGGCTCGGGCTCGACCTGGACGTGCCGCACGTGGTCGTGGTGGCCCGCCCCGAGGGCGGCGAGCTGGGCAAGGCGGTCGCCTGGGCCAGCTCGTACGCGTACCGGCACGGCGGCCTCAAGGGGGTGCGGCGCGGCTGCATCGTGCTGCTGCTGCCCGGGGACGACGCCTCGGCGGCGGCCCGGCAGGTCTCGGCGGAACTCTCCCCGCTCCTGGGCCACCCCGTCTCCACGGGCGCGGCGGGCCCCACCGAGGGCGCCGGGGGCGTGGCCGCGGTCTACGAGGAGGCGTCCCGCTGCCTGGACGCCCTGACGGCGCTGGACGGCACCGGTGGCACGGCCTCCCTGCGGGAGCTGGGCTTCCTCGGGCTGCTGCTCTCCGCCGACCACGACGTGGACGCGTTCATCACCACCACGATCGGCCCGGTCCTGGAGTACGACGAGACCCGGCTGACCGAGCTGACCCGCACCCTGGACGCCTACTACGAGTCCGGCTCCAGCCCGACCCACGCCGCCGAGGCCCTGCACGTCCATCCGAACACGGTCTCGCGGCGGCTGGAGCGGATCGCCGAACTCCTGGGGGAGGGCTGGCAGAAGCCCGCCCAGGCCCTGGAGATCCAGATGGCGCTGCGGCTGCGCAAGACCCGCGTGGTCCTCCAGGAACGCCGTACCTCGCCGCCCCCGCGCCGACAGTAGCCGCCTGGGCCGCGCCGCCCCGTACGGAAGGTGGTCACTCCGCCGCCAGGGGGTGGGGGGAGGATGCCCCTGGCGGCGGAGGGTCAGCGGACGGCCAGCGCCGGGTGGACGCGGGCCGGGACGGTGGGCCGCCGCAGGGCGTGGGCCGTCACCGGTACGGGCTGGACCGGGCGCTGGCCCACCTGCGGACGCCCCGCCGGGGCCGCCTGGTGCACGGGCTCGGGCAGCGCGCCCGCCGGTACGGGTACGGCGCCGGCCCGGTGCGCGGCCCCGCCCAGGGCGAGCGCCGCGTGGGCCACCGAAGCCAGTGTCACGTGCCGGTTCCATCCGGGCAGCGACCGCCCCGAGAAGTCCCGCAGCCCGACCTCCTGCACGCTCCGCCCGGCGGCCAGCGTGACCCGTCGCGCCTGCTTCGTCATCCGCACCAGCGCGCCCGGGGCCGTCCGCACCATGTCGGTCACCCACAGCTGCGTCGGCAGCCGCCGGGCGTCCGCCCACTCCCCGAACAGCAGCACCTCGCGCCGTCGCCCCGGCGAGGGGTCCGGCACCATCACCCGCACCGCCGCCACCAGCGAGCTGCGCCGGGTGCCCGGCCGGTCCGGGTCGGCCCATTCCACGGGCATCCGCAGCCCGCGCACGTTCTGCAGGATGTCCCGCGCGGCCAGCGTCCCGGAGCCGTACCCCGGCAGCGAGGGGTCCGTCACCAGCAGCCGGGCGGTGGAGCTGACCCGGGCCACCACCGGGACCCGGGCCTCGGCGAAGCGGTTCAGCGTGGAGCGGGTCCCTATGTCACGGACGTCGAGGACCACCGGCCGCAGGGGCATCCGGCCTTCGCGTACGGCCTCCAGCACGCCCGTGACGGCGCAGGACTCGTACGACGCCTCCACGGCCTCCGGGCCGCCCGGCTCCTGCTCCGGCAGGAACAGCCGCCACCCGACGGGGGTGAGCACCCCGGCCGAGGTGAACCAGGTGCCGAACGCCTGCTGGCCCCGGAACATCTGGCCCTGGTGGGGGTCGTAGCGGTGCCCGACCCCCACCGAGTGGTCCCCGCCCTTCGGTATCGCCATCGGCTGCGCCACCCAGACACCCAGCGGGGTGGTCTGCCCCAGGTACTGCGTCAGCGCGGTGCGGATCGGCTGCCAGTCCCACGTGGAACCGGCGATGAAGTGGTGCAGGCTCTGTTCCGCCGCCGGACCGCCGGGGCCGATCTGCTGGGCGATGTTGCGGATCGACTTGCGGCCCCGGGCGGCGAGGAGACCGCGTACGTACTGCCGTCCGCGCTCGCGCTGGTCCCGGCGCCGGAGTGAGGTGAACACCGCCGCGCACAGTTCCTCGACGGCCTCGTCCACCGGATCGCACCGGAGCCGGACCGCCGAGTCGCGCCCCGGCTGCTGCCGATCCGTGCTGGTGATGGTGTTCACGACATCCCCCTTCGTCGATGGCACCCCTACCGTCGGCCCGGAGCCCCCCACGCGGGGAGGTGCGCCGGGCACATGACTGGGGTGCCGGGTGGTGGGGGGCCCACCACCCGGTCCGCCCGGCGGCCGGAGCGGCGGTCAGACCGACAGGTGGGCGGCGAGGGACGACCCCACGGCGCCGCCGAGGAGGAGGCCGAGGGCCAACACCCGTACGGCGCCGGGGTGCGGGCGCCCGGACGGCCCCCCGGTGGCGGCCGGTGTCCGCAGCCGCCCTGCCGGGGCCACGAGGAAGGCGACGAGGAGGGCAGGCACGGTCGCCGCCGCCCCGGTCACCATGACCACGACCGGCACCGCCGCAGTGGTGGAGTACGCGGCGAAGGAGACGGCGAAGAGGGCAGCGGCCGTAACGAACGCCCCCGCGCCGCACCACAGGTGCTCCGGCCTCCGCAGCAGGGCCAGGGGGACGAACCCGTCCGGCCGGGCCCGGACCCACCCCGCCAGCAGCATGCCCGTCACCAGCAGGACGGCCCCCGCCACGACCGGAGCCGCGCCCGCGCACACCACCGCCGCGACCGCCCCGGCCAGCAGGGCGGCCCCGAGCCCGTCGAACCCGTCGGAGCGGCTGGGGCGGTGGGCACGGTCGGCGGGCGCGGGCCGGGCGCGAGGGCCGAGGCGGTCACGGCGGTGGTGTGCGTGGCCGCCGGAGCCCCGGGAGCCGCCCGGGAGGTCACCGACCGCAGCCCCCGTACCCGGTGCCCGGCCCGCGACGACGGGCACGGCCAGCAGGCTCACGGCGGTCAGCATCAGCACCGCCCGCCACGGCGCCGCGTCCGCCAGCAGCGCCCCGGCGGGCGGGGCCAGGGCCGCGCCCGCCGCGATCCCGGAGCCGACCAGACCCAGCCGGGTCACCGTCCCGGCCAGCGCCAGCGCGACGGTGACCAGCCCGGCCGAGCCCAGCCCCTGGAGCGCCCGCCCGGCCACGGCCGGTACCGGCGCGGGCCAGACGAACAGCAGGACGGTCCCGGCCAGCAACAGGGCGGCGCCGGCCAGCAGGGCGGCCCGTGCGCCCCGCCGGTGCGCGGTCCGCGCCAGCAGCGGCGCCCCGACGCCGAGACCCCAGCCGAAGCCGGTCGTCACCCAGGCCGTGGCCGGGGCGGCGACCCCGAGTCCGGCGGCCAGTTCCGGCCCCAGCAGGGCGGGCACGGTCGCCCCGAAGCCGGCCGGGACCCCGAGCAGCAGGAGCCAGCCGACGGGAATCCGCCGGACCGGGCCGGGCCCGGCGGCGCGCGGTGCCTCGCGGAGCACCCGCCAGGTGACCGCCGACGGGTGGACGACCCGTCCGGAGGCCCCGGTCGCGGTGCGGGGCGACGCGGGCCCGCACACGCCCTCGTGGGGCGCCACCGGCCCGGCCCGGTAGGTGCCGCCGGTCCCGGTCCCGGACCCGGCCCCCGCCCCGGGCACGACCGGGGCGGGGGCCCTGCCTGTCGGGCGGGCGGGCCGCGCCCGGCGGCGGAGGCCGGTACGGGCCTCGCCGCCGGGCAGGGATGCCCGCCCGGCCGCCCGGCCCGCCCCGCCCGGAGGGCGGGGCGGGTCCGGTACGGCGGTCATCGGGCGGCCAGGAAGTCCCGTACCGCCTCGGTGAGTTCGGCGGTGAGCCGCCGGTCCGTCCGTTCTCCGCCGCCGCCTTCGACGGCCGGCCCGCGGCCCTCCTCGCGTTCGTCGCCCTGCTCTCCGTACGGCAGGCGGGTTCTTTCGATGCCTATGTGTGACATGAGGTGACGCCCTGTCTTTCTGCTGAGGAACGGAAAAGTGACAGCAAGTCATATTGCGGACGTTCGGGGCCCGCTGTCAGCCGGGCCGGAGCCAGTCCGTCAAACGTTCCGCACCGAGTCCGTGGAGTCGGCCCGCCCCGCCCGGAGCGGGAACCAGCTCAGGGCCGTCCCCATACACGTGTCCTGCCCCACCCGGCCCGTCCGGTGCGGCCTGTTCGTCCCACCTGTCCCACCCGCCCCGCGCACATCCGCGATACCCCAGACTGGGCGCATGTCCATTCACCAGAATCTGCTCGGGGGCCCCGCCCCCACCCACCTCCCCGACGAGCCGGGCCGCGCGGCCCTCGCCGCCGGTACCGCCCCCGCCGAGGTGGCCGCCGCGTACCCCACCTCCTCCCTCGCCTGGGCGACCCTCGCCGACGAGGCGTTCGCCGCCGGCCGCACGGTCGAGTCGTACGCCTACGCCCGCACCGGCTACCACCGCGCCCTCGATGCCCTGCGTCGCGCCGGCTGGAAGGGCCACGGCCCGGTGCCGTGGGAGCACGAGCCGAACCGCGGTTTCCTGCGCGCCCTGCACGCCCTGGCCCGCGCGGCCGGGGCGATCGGCGAGAAGGACGAGTACGAGCGCTGCTCGGGCTTCCTGCGCGACTCCTCCGAGACGGCCGCGGACACCCTCAACGCCTGATCCACGGCTGACCCGTGCTCGGTCCACGGGCCCGCGCGCGGTGCCGTCCGCCCGTCCGGCGCAGGCCCGCCCGTCGGGCGGGATCGGCTGTTTCACGTGAAACGCGGGCGTGAGCACGGGCGTACGTTTCACGTGAAACGTACGCCCGGAGGGCCCGCCGGTAGGGGGTGTTTCACGTGAAACACCCCCTCGTACCGGCGCGTGTTTCACGTGAAACACGGCCCGGTCGCCCGGGTGCGCCCGCCCGGCGGGGGGTGTGACCCGGGCCACTTTCCGCTGGAGCGCCGCCGGGACCGGGTCCTATGATGCGGGCAGGGGACCGGGGCTCCACTCACCTCACGGAAGGAGCGGACCGCTACCCGGAAGCACGTGTCGAGGAGACAGCGATGTCGAACACCCTTGATGCCTCCGGAGCCGGCGGTTCGGACACCCCGAACCTCGACTTCGACGGCACGACCCCGTACGAGGACTATGTACAGGCGGACGTCCTCACCCACCTCCAGCACCTCCGGTCGGACGATCCGGGCGAGATGGTCTTCCTGGTCACGACCCAGGTCATGGAGTTGTGGTTCACGGTCGTGGTCCACGAGTGGGAGACGGCGGCCCGCGCGCTGAGCGAGGACCGCATCCCGGTCGCGATGGACGCGCTGAAGCGTTCCCTGCGCGAACTGGAAGCCCTCAACGCCTCCTGGCGCCCCCTCGCCCAGCTCACCCCGGGCCAGTTCAACGCCTACCGCGCCGCCCTCGGTGAGGGGTCCGGTTTCCAGTCGGCCATGTACCGCCGGATGGAGTTCCTGCTCGGCGACAAGTCGGCCTCCATGCTCGTCCCGCACCGGGGCGCCCCCCGGGTTCACGCGGAACTGGAGAAGGCCCTCCACGAACCCGGCCTCTACGACGAGGTGCTGCGCCTCCTCGCCCGGCGCGGCCTCCCCGTCCCGGACTCCGTCCTGCGGCGGGACCTCTCGCAGCGCTACGAGTCCTCGCCCGAGGTCGAGGCCGTCTGGACGCGGCTCTACGCCGAACCGGACCGGTACCCGGACCTGCACCGCCTCGGCGAGGTCCTCACGGACGTGGCCGAGCTGGTCTGGCGCTGGCGCAACGACCACCTGGTGGCGACCCGCCGCGCGATGGGAGCCAAGACCGGTACGGGCGGCTCCGCCGGGGTGACCTGGCTGGAGAAGCGCGCGGCGAAGAACGTCTTCCCGGAGCTCTGGACGGCCCGCAGCCATGTCTGAGCCCACGCCCGCAGCCACGCCCGCAGCCACGCCCGCAGCCGTCTCCGACCCCAGGCCCGACCCCGGGCCCGACCCCGGGCCCGGTCCCGCCCCGCTTCCCGGGCTCGTGGAGCGGGCCGTCGCGCTCGACGCCGCCGACGGGCTCGGCGCCCTGCGCGAGCGGTTCGCCCTTCCCGAGGGCGTCGTCTACCTCGACGGCAACTCCCTCGGCGCACTTCCGGCCGCCGTTCCCGGGGCCGTGGCCGACGTGGTCCGCCGTCAGTGGGGCGAGCTGCTCATCCGTTCCTGGGACGAGTCCGGCTGGTGGACCGCCCCCGAGCGGATCGGGGACAAGATCGCGCCGCTGGTCGGCGCCGCCCCCGGGCAGGTGGTGGTCGGCGACTCGACCAGCGTCAACCTCTTCAAGGCCCTGGTCGGTGCGGCCCGCCTCGCGCCGCCCGGCCGGACCCGGCTGCTGGTCGACGCCGCCACCTTCCCGACCGACGGCTACATCGCGCGGTCGGCGGCCCGGCTGACCGGCCTCACGGTCGTCCCCGTCGATCCGGCCGGCGGGGCGGGCCCGTCAGGTGGGGCCGGTGCGGCGGAGCTGATCGACGGGGACACCGCCGTCGTCCTCCTCAACCACGTCGACTACCGCACCGGCCGTCTCCATGACCTCCCGGCCCTCACCGCCGCCGCGCACGCCGTCGGCGCCGTCACCGTCTGGGACCTCTGCCATTCGGCCGGAGCCCTCCCCGTGGACCTCGACGCGCACGGCGTCGACCTCGCGGTCGGCTGTACGTACAAGTACCTCAACGGCGGCCCCGGCGCCCCCGCCTACCTGTACATCGCCGCCCGCCACCAGGACCGTTTCGACTCCCCGCTCCCCGGCTGGAACGGCCACGCCGAGCCCTTCGCCATGACCCCGGGCTACCGCCCGGCCGAGGGCGCGGTGCGGGGCCGGGTCGGGACCCCGGACATCCTGTCCATGCTGGCCCTGGAGGCCGCGCTCGACGTCTGGGACGGGGTCCGTGTCGCCGCCGTACGGGCCAAGTCGCTCGCCCTGACCGACTTCTTCCTCGACTGCGTGGCCGCGTACGTGCCCCCGGGCGTGGTCGAGCCGGTCACCCCTGCCGCGCACGCCCTGCGCGGCAGCCAGATCTCGCTGCGCGCCCCGAACGCGCGCGAGGTCATGCGGGAGCTCGTCTCCCGGGGCGTCGTCGGGGACTTCCGGGCACCCGACGTCCTGCGGTTCGGCTTCACCCCGCTCTACGTCGGATTCACCGATGCGGAGCGTGCCGCGCGCACGCTGGGTCACGTTTTCGGGTGAATCAGTAGCGAATCGTCACCCCATGGGGCGGGCGGGGCCACGGCCCCGTCCGCCCTCGCACATCCGGGACCCCGCACAGAACGCCCCGTTCCAGACTGATACGGTCCCGCTCTGCCGGTATGCCGGAACAACCGCCCCCGACAACCGCCTCATCTCAACTGTCCCCGCTGTCACACGCGTTACCGAGAGGCTGAGCCGATGACGGACCCCGCAGTGGAACGGGATGCCGCCGAGGCCGCCTCGGCCCTCTCCCACCCGCCCGTCGCCCCGGACGCCACCGCCGCCTACGGGGACCACCCGGACCAGGTCGTGGACTTCTACGCCCCGCGTGCCGGCGGGCGCGGGCCGGTGCCGCTGGTCGTGGTCCTGCACGGTGGTGCCTGGCGGGCCCCGTACGACCGGGGCCACATCACCCCGTTCGCGGACTTCCTGGCCCGGCGGGGCTTCGCCGTCGCCAATGTCGAGTACCGGCGTGGCAGTTCGCTCCCGCACCAGGATGCCGAGGGTCCCGTGGCGGGCCGCTGGCCGGAGACCTTCGACGACGTGGCCGCCGCGCTGGACGCCCTCCCGGACCTGGCCGCGCGCACCTTCCCGCAGGCCGACACCCGCCGTGTCGTGGTCACCGGTCACTCGGCCGGCGGCCAGCTCGCGCTGTGGGCCGCCGCCCGGCACGTGCTCCCGTACGGGTCCCCGTGGAGGCTGTCCTGCGCGCCGGTGCTGCGCGGCGTGGTGGCCCTGGCTCCCATCGCGGACTTCGCGGTGGCGGAGGCGCTGGAGGTCTGCGGCGGCGCGAGCGCGCAACTGCTGGGCGGCGCGGAACACTTCGCCGACCGGCTGCCCTACGCGGACCCGTCCGCGCTGCTGCCCACGGGCATCGCCACCGCGCTGGTCCAGGGCCGGGAGGACATCGTCGTCCCGGCCCGGGTGGCGGAGTCGTACGTGGCGGCGGCGGCGCGGGCCGGGGAGCTGGTCGGCCTGACCCTGCTGGACGGGGTCGGCCACTTCCCGCTGATCGACCCGGCGGCGGACGCCTGCGCGGTGGTCCTGGAGGAGATCGCGCAACTCGCCTGGTAGAGCCCGGCAACCCGGCAGCCCGGCCCGGAGCATCCCGTGCACGGGGGCTCGGCAGGGCACTCGTACCGAACCCGATCCACCTCGCGCATATCGGAGTATGCTCGAACCATGTCAGGAACCACACGTATCACCGTGACGCTGCCCACCGAGCAGGTGGATGAGCTTCGGACGATGACGGACAACATCTCCGGCTACGTGGCCGAGGCGGTCGCCCGCCAGATCAGGCACCGGTTGATGGAGAAGGACCTTCTTCGCTACCAGGAAGAACACGGAGCCTTCACAGAGGAAGAGCTGGCCGCAGCGAGAGCCGAGCTCTTCGACATGCCCGAAGCCGCTGACACGGCCGCCGCCGCATGACTCAGACCGTCGAGACCGTCGTGCTCGACTCCCAGGGTTTCTCCGCTTGGATCGAGCAGGACCGCAAGATGCTCTCGCGGTTCGCGGTGTACCACTCGCTGGAGGCGAATTTCGTTGTCTGCGCCAACACGATCGTGGAAGTCAGCCACTCCCGCCTGAACCCCGCGAAGCTGGACTGGGCACTCTCCAGGGTTCAGGTCGAACCGGTGACGGCCGAGGCCGCGAGAGCCGCAGCCCGGCTGCTGAAATCCGTCGGGCGCCACGGGCACAAGTACGCCATCGACGCGACCGTCGCCGAGATGGCACTGCGCCAGCCCGGTCCGGTGGTCATGCTGACCTCGGACGCCGAGGACATGGCGATGCTGTGCGGCGACAAGGTCAAGATCATCAAAGTCTGACACGGTTCCGGCCGTGCCCGGACAGGCGTGAGGGGTGGGGCTCCCGGACGGGAACCCCACCCCTCACGCCTTGTCACGCCGTCCGTTCCCGACTACAGGAACGAGTTGATCTCGATCGTCTCGGTGCGGCCGGGGCCGACGCCGATCGCGGAGATCGGGGCGCCCGACATCTCCTCCAGGGCCTTGACGTACGCCTGGGCGTTCTTCGGGAGGTCCGCGAAGGTCTTGGCCTTGGTGATGTCCTCGGACCAGCCGGGGAGCATTTCGTAGATCGGCTTCGCGTGGTGGAAGTCCGTCTGCGAGTACGGGAGCTCCTCGACGCGCTTGCCGTCGATCTCGTACGCGACGCAGACCGGGATCTGCTCCCAGCCGGTCAGCACGTCCAGCTTGGTGAGGAAGAAGTCGGTGAGGCCGTTGACGCGAGTGGCGTAGCGGGCGATCGGGGCGTCGAACCAGCCGCAGCGACGGTCACGGCCGGTGGTCACACCGCGCTCGCCGCCGATGCGGCGCAGGTCCTCGCCGTCCTGGTCGAACAGCTCGGTCGGGAACGGGCCGGCGCCGACACGGGTCGTGTACGCCTTGAGGATGCCGATGACGCGGCTGATCTTCGTCGGACCGACACCCGCACCGGTGCAGGCGCCGCCCGCGGTCGGGTTCGAGGAGGTGACGAAGGGGTACGTGCCGTGGTCGACGTCGAGCAGCGTGCCCTGGCCGCCCTCGAAGAGCACGACCTTGTCCTCGTCCAGCGCGTTGTTGATGATCAGGGTGGTGTCGGCGACGTACGGCTTGATCTGCTCCGCGTACTGGAGCATCTCCTCGACGATCTGCGCCGGGTCGATCGCGCGCCGGTTGTACAGCTTCGCGAGGAGCTGGTTCTTGCCTTCGAGCGCCGCTTCGACCTTCTGGGTGAGGATCGACTCGTCGTAGAGGTCCTGGACGCGGATGCCGACGCGGTTGATCTTGTCCGCGTAGGTCGGGCCGATGCCGCGGCCGGTCGTACCGATCTTGCGCTTGCCCAGGAAGCGCTCGCCGACCTTGTCGAGGGTGACGTTGTACGGCGTGATCAGGTGCGCGTTGCCGCTGAGCAGCAGCTTGGAGGTGTCGATGCCGCGCTCGTTCAGACCGCGCAGCTCGGAGAGCAGGACGGCCGGGTCGACGACGACACCGTTGCCGATGACCGGGGTGCATCCGGGGGAGAGGATGCCGGAGGGGAGAAGGTGCAGCGCGTACTTCTGGTCGCCCACGACGACCGTGTGGCCGGCGTTGTTGCCACCCTGGTAGCGCACTACATAGTCAACGGAACCACCGAGCAGGTCGGTGGCCTTTCCCTTGCCCTCGTCACCCCACTGAGCTCCGAGCAGCACAAGAGCGGGCACAGGCGTACACCTCTTCCGGATGGGGCATGTCCAAGGTCAGGGGGCGTACGACGATGTACACCGCAGGCTGAGCCGTCGGACCGGTACCCCGGAATAGACGAAGGCCCTGGCGCAATAGCGCAAGGGCCTCTTGCACAAAGATGCTACCCGAGGAAGGACCGAGGTGTCGGCTCCAGAGCCCACCATGAGCCGTGCGGGCGCGCCGGTCGGCGGCCTGCTCGTGCTCATCGACCCGGTCGCCCGCCGTCTCGACGGGGAGTCCGTGCGGATCGCGAGGGACGTGCTGTCGGCCGGGGCGGCGGCGAAGATCTGCCTCCCGAACTCGCCGGAGGAGTTCGCGCGGGCCCTGGCCCGCCGGGGTCACCGGCGCCCGGTGGTCGTGGGTGACGACCGGGCCCTGGTCCGGGCCGTGGGGCTGCTGCACCGGGAACGGGCCCTGTCCGGGCTGGCCGTCTCGCTGGTCCCGGTGGGGCCGGTGGCGTCCCTGGGGCTGGCGAGGTCACTGGGCGTGCCGCTTTCGGCGGTCCTCGCGGCGCGGGCGGTGCTCGACGGCGCGACGGGGCTGCGGGACCTGCTGGTGGACGAGGACGACGGGGTGGTGCTGGGCAGCCTCTGCGTCCTGCCGCTGCGGGCGGTCCCCAGACCGGCCGGGCCCTCGGTGTGGAGCGCGTACCGCTCGCTGGTCCGTACGATCGTCCGCCCGCCGGTGTCCGGCGGCGCGGTGCGGCGGCTGCGGGTGGAGGCGGACGGGGTGGTGATCGCGGACGCGGACCGGCCGGTGGAGAGCGTCTCGGTGACGGCCCGGGAGGGCGACGGGCTGGCCGAGGTCGAGGTCCGCGCGGGCGGCGGCGGGCGACCGCTGCGGGTCCGGGCCAAGACGGTGACGGTGTCGGGCGGCGAGTTCCGCTACCGCGCCGACGCGACGACGACGGGCCCGGTCGACTGTCGCACCTGGACGGTCCACCCGACGGCGTGGACGCTGACACTGCCCCGGTGAGCGGGCGGGGCCGGGGCCTGGGGTGACTGGGTCGAACGGTGCGGGCGCGCAGGGCGGGCCGGGGTGGTCGGGCGGGCCGGGATGGTCGGGTGGGGTCGGGTGGGGCGTCAGTCGAGGTCCAGGCCCGACCGGTAGGTGCGCCAGCGTTCCAGCAGGCCCAGCAGCTCGCGCTGCATGAACGCGAAGAAGGCCGCCGTCTCCGCGACCCTGGCCCCGGCGGGCGTGTCGGTGCCCAGGGAGACCGCGCCCTCCCGGAGGGTCTTCTCCCACAGGGTCAGCACCTGGTCCCGCCGGGTGAACGTCTCGTACCAGAGCCCGTCGTGCAGCACGTACCGGTCCCGCCGGGAGCCCGGCTCGCGCTCCCGGCTGACCATGTTGACCTGCGTCAGGTACGCCACCGCCCCCGACACCGCCGCCGGACTGATCCGCAGGGCCTCGCCCAGCTCCGCCGAGGTCATCGCCCCGCCGTCGCTGGCCAGCAGTTGCGCGAAGACCCGTGCCGCCATCCGCTGCATCCCCGCCTCGGTGAGCTGCGCGGCGAACCGTTCCACGAACCGCGAAACGGCCGCTCCGTCCCGCGTCCCGGAACTGCCCGGTGTCCCGGCCGCCCCGGCAGCCCCTGTGTCCACGTCCACGTCCGTGTCCGTACCGGTGTCCGCGCCCGTGCTCATCTCGGCGTTCATGTCTTTCACGTCCTCCGCACCCCTCACGTCCTTCACGCCTTCCACACCCTTCACACCCTCCTCCCCTCAACTTTACGTTATTCCTGACCTTCACAAATTTGTGAAGGTAGCGTACGTTCGAAAGCATGACGAAGGCCATCAGCGTCGCCGGACTCCGCAAGGCATTCGGCCGCACCCACGCACTGGACGGGCTCGATCTCGCGGTCACCACCGGCGAGGTGCACGGCTTCCTCGGCCCCAACGGCGCCGGTAAATCCACCGCGCTCCGGATTCTGCTGGGCCTGCTCCGTGCCGACTCCGGCACCGCCGAGGTCCTCGGCGGTGACCCCTGGGCCGACGCCGTCGCCCTCCACCGCCGCATCGCCTACGTCCCCGGCGACGTCGCCCTCTGGCGCAACCTCTCCGGCGGCGAGGTCATCGACCTCTACGGGCGACTGCGCGGAGGCCTCGACCGCGCCCGCCGGGCCGAGCTGATCGAACGGTTCGACCTCGACCCGGCCAAGAAGGGGCACACGTACTCCAAGGGCAACCGGCAGAAGGTCGCCCTCGTCGCGGCCTTCGCGGCCGACGCCGAACTGCTCGTCCTCGACGAGCCCACCTCCGGCCTCGACCCGCTGATGGAGGAGGTCTTCCGGAGCTGTGTCGCCCAGGCGCGCGACGCCGGGCGCACCGTCCTGCTCAGCTCGCACATCCTCAGCGAGGCCGAGGCCCTGTGCGACCGCGTCAGCATCATCCGCAAGGGCCGCACGGTGGAGACGGGCACCCTGGCCGAGCTGCGCCACCTGACCCGTACCTCGGTCACGGCCGAGCTGGCCTCACCACCGGACGGCCTCGCGCACCTGCCGGGCGTCCACGACGTGGAGGTGCGCGGGCTGACGGTCCGCCTCCACGCCGACGCCGACGCGCTGGACGCCGTCCTGCGCACCCTCGCCACCTGCGGCGTCCGCGCCCTGACCTCGGCCCCGCCGACGCTCGAAGAACTCTTCCTCCGCCACTACGCGGAGGGCGGCCCGGGAGGCTCGGGCGGGCAGGACGTACGGGGCGGGCAGGGCGTACGGGAGGACGCGGGAGGTGCGGCGCGATGAGGAACCAGCTCGCCGGGACCGGCGCCCTGCTGCGCCTCGCCCTGCGCCGCGACCGGGTGATCATGCCGGTCTGGATCATGGCCGTGGCGATGACCGTGCTCAGCATGCCGGGCACGCTCGCCTCGGTGTACGCGACCTCCGCCGAACGGGCCGTCCTGGTCTCCACGACCAACGCCAACGGGTCCCTGCGCGCCCTGTACGGGCCGGTGTTCGGCGACTCGATCGGCGCGCTGACCGCCTGGCGGGGCGGGGTCTACGCAGGGCTGCTCGCCGGGGTCATGAGCCTGGTCGTCGTCGTCCGGCACACCCGCGAGGAGGAGGAGAGCGGCCGTCAGGAACTGTTCTCCGCCGCCATGGTGGGACGCCGGGCCCCGCTGACGGCCGCGCTGCTGGCGGCCCTGACCGCCAACGGCCTCGCCGTGCTGCTGGTCACCGTCGGCCTGGCCGGGCAGGGCGCGGGCGGCGCGCTCGCCCTCGGGCTGGGCATCGGCGCCACCGGGGCGGTCTTCGCGAGCCTGGCCGCCGTCGCGGCGCAGCTCACCGGGAGCGCCCGGCTCGCGCGGGGGCTCACGGGGGCGTCGATCGGTGCGGCCTTC
Source organism: Streptomyces sp. NPDC051567 (assembly GCF_044454165.1). Taxonomy (NCBI): domain Bacteria; kingdom Bacillati; phylum Actinomycetota; class Actinomycetes; order Kitasatosporales; family Streptomycetaceae; genus Streptomyces; species Streptomyces sp. NPDC051567. The sequence continues at coordinate 241,643 of NZ_JBITDK010000008.1, read as the reverse complement.
GCCCTGCGCGCGGCGGGCGACGCGGGCTCGGCGGCCGGTGCGAGCCCGCTGACCTGGCTCTCCCCGCTGGGCTGGCTGGAGCACCTGAGGGCCTTCGCGGCCGAACGCTGGTGGGTGCTGGGCCTCTTCGCGGCGGCCGTGGCCGGGCAGGTGGCGGTGGCGTACGTCCTGGCCGGACGGCGCGACCTCGGTCTGAGCTTCCTGCCGGCCCGGCCGGGGCCGACGCACGGGAGGCTCGGCTCGGCCGGAGCCCTGGCCTGGCGGCTCCAGCGGGGCAGCCTGACCGGCTGGAGCCTCGCCTTCCTCACCGCCGGCCTGGCCTTCGGCGCGCTGACGGACGGGGCCACCCGGCTCATCGGCGACAACGCGAAGACGCGCGAAGTGATCGAACGCATGGGCGGGCAGGGTGAGCGGGGCGGTCCGGGCGGTCAGGGAGGGCCGGGCGGCCTGGGTGATCCGTCCGGGGCGGGCGGGACGGGTGGGATCAGCGGGACGGGTGGGCTCGCCGACGCCTTCCTCACGACGATGGCCGGAATGCTCGGCATGGTCGCCGCCCTCTACCTCGTCTCGGCGGTGCTGCGCCTGAGCGCCGAGGAGTCGGGGCAGCGGGCCGAACCCCTGCTGGCGGGCCCGGTCGGACGGCTGACCTGGGCCGGAGGCCACCTGGCCATCGCCTTCGGCGGCTCGGCGCTGATCCTGCTGCTGGCCGGGCTCGGCCTGGGCGTCGGCCACGGCGAGAACCCGGGCGCGGCGGTGGCCTCCTGCCTGGCCCAGCTCCCGGCGGTATGGGTGATCGGGGCACTGGCGGCGCTGCTGCACGGCGCGGCCCCGCGGTACGCGGCAGCCGCCTGGGCGGTGGCCGGGGCCGCGCTGGCCCTGGGCTGGATCGGCCCGGCGCTGAACCTCCCGCAGCCGCTCCTGGACCTCTCCCCCTTCGCCCACCCCTCCTGGGTCCCGGGTACGCAGACCCTGGCCTGGGTGCCTCTGCTGACCCTGACCGCCCTGGCGGTCGCCCTCACCACGGCCGCCCTCGGCACCTTCCGCCACCGCGACCTGGCGACCTGACGACCCCTCTGCCGGGGGACGAGGTGGGCTGGGGTGGACGGTCAGTTCCTGTGCGGCGACCGGGACTTCACCGGGAGGACGAACCTTCTCGCGACGGCTGGAACCCCGATGGGTGGTGGGTAGTGCCGCGTCGGGCAACGTTCGCCCCGTCGCGACGCCCGGCACGCACTCCCGCCGCACCGGCCGAAAGCCCAGGTACGTCCCGTACGAGGACTTCCGGCCGACGCACCGGAACCACGCACCGGGCGCCGCTCCTTGACGGGCAAACGTCGCCTGACGCGGCACTAGAACTCCACCAGCAGCCGTTCCAGACCCCGGATGACGTAGCCCTCCTGCCACCGGGGCTCCTCCACGAGCCGCAGTGGCGGCACTCCGTCCGCCAGCAGTGCCCCGAAGGACGCCTCCAGCTCCCGCAGCGCGAGCGGAGCGCCCAGGCAGTAGTGGATTCCGGCCCCGAAGCTCAGGTGCGGATTGTCGGCCCGGGAGAGGTCCAGAATGTCGGGGTCCGTGAACCGTGCGGGGTCGCGGTTCGCGGACCCGAAGAGCAGCGCGACCTCCGCCCCGCGCGGGACGGTGGTCTCCCCGACGGTGATGTCGTCGAGCACCCAGCGTTCGAACATCTGGAGCGGGGTGTCGTACCGGAGAAGTTCATCCACAGCTGTGGACAACTTTTCGGGACGCGCGCGGAGGGCGGCGAGCTGCCCGGGATTCCTGAACAGGGACCACCAGCCGTTGACCGTGCTGTTGACGGTGGCCTCGTGGCCCGCGTTCAGCAGGAGCACGCAGGTGGAGATCATCTCCTGCTCGCTGAGCCGCCCCTCCTCATCGTGTGCGGCGATCAGCCCGGAGATCACATCCTCGCCGGGCCGGGCGCGCCGCTCGGCGATCAGCCCGTGCAGGTACGCGCTGAACTCGACGCTCGCCCGCACCGCGCGGCGGGCCGTCTCCTCGTCCGGCCGGAGCTCGAACATCCCGCAGATATCGGCCGACCAGGGCCGCAGCAGCGCCCGGTCCGCCTCCGGCACGCCCAGCAGCTCCGCGATCACGGCCACCGGCAGCGGTTCGGCGACAGTGGTGAGCAGATCCCCGCCCCCCTCCGCGAGCAACCTCCCCACCAGCTCCTGCGCCAGCCGCCGCACGGCGGGCACGAGCCGCTCCACGGTCCTCGGCGTGAACGCCTTGGCCACCAGCCTCCGTACCCGCGCGTGCGCGGGATTCTCCAGGTCCAGCAGGCCGTTGCCGTTGAGGACGTGGAAGGGCTCGTGCTCCGCCGACGGCACCTCACGCCCGAACTCCTCGTGGGTGAAGCGGTGCAGGTAGGTCCGGCACAGCCTCCGGTCACGCAGCAGCGCGCTCACATCGGCGTAGTGCGGTACCAGCCACTGCCCGGTGGGCTCCCACCACACGGCCCTGCCCTGCTCCCGCAACTCCCGGTAGGCCGGGTACGGATCGGCGACAAACGCGGCATCCCACGGATCAAAGCCCATCCCCGCACCCTAAAGGCTGTCCTTCTCAGCCCTCAGCCCTCAGCCCTCAGCCCTCAGGCCTTCGCCCCCAGCCTTCGGTCCGTAGCGGTCCGTCGCGCTGCTCCGTCCTCCTGCCTACTCGTCCCAGGGGGAGTTCTGGATCACCTCCACGAAATCACCGGGTACGAAACCCGGCACGAAGTGCCGCAGTACGTCCGCCTTCACGTTGCCGAAGGCCGTGTCCGGCTTCGGGGCGATGCCCTCGGTGAAGGCTTCGAGAATCCGCCGCTTGAAGTCGGGTCGGGGGTGCAGCGCGGTGATCGCGGCGCGGGCGGCCGGGCCGATGTCGTCGAAGCCGATGCCCAGGACGTCGTACTCGACGCCCGCCGTCACCAACGCCACCTCCGGCTCCATGAACTCCGGGATGCCCGGGGTGGTGTGGAGGGCGATCGCCGTCCACACCCGGCGGACACCGTCCTCCGGTACCCCGTGGCGCTCCAGGAACCGCCGGGCCTCGTCCGCCCCGTCCACTTCGAACCGGCGCCCGCTCCCGCGGAACCGTTCCCCGAGCCCCAGATCGTGGAACATCGCCCCGATGTAGAGCAGCTCCGGATCGAAGTCGAGGCCACGCCGCTGACCCTGGAGGCTCCCGAACCAGTACACCCGCCGCGAGTGGTGGTAGATCAGCTCACTCGTGGTGTCCCGCACCAGCTCGGTCGCCTCGGCGGCGAGCTTGCCGTCCGGCACCGCCACCCCGGCGGCGGTGTTCCCCTGCGTACTCATGACACGCTCCTCTCGACGTGTCCCCAGCCTCCCCGCCTTCCGTCCGGGCCGCCAGGTCTATCCCGGCCTGACCACCCGGTTCTCGTAGGCGAACACCGCCGCCTGGGTACGGTCCCGGAGGCCCAGCTTCACCAGGACGCGGCTCACGTGGGTCTTGATCGTGGACTCCGCGACGATCAGCCGGCCCGCTATCTCCGCGTTGGACAGCCCCTGCGCGATCAGTACCAGCACCTCCGTCTCCCGTTCCGTCAGCTCCTCCACGACCGCCGGGTCCGCCGGTCTCGGCAGCTGCGGCAGCTGCGGCAGCTGCGACATCTTCGAGAACTCCGAGATCAGCCGCCTGGTCACCGAGGGCGCCAGCAGCGCGTCCCCGGCCGCCACCACCCGTACCCCGTCCGCCAGCTGGCGGGCCGACGCGTCCTTGAGCAGGAACCCGGAGGCCCCGGCCCGCAGTGCCTGGTACACGTACTCGTCGAGGTCGAAGGTGGTCAGGACCAGAACCTTCGTGCCCGTGCCGGCCGCCACGATCTCCCGTGTCGCCTCCAGCCCGTTCATCTCCGGCATCCGGATGTCCATGAGCACCACATCCGGCCTGAGCGCCGCGACCTGGGCGATGGCCTCCCGGCCGTCGACCGCCTCGCCCACCACCTCGATGCCGTCCATGGCGTTCAACAGGACGGAGAACCCCTCCCGGACCATCATCTGGTCGTCGACGATCAGCACCCGGATCGTCATGCCCTCTTCCCCCCTGGCCCGGCCGGCGTCCCCGTCCCTGTACCCGTCGCCATCGCCGCCGTCTTCTCCACGGCCTTCTCCTTCGTCCCGGGGTTCGGTTCCTGACGGGCACGGACCGGTATGAAGACCGCCACCTCGTACCCGCCCGACGCCGTCTCCCCGGCGGTCATCTCCCCCTCCAGCATGGCCACCCGCTCCCGCATCCCGGTGATGCCGTGCCCGGCCCCCGGAGAGGGACGGGTCTCCTCGGTCCCGGGCTCGTTGACGATCCGTACCCCCAGGCCGCCCAGGACGTACGACACCTCCACCCCGGCCGACGCACCCGGTGCGTGCCGCAGGGTGTTGCTCAGGGCCTCCTGGATGATCCGGTACGCCGACAGTTCCACGCCCTGCGGTAGTTCCCGCACCGCACCCGTGACCGTCTTGTCCACACTCAGTCCGGCTTCCCGCACATTGGCCAGGAGCTTGTCCAGCGCGGCCAGCGTCGGCTGCGGGGCGTCCGGGGCCTCGTAGTCCGCGGAGCGGACCACGCCCAGGACCCGGCGCAGCTCGGTCAGGGCCGCCACCGCGTTCTCCCGGATGGTGGCGAACGCCGCCTCAAGCTCCGGCGGGGTGTCCTTCACCCGGTACGGCGCGGCCTCCGCCTGGATCGCCACCACCGACATGTGGTGGGCCACCACGTCGTGCAGTTCCCGCGCGATCGTCGTCCGCTCCTCAAGGAGTGTCCTCCGGTCGCGCTCGACGGCTGTGACCTCCTGCTGAGCCGTGACCTCCTGCTCCGCCTCCCGGCGGATGTGCCGGACGCTGGCGGTCAGCAGCGAGATCGCCGAGATGAAGGTCATGAGGATGACGCTTCCCAGGCCACCCCAGCCGAGTACGGCCGACAGGGTGATACTGGTCCCCAGAGTGACGGCCCACATCCACATCGCGACCCGGGGTCCGGTCCGCATCGCGACGACCGTCACCACGGTTACGTGGGCGACGAACGAGCCGAATGACCACGGCCAGGTCGTCCCGCCGGGTATCAGTACGGCCAGCACGCCACTGGCCGCTATCGCGCACCAGAAGGCTCCCACCGGCCGCACCAAGGTGGTCAGCACCGGGACAGCGGCTACCACTCCCAGGCCCAAGGCCATGGGCGAGGACCGGTACAGGCCTTCGTGTGCACCGGTGAGGACGATCACGAGGAGCGCCAGCAGCCACACGGCCGCATGGGGCGCGTACGCCGCCGCCGGGCGCATCTGCTCCGGAAGCCGCAGCACCAGCGGGGTGTCCGTGCGCTGCAGTGGAAGTGGTCGGTAGGCGAAGGCATCCGTGATCAGGTCCCGGCGGAATGCCGGGAAGAGACTGGAGCCCGTTCTGTTTTCCGATGTCCGGGTTGACCCCCCGGTGGTCGTCTCGCTCACATACAGAACGGTAGGTCCAGTCCCACCTCGTCCGCGTCGCCGTTGAAGGGGATCTTCTGGGGTCCCTCTCAAGTACTACCCGGGCTCTCAGTAGCCCGCCGGACGGACCAGACCGGTCTCGTACGCGAAGACGGCGGCCTGGGTGCGGTCCCGCAGGCCCAGCTTCACCAGGATGCGGCCCACATGGGTCTTCACGGTCTGCTCCGCCACCACCAGGTGCTCCGCGATCTCCGCGTTCGACAGTCCCTGGGCGATCAGCGACAGTACTTCCGTCTCCCGCCCGGTCAGCTCGTCGATCCGCGCCTTCGACGGCGCCCGGGGCGCCCCCAGCCGGGAGAACTCGGTGATCAGCCGCTTCGTGATGTTCGGGGAGAGCAGCGCCTCCCCGGCCGCCACCACCCGTACCGCCTCGGCGAGCTGGTCGGCCGACGCGTCCTTGAGCAGGAACCCGGAGGCGCCGGAACGCAACGCCTCGTACACGTACTCGTCCAGGTCGAAGGTGGTCAGCATCAGCACCTTCACGGTGGAGTCCGGGACGCCGGTGATGACGGAGGTGGCCTCGATGCCGCCCATCCCCGGCATCCGGATGTCCATCAGCACCACGTCCGGTCCGAGCTCGGCGGCCTTCGCCACGGCATCGGCGCCGTTCACGGCCTGGCCGACCACCACGATGTCGGGCTGTGCGTCGAGGAGGACGGTGAAGCCCTGCCGGACCATCATCTGGTCGTCGGCGATCATCACCTTGATCGGGGTGGTCATGAGTCCTTCTTCGTCTCGGGGGAGGAGTCGTGGGGCGGGTCCAGGGGAAGTACGGCGCTCACCTCGTACCCGCCGCCGGGCCGGGGACCGGCGGCCAGCTCGCCGCCCAGCATGCCCGCCCGTTCCCGCATCCCCAGCAGTCCGTGGCCCGTGCCTTGCGGGGGCGGGACGGGCCGGGCCGGCGCGGTGTTGGCCACGCACAGGTGCAGTGCGCGCGGCCCGTACGCGATGCCGACCTCCACCCGGGAGCCGGGCGCGTGGCGCAGGCAGTTGCTCAGGGCCTCCTGCACGATCCGGTACGCGGTCAGCTCGACACCCGGGGCCAGGGGCCGTCTGATCCCCGCCGTCTCGACGGTGACCTCCAGCCCGGCACCCCGCACGTTGTCCACGAGGCCGTCCAACTCGGCCAGGGTGGGCTGCGGACGATGGGCGTCCGCGGAGTCGTCCGGCTGCTCGGAGCGGAGCACGCCCAGGACCCTGCGCAGCTCCGTCAGGGCCTCCAGAGCGTTCTGCCGGATACCCGCCAGGTTCTCCTTGAGCTCCTCGGACGGGTCCTCCACCAGATGAGGGGCGACCTGGGCCTGGATGGAGATCACCGACATGTGGTGCGCGACGACGTCGTGCAGCTCGCGGGCGATCCGGCCGCGCTCCTCCAGCAGGGTGCGCCGGGCCCGTTCCTCCTCGGTGAGGGTCTCCTGTTCGACCAGCTCGCCCCGGGCCAGGCGCAGTGCGCGCAGCGCGTAGCCGAGGAGCCCCACGAAGCCGAAGAGGAGGAGGGCACCCACGACGCTGCTCCGACCGCGCTCCGGCTGGGCGAGGGCCTCGGCCAGGACGGTCAGGGCGATCGGGAGACCGGCGGCCGCGACGGTGGCCCGGGGCGGCACGCGCAGGGCCACCAGGAGCACCAGCGGGGCGAACACGAAGATCCCGCCGGGCGTCCACGGCCAGCTCTGGCCCTGCCCGGCCTGGGCGTGGCCGGCCCAGGCGATCAGAGCCGCGGTGACGAGGCCGAGCCAGAAGGCGGCGACCGGCCGGACCGTCGCGAGCGCGACGGACGCACCGGTCAGGACCGACAGCACCAGCGAGGGGGCGCCCGTGACGGCGTAGTGGTCGGCGAGCTGCGCCGAGGTGAGGAAGCCGAAGAGCACGGCCGCGCAGAGGACCAGCACATGCGGCAGCCGGGCCAGCAGACGCGGCCGGTTCATCCTGGGCAGCGGGTCCCGGTCCAGGGTCAGCAACTCCCGCGCCAGGTTCCGCAGGAAGGCGTCCTGCCGCACGAGGATCTGGTCCGGGAGGGCGGTCTGCTCGTTTTTCACGCCGGTCAGCCTAGGCACGGGACACCCTCCCGGTCCCGGCCTCCGGCCGGAAGCCGGGACCGGAAGCCAGGACCGGGAGGGGAACGGTGCTCACGCATGGCCGGCCTCCGTGGTGCGGGCGGTGCCGAGGACGATCGAGGCCAGGCTGTCGAGCGACTCGCCGCCGGGCACGAGGTAGTCGCTGTGCCCGGCGGCGCCGGCGGCGAAGACGCGCGCTCCGAAGGCGGGGTCCACGGGGTCGGTCGCGAACCCGACTCCGGCGAAGCGGAGGTGGGGGACCCGCCCGATCCAGTCGCCGCTGCCCCGCCCGGCCCAGACCCGGGCCCCGGTCGGCAGGTCACGGGCGGTGGCGGCACCCGTGCCCGGACTGCCGAACAAGGCCATGTCGGTGACCTGGGGGCCGGTCACGGTCCGCGCGCAGACCACCGAACCGTAGGAGTGACAGAGGAGGGAGAACCGGGCACCGGGTCCGGTGGTCTCCCGCAACCCGTCGAGGAAGGGAGCCAGTACGGCCGCGGCCTCGTCCGCGCGGCCGGTGGTCAGAACGGTCCCGCTGACCGTGCCGGGGGTGTCGTACCCGAGCCAGGCGACCACGGCGGTGTGCGGGTCCCCGGCGCGGAGGCGCTGGTACAGGGCGACCGCTCCGGCCCGGAACCTCTGGTAGGTGTCCAGCGTCGTGTCCGAACCGGGTATCAGTACGGCGACCCGGCCGGCGCTCTCCAGATCGCCGAACACCTCGACGGCCCGGCCCCTTCCCCGGCCGTCGAAGGCGAGGAGCCTGGCCGTCCCGCCCGCCCCCATGGCCTGGAGCGCCGCGGCCCGGCCGGTGCGTCCGGCGTCCTGTGCCGCGCGGTCCGCGGCGGCGAGATCCGTGAGGGCGGTGGCGTACCGGTCGTGGAGGGTGGCGTCCCCGGCGAGCACCGTGGGCGTGGGGGCGGGGACACCGGCGGAGGCGGTGCCGGACAGGGGGAACGCGACCGCGACGACGGCGAGTCCGGCCAGCAGAGTGCGGAGCAGGCGGCGGCCGACGGCCATGGTGTCTTCCTTCGTCCAGAGGGATGCGGTCTTCTCCGTGACGAAGTTAGGAAGGGGGCGCCGTCGTCGGCGTCCCGCTGGAGAGCCGGGTTCAGAGGTGGCTCTCAGGTATGACAGAGGGAACCAGGGAGCTACGCGAACGGTCCTGACCACCGCCCCGGAGCCCCACCCCCGGGCCCCGCCCCGCACCCCGCGACGCCCGTACCCCACGGCGCCCGAGCCCGGCCCCGCACCCCGGCGCCGTCAGGCCGCCCGACCGCCCGGTCGACCGTCAGACGGCCATCACCACAGCTCAGTCCGCCACCATGGGCTCGACGTACCCCGCGCGCCAGCGCGGCGCCGGGTCCTGGCCGGGGCTGGTCCAGTACTCCCGGGCGCCGACGATCTCCCCGTCCCTGACCGTCCAGAGGGATACGGCCCGGTAGACGACGTGGTCCTGTGGTATTTCCACCTCGGTGACGACGAGGTCCCCGTCCCCGAGAATCCGGAGGACCTCCACGGAACTCTCGTCCGCGTCACCGTCGTCACGGAGCACGGCGATGAAGTTGGCGCGCCCCACGATGCGTTCGCTGCTGACCGGCCATTCGATGACCGCGTCCTCGGCGACGAGCCCGGCCACTCCGTCCCAGTCGCGTGCCTCGATCCGTTCCCACAGTTGTGCCACTACGTTCAACGGCTCCATGTGCGGCAGTGTCCGATGACGGTGTTGTACGTAACAAGCTCTGCTTGCAGGCTTATTGACTTCGACACAATTGAGTGCGAGTCACTGCCTGTGGTAGCTGAGCGAGGGGTGGGAGGCGCCCGTCAGTTCGCGCTGGAGCGTGCCGTCGGGGAGCAGGCGCAGCAGGCTCCGGGCGCCCGGAGCGCAGGCGTGCGGGGTGCCGGAGGTGATGGTGGAGGTCACGGTCGAGGCGCCGAGTTCGACCGGTTCGGCAGCGGTGTGGAGCGGGGCCTTCCAGGTGCAGGCGAAGCCGGGGTCGTGGACGCTCAGGGACATCACCTGGTCCCCGACCGCGCCCGGGGTGAGGACGAGCTGCCAGACCTGGGCGCCCGCGGTGGCCCGCCAGGTGCCGACGTACGCCTGGGGCAGCCTTCCGGCGGTTCCGCTTTCACCTCCGGTTCCGGTTCCGTTTCCGGTCTGGTTCCCCGTTCCGTTCCGGGCCCCGGTACCGGTACCGGAACTCACACCCGCCTCCGGGCCGTCTCCCGCCCCCGGAGTGTCCTTGCCCCGTTTCCCGGTGCCGGACCCGTTCCCCGCCCCCGGACCCGTGGTGGACCTGGTCCTTCCCGCGTCGCCTCGGTCGTCGCTGCCCGTGGTCGTGGCCGGTGCGGTGTTGGGGGTGCGGGGGCTCTTGCCCGGGGGGAGGGGGTGGCCCTTCCCGCTCATCACCGCGTACACCGAGCCGCCCGCCGCGATGGCGACGACCACGGCCACCACGAGGAGGAAGGCCGTGGACGCGGTGCGGGCCCGCTGCGGAGGTTCCTCCTCCAGGGGCGCGTACTCCGGGTAGGGGGAGTGCGCCGGTACGGACGCGCCCCGGGCCGTGCCCGGAAGCCGGTCCCCACTCCCGCCACCGCTCCCACTCCCCCCACCGATCCCCCCACGGCTCCGGATTCCGCCCCCGCCCTCGCCCCTGTCTCCGGTCCGACTTCCGTTTCCGTTTCCGTTTCCGCTCCGGCCCGGAGCCGGGACGCGGTCCGGACCGGCGTCCTCACGGTCCAGCAGCTGTACGGTGTGCCGCCCGATCTGGGCCACCAGCAGCATCGGAAGCCACGGTTCCACAGCCCTCCCGGCGTCTGCGGCGCCCGCGGCCGGGCCCTCGCCGCCCCCCGGACCTCCTCCGCCGCCCGCGCGCCCCGCCACCGGACCCGCTCCCGTCCCCGTGGCCCTGGCCGTGTTCGCGCCGACCCGGGCCAGGATCTCGTCGGGTCCGGGCCGCGTGGCGGGTTCCTTGCGCAGGCAGTCCCGGACGAGTGCGCGCAGGTCGGCCGGTACGTCGTCCAGCGACGGTTCCGCTTCGGTGACGCGGCGCAGGAGCGCCGCGCTGCCTCCCGGCTGCCCCGGGTCGCCGAAGGGCAGCCGCCCGGTGACCGCGTAGGACAGGACGACGCCGAGCCGGAAGACGTCGCAGGCGCCGGTCACCGCCTCACCGCGGACCTGTTCGGGGGCGATGAAGCCGCTCGCGCCGGTCGGCGTGCCGGTGCGGTCCGGGGCGCCGGACATGCCGGCCCGGCCGGGTCCGGTCGGCGCGCCGCCACGTTCCGGATGCGTGCGTCCACCGGGCCGGGACATGTCTGTTCGGGACACGTCGAGCCTGGACGCGTCGAGCCGGGACATGTCTGTTCGGGGCACGTCTGTTCGGGACGTACCGGTGGCGCCGCCCTCCCCGTCCCGGCCGGGTGCTCCGGCTCCGCCCGCCCGCTCCGGGCGGTCCCCGGCGGGGTCCGCCAGCGCACGGGCGATGCCGAAGTCGAGGACGCGGGGGCCGTGGAGGGTGAGCAGGACGTTCGAGGACTTCAGGCCGTGGTGGACGAGGCCCGCGCCGTGGAGGTCCTGGAGCGCGTACGCGAGACCTGCGGCGAGGACCCGTACGGAACGGCCGGGCAGCGGGCCGAACCCGTGGGCCACGACCTCGTGGACGCTGGGCCCGGCGACGTACCCGGTGGCGAGCCAGAGGGCCTCGGCCTCGGTGTCGGCGTCGAGGAACGGGACGGTCCATTCGCCGCCGACGCGGCGGGCGGCGGCGATGTCCCGGCCTAAGCGGGCACGGAACTCCTCGCGGGCGGCGAGGCTCCGGCGGACCAGTTTCACGGCGACGGTGCGGCCCCGGTCGGAGCGGGCGAGGTACGCCTGACCCGTGGAGCCGGAGCCGGAGCCGGAGCCGAGACGGGACAGGAGGCGGTACGGGCCGATGCGGTGCGGGTCCCGCGGATGCAGTGGTTCCATGGCCGGGTTGTCCCTCCCCCTGGGGCTGTAGAACGGCCTGAGAATAGTGCGGCGGACTCCGCCCGGGAGGACGGTTTCGCCCGCGCGTCCGGTTGCCGACCCGAGGGTGGCCCGCCACCGGGTCTTGCGCGCCGGGCCCGGGCGTGCGGGCCCGGCGTACGCGGGCGGCGGGTCCCGCGCACGGCGGGTTCCGGGCGGAACACACCGTACTCATCCCGGGTATCGGGTGGACATCCCCTACGTGTGTACCATCCCCACCGCATATGCCACGCCCGTCCGGCGGACCGGCGCGCGCCCCCCGGCCCCCGGACCCGTCCCGCCCCCCGGCCTCACCCCGGCCCCCGCACACCGGTCGAGCGCTCCGGCGCGCGCCCGCGTGGATTTTCACAAGTCCTTGTCCGTGCGCTGGGCGTGCGCTGTACGGGCGTTAACCCGGCGGACGCGAGAGTGAGGAGCATTCGAACACCCAACTGAAACAGGAGTTCTGATGAGGCGTCAGCGAAAGATATCCACCCTGGCCACCGTCGCGACCGCCGTCACCGTCGCGGTCGTCGGCACCGTCACCGTCGGCGTCGGCGTCGCCCAGGCGGGCGACCAGCGCGACCAGCGCAGCAAGCACGACAAGCGCGTCAAGGTCGAGCGGGAGATCGCCGGCCTCTTCGACCAGTGGAACAGCGCCCTCCAGACCGGTGACGCCGAGAGGGTCGCCGACCGGTACGCCCACGACGCGGTGCTGCTCCCCACCGCCTCGCCGCAGATCCGTACCAACGAGGCCGAGATCGTCGACTACTTCCAGCACTTCCTCCTGAAGAAGCCGCGCGGCGAGAAGATCCGCACGGTCATCAACATCCTGGACAGCGACTCGGCGATCGACGCGGGCCTGTACCGCTTCTACCTCACCGACCCGATCACCGGCGTGACCAAGCCGCTCGAGGCCCGTTACTCCTACTCGTACGAGAAGCGCGGCGGCAAGTGGCTGATCGTCAACCACCACTCCTCGGTGCTCCCGGCCGCGGGCTGATCCACGGTCCCACCCGCGTGTCGGTCCGCGGGCCGGTGGCGGCCCGCAGACCGATCCGTACGCCCAGCCCGCCGCCGGGCGCGCGGCGCAGGGCCACGGTGCCGCCGTCGTCCGTCACCAGCTGCTTGACGATGGAGAGCCCGAGGCCCGACCCGGACCGGCCGGTGAGGCCCTGGCCGCGCCAGAACCGGTCGAACGCGCGGGACTGCTCGGCGGCGGACATGCCCGGCCCCTGGTCGAACACCTCCAGCACCGATTCGTCCGCCGAGGCCGCCTCCAGCCGGACCGTGATCGCGCCCCGGTCCGGGGAGACCTCCAGGGCGTTGGACAGGACGTTGTCCAGCACCTGGTCGAGATTGCCGGGGCCGGCCAGGACGCGCAGCGGGTCGTCCACGTCGCAGTCGAGGACGATGGTCACCCCCCGCTCGTCGGCGGCCGGCCGCCAGACGCTCAGCCGCTCCTCGACCAGTTCGCGCAGGGCGAGCGGCTCGGGCGCGGAGACCTTGGCCTCCGCCCGCGCCAGCACCAGCAGGCCGCTGACCAGCCGGCTCATCCGGACCACCTCGGCGGTGGCCTGCTCCACGTCCTCGCGCACGGACTCGTCGTCCACCCCGTCCGCGATGTTGTCCAGGGAGAGCCGCAGCGCCGTCAGCGGGGTGCGCAACTGGTGCGAGGCGTCCGCGACGAAGATCCGCTGCGAGGCGACCAGCGTGTCGAGCCGCTCGGCGCCCTGGTTGAGCGTCCGGGCCAGGGTCTGCGTCTCCTGCGGGCCGGTGACGGGGGAGCGGGCGGTCAGGTCGCCGTCGCTGAACCGGCTGGCCATGTCGTTGAGCTGGAGCAGCGGCTTGGTCAGCAGCCGGGCCACGATCGCGCCGAGCCCGGCGGCGACCGCCAGCACGCCGACGGCGAGAACGGCGCGGAATCCCCAGATCCGCCAGAGCCGGTCGGTGAGGTCGGTGGTCGCGTACCTGATCCGCACCGCGCCGACGATCCGTTCCTTGTCGGCCTGCGCGTACGCGGGCACGGTCACCACCAGCTCCGGCCCCCAGACGAAACGGGAACCCCAGTCGGCCGTGGACCGCCCGTCCCGCAGGGCCCTGGTGAACGCGGCGTCGCCCGGCCGCGCGGGCCGCGGCAGCGGGGGCACGGCCGCCCCGCCCGCGGCCACCACCTCCACCGCCCCGGGGGTCTCGTCCGCGTACGCCCCCGCCATCCGGGCCAGCGCCTGCCGGGCGGGTGCGTCGCCGACGCCGAGCAGCAGCGCCATGGTGGTCGCCTCCCGGCGCACCGACTCCTCGGTGTCCCCGCGCAACTGCGCGGTCAGCGTGAACGCCACCGGCACGGTGAACGCCGCCAGGGCCACGCCGACCAGCAGGACGTAACTGACGATCAGCCGTCGGATCACGGCGTGTCCCCGCCGACCACCAGACGGAAGCCGACGCCGCGCACCGCCTCGATCACCACCGCACCGGCGAGCTTGCGCCGCAGCGCCGCCACGTGCACGTCGAGCGTCTTCGTCGGCCCGAACCAGTTGGCGTCCCAGACCGCTTCCATGATCTGCTCGCGCGACATCAGCGCGCCCGGCTCCTCGGTCAGGAACGCCAGCAGGTCGTACTCCTTGGGGGTGAGGGCCACCTCCACCCCGTCCACCCGCACCCGGGCCGCCTTCCGGTCCACGGCCAGCCGCTCCCCGTACAGGTCCGGCCCGCTCGCGGCCCGCTGCTCCTTGGGCTGGACGCGGCGCATCACCGCCCTGATCCGGGCTATCACCTCGCGGACCCCGAACGGCTTGGAGACGTAGTCGTCCGCCCCGATCTCCAGGCCGACGACCCGGTCCGTCTCGTCGCTGCGGGCACTGATGACGATGATCGGCACGTCGCCGCGCCTGCGCAGCGCCCGGCACACGTCCAGCCCGTCGGTGTCCGGCAGCCCGAGGTCCAGCAGCACCAGGTCGTACGGCGCGGTGACGGCCAGCGCCGCGCCGCCCGTGGTCACCCACTCCACGCCGAACCCGTAGCGCAGCAGCCCGCGCCGCAGCGACTCGGCCACGGGCTCATCGTCTTCCACCAGCAATACGCGCACGAGGGGAACCCTAGGTCCTGTCGTCGGACATGGCGGCGGGAACGGTTCCGGTGTCCGGGACCGTACGGTGCTCCCGGCCTCGACGGGAGGCCGCCGGGGCCGGGAGCACCGCACGGCCGCCGGCGCGAGACAGATTGCCGAGACCCGCCCCCCACTCGCGTACAGTCCGCCGATACCGCTTCCCACCTGCGCACTTCTAGCGTGACGGCATGATCCCTCCCACCGCTCCTCCCATCGCTCCTCTCGTCGTTCCTCCGGCCACCCCTCCCGTGACCGTGGTCCCTCCCGTAACCGTGGCCCCTTCCGTCCCGCCCGCCGCCGTCCCGTCCGCCACCGTCCCGCCCGCGGCCTCGTACGCCGACCCGGTCGCGGGCGCGGCCGTCAAGGCCGCGGACCGGGCCCACGTCTTCCACTCCTGGTCCGCCCAGGCCCTGATCGACCCGCTCGCCGTCGCCGGGGCCGAGGGCTCGTACTTCTGGGACTACGAGGGCAGGCGCTACCTCGACTTCTCCTCCCAGCTCGTGAACACCAACATCGGCCACCAGCACCCCAAGGTCGTCGCGGCCGTCCAGGAGCAGGCCGCCAGGCTCTGCACCCTCGCCCCCGGTTTCGCCGTCGACGTCCGCTCCGAGGCGGCCCGCCTCATCGCCGAGCGGACCCCCGGCGACCTGGACAAGATCTTCTTCACCAACGGCGGTGCCGAGGCCGTCGAGAACGCCGTCCGCATGGCCCGGCTGCACACCGGCCGGTCCAAGGTGCTCTCCGCCTACCGCTCGTACCACGGGGCCACCGCCGCCGCGATCAACCTGACCGGCGACCCGCGCCGCTGGCCCTCCGACACGGCCGCGGCCGGGGTCGTGCACTTCTGGGGCCCGTACCTCTACCGCTCCGCCTTCCACGCCACCACCGAGGCCGAGGAGTGCGCGCGCGCCCTCACCCACCTCGCCGACACCATCGCCTTCGAGGGGCCGCAGACCATCGCGGCGATCATCCTGGAGTCCGTGCCGGGCACCGCCGGGATCATGACCCCGCCGCCGGGCTACCTCGCGGGCGTGCGCGAGCTGTGCGACCGGTACGGCATCGTCTTCGTCCTCGACGAGGTCATGTCGGGCTTCGGCCGCACCGGGAAGTGGTTCGCCGCCGACCACTGGGGCGTCACCCCCGACCTGATCACCTTCGCCAAGGGCGTGAACAGCGGTTACGTCCCGCTCGGCGGTGTCGCCATCTCGGCCGCCGTCGCGGAGACCTTCGCCACCCGCCCCTACCCGGGCGGACTGACCTACTCCGGCCACCCCCTGGCCTGCGCCGCCGCCGTCGCCACGATCGACGCCATGGCGCGGGAGGGCATCGTCGAGAACGCCGCCCGCATCGGGGAGCGGGTGATCGGCCCGGGGCTCGCGGAGATCGCCGAACGGCACCCGTCCGTCGGGGAGGTCCGGGGCCTGGGCACGTTCTGGGCGCTGGAACTCGTCCGGGACAAGGGGACGCGCGAGCCGCTCGTCCCCTACAACGCCTCCGGCGCCGACAACGCGCCGATGGCCGAATTCGCGGCGGCCTGCAAGTCCTCCGGTCTGTGGCCGTTCGTCAACATGAACCGGACGCACGTCGTGCCGCCCTGCACGGTCACCGAGGCGGAGGCCAAGGAGGGCCTGGCCCTGCTGGACGAGGCACTGACCGTCGCCGACCGCCACACGACGGCCGGATAGCGGCGGACGGCCGGATTCCCCGGTCGGCGGCCCGGCGGCGGTCCGTCGGCCGGGCCGCCGACTCCGGCCGGATGTACCCGTACGGAGACGGCCGGTCCGCGTCCGGATAACGAGCGGTAAATCCGCATACCGGCCACCAACCGCCCGATTTCGGCCTCGCCGCCTGGCCTAAGGTGTCCGGAGTTCTACAGAGGAGACGGACCCCTATGCCAGGCAGCGGCGCTGTCACCCGCAACACCCTCCGGCAGCAGATAGCGGACGCGCTGCGCGACGAGGTGCTGGCGGGGCGCATGCCCCCGGGGACCGAGTTCACCGTCAAGCAGATCGCCGAACAGTACGAGGTCTCCGCGACCCCGGTCCGCGAGGCCCTGGTGGACCTCTCGGCGCAGGGGCTGCTCGAACTGGTCCAGCACCGGGGCTTTCGCGTCCGGTCCTACACCGTGGACGAGTTCCGGGGCATGGTCGAGGCCCGCACGCTGATCGTGGACGGGATCTTCCGCCGGCTCACCGAGGGCGGCACCCTCCCCGGCTCCGGGGAGATGCTGGTGTCGATACGCCGCCGGGCCGAGGAGGCCCGGCGGGCCGCGCGCAGCGGTTCGCTCGAAGTGCTCATCGGCTACGACCTGCGCTTCTGGCGGGAGCTGAGCCGACTGGTCGGCAACACCTACATCTCCGACTTCCTGCACCGCATCCGGGTGCAGTGCTGGGTCTTCGCCGTCCCCCACCTCCAGCGCGACCCCGCACTGCGGGCGGCGCTGTGGGACGGGCACAGCGCCCTGGTGGACGCGGTGACCCTGGCGGACGCCGCCGAGGTGCGGCGGATCGTGCAGGGCTACAACCAGCACGTGCTGGACTGGTCCGCCCGGCTCTGAGGGCCGCCCCGTGGGCAGGGCCCGCCGAACCGCCTGGTCACGCCCCGGTCACCGCCCGCCCGGTCCCCGGCCCGCGCCTCCCCGTCCGTCCCGGTCGCGGCGCCGGGCCCCGTCCGTGCCCGCGGCGCCCGGGGGGACCGGTCGCCGAGGGCCTCTTCGCGGAGCGTGTCCGGCGCACTACGCTGGCCCGATCGGCGGCAACGACTGATCGGAGCCCACGTGGCCTGCGACCTGTGGCTGGTACCCCTTGTCGACGTGCTGTGCCACAGCCCCGACAACCCCTTCGCGGAAGAGATCGCCTCGTACGACAAGGCGCTGGGCGAGGCCGGACTGCCGTCCGTGCCCGTCTTCTCCTACATGCCGGGCCTGAGCGGGGACGTCGCCCCGGTCGCCGGTTTCGACTACGACGCCCTGCACTTCCTGCGGCGGGCGTACCTGCTCCAGGTCTGCGGGCTGCCGGTGACCCCGGTGGACGAACTCGGCGGGGACTACGAGCAGTTGCTGGAGATGTTCGAGCCCACGGCCCAGCAGTCGCACCTGGTCTGGCACTACGACCACGCGGGGGCGTACGTCCCGGTGGACTTCGCGGCCCCGCTGGCCAACGAGGAGCTGCTGGCCGGGGGCGGACCGCTCGGTTCCGCGCAGGGGCTGCTGCGGGAACTGGTCTTCGTGGCCCCCGCGATCGGCATCGACCCGGGCAACCCGCCCGCGGCCCCGGCGCCGCCCGGCCGGCCGACGTCACCGGAGGAGCCGGCGGGACCGATCCCGTACGACGAGAGCCCCTTCGCCCGGGAACGCCACGTCTGGCTCGGCCTGCACGCGGCGGCGACCCGCTGCCTCGGCCAGGGCTCGATGATCATCTTCAGCTGAGCGGGCCCGGCCGGGCGCCCGTACCGCCCGCCCCGCCCGTACCACTCGCCCCGCCCGTACGGCCTGTGCCGTCCCGCCCCGGCCGCTGACCCGGCCGCCACGACGGCCGCCGGGTTCAGCGCGGCTGTTCCGGCGGGCGCTGGCGGGGCATGTTCGGCCGGGTGCCCGGCGGCAGCGGGAAGCGGGCCGGCAGGCCGCCCGGCTCCGGGCCGCGCACCGGGCTCGTGGTGGGGGACTGCGTCAGCAGCGGGACGGGCCCGGCCCGGAACTCCACCATCCAGTCCGCCGTCTCCGCGCGCACCAGCTCCGTGATGTCCTCGGAGAAGCGCCGCAGGACGGTCAGACACCGCTCGGCGGCCTCGCTGGCGGTGCCCTCCGTCGGCCCGAGCACCTCCCGGACGTTCTCCGAGGCCCAGTCGAACTGGAGCGTCTGCAGTCTCCGCTGGACCGCCTGCGCCGTCGCCACGTCCCGCATCCACCCGGACGTCAGCCCGAAGAACCGGTCGCAGGCCAGGGCCGCGGCCCCCAGCAGCAGCGCGAGGTACCCGTAGAGCGCCGCGCCGTGCACCGACCCCGTCAGCTCCACCAGCGGCATCGCGGCGCCCGTGACGGCGCCCAGCGCCGCCCCCGCCCGCAGGACCCGCGCGCCCCGGCGCTTCCACGCCCGGTCGGAGAGGTACCACGCGGCGGTGCGCAGCGCGTCGGCCTCGACCCGCCGGTAGAGCTCGTCGAGCCGCTCGGCGGGTTCGCCCCAGTCCCCGAGGGGGAACGGCCGTCCGGTCAGATCGCCCGCCGCCGTCGCCCCGCCGCCCTCCTCCCGGGGATCGCGGGAATCCCGCGGCTCCCGGGGTGGCCCCTCGGGCTGCATGTCCGGCTGGCTCACCCGGCACTCCCTCTGCCTGCACTGAACGTGTGGTGGTGCGCGTGTGCGCGATTCGTGCGTGGTGCGTGGTGCGCAATGGTGCGCACGCTCTTCCTACCTTCGAATGACCCGCGATGGGCGACGAATCCCGGGATTCCCGTGTACAGGGAGGTCTCCATCAGGTAGGCGTATGCCCCGGCTCTCACTCGAAAGAGTTGGTCCTCACGGCGTAGGGCGCGGTGCGCGGGGAGCACGTAGGCTCGGATTGACCAAGCGTTCCGAGGGATGGAGTGAGTTTCCTGTGATTTCCGGTGGTGGCCAGCCCAACATGCAGCAGCTGCTCCAGCAGGCCCAGAAGATGCAGCAGGACCTCGCCGCGGCCCAGGAAGAGCTGGCGCGGGCCGAGGTCCGGGGCCAGGCGGGCGGCGGTCTGGTCACGGCGACCGTGACCGGTTCCGGCGAGCTGCGCGCGCTGGTGATCGACCCGGAGGCGGTGGACCCGCAGGACACCGAGACCCTCGCCGACCTGGTGGTCGCGGCGGTCCAGGCGGCCAACGACAACGCCCAGGCGCTCCAGCAGCAGAAACTGGGCCCCCTCGCCCAGGGCCTGGGCGGCTCCAGCGGCATCCCCGGCCTCCCCTTCTAGCCCCCGGCCGCCCGCACCGACGCGGGCGCGGACGCCACCGCAGGACGCCGCCGCAGGAAGCGTCCGCATCCGCAGACGCACCGGCGTCCCGGTCCGCGTCCCGGCCCGTGGCCCGACCCGCAGTTCCGCCCACAGAAAGCAGGCAGTCCGTTGTACGAAGGCGTGGTCCAGGACCTCATCGACGAACTGGGCAGACTGCCCGGCGTCGGGCCCAAGAGCGCGCAGCGGATCGCCTTCCACATCCTCCAGGCCGAACCCACCGACGTCCGCCGTCTCGCGCACGCGCTGCTGGAGGTCAAGGACAAGGTCCGGTTCTGCGCGGTCTGCGGGAACGTGGCCCAGGAGGAGCGGTGCGGCATCTGCCGCGACCCGCGCCGTGATCTGACGGTCATCTGTGTGGTCGAAGAGCCGAAGGACGTCGTCGCGGTCGAGCGGACGCGGGAGTTCCGGGGCAGGTACCACGTCCTCGGCGGCGCGATCAGCCCGATCGAGGGCGTCGGCCCGGACGACCTGCGCATCCGCGAACTGCTGACACGGCTCGCGGACGGCGAGGTGACCGAGCTGATCCTCGCCACCGACCCGAACCTGGAGGGCGAGGCGACCGCCACCTACCTCGCCCGCATGATCAAGCCCATGGGCCTGAAGGTCACTCGCCTGGCCAGCGGGCTCCCCGTCGGGGGAGATCTGGAGTACGCGGACGAGGTCACGCTCGGGCGGGCCTTTGAAGGAAGGCGACTACTCGATGTCTGACGCAACGCTGCACGCCGTGGACCAGGACCCGGACGACTTCGCCGTCCAGATCGCGGACCAGATCGAGTCCTTCGTCGTCGCGGTCACCGAGGTGGCCAAGGGCGAGGACCCGGACAGCGCGGTGCCGTTCCTCCTCCTGGAGGTCTCCCAGCTGCTGCTCGCGGGCGGCAGGCTGGGCGCCTACCAGGACGTCCTGCCCGACGAGCGCTACGAGCCCGACCTCGGCCCGGAGCCGGACGTGGACGACCTGCGCGAGAGGTTCGCCCTGATGCTGGAACCGGTCGACGTCTACTCCGAGGTCTTCGACCCGTACGAGCCGCGCAAGGCCCCGGTCGCGCACCGGATCTCCGACGACGTGGCCGACGTGGTCGCCGACCTGCGGCACGGCCTGGCCCACTACCGGGCGGGCCGGACCACCGAGGCGCTGTGGTGGTGGCAGTTCTCGTACTTCACCAACTGGGGCCCGACGGCCTCGGCGACCCTGCGCGCCCTCCAGTCACTGGTGGCCCACGTCCGACTGGACCAGCCGCTGGCGGCCCTGGACGGGCTGGACACCGACGAGGACCTGACCGAGGACGAGCTCGCCGAGCAGGCCGGCCGGGTGATGGCCGAGGAGCTGGGCGGTCTGGGCCGCGGGTGAGGACCGGTCCGCGCGGGGCCGTCCGGCACTCCGCGCGGGAACTTCTGCGCTGATCATTTCGTCTCATGATGTGGTACGAAGCAGTCGGATCGCGGCCGCTCGTTAGACTGCACCAGCAAATTCAGACGGACTGAGCGAGGAGCGCACGTGGGCCTTGTCGTGCAGAAGTACGGAGGCTCCTCCGTAGCCGATGCCGAAGGCATCAAGCGCGTCGCCAAGCGGATCGTGGATGCCAAGAAGAACGGCCACCAAGTGGTCGTCGTGGTCTCCGCGATGGGCGACACGACGGACGAGCTGATCGATCTCGCCGAGCAGGTGTCCCCGATGCCTGCCGGACGCGAATTCGACATGCTGCTGACCGCCGGAGAGCGGATCGCCATGGCCCTGCTGGCCATGGCGATCAAAAACCTGGGCCACGAGGCCCAGTCGTTCACCGGCAGCCAGGCGGGTGTGATCACCGACTCGGTCCACAACAAAGCGCGCATCATCGATGTCACGCCGGGCCGTATCCGCACCGCGCTGGACGAGGGCAACATCGCCATCGTCGCCGGTTTCCAGGGCGTGTCCGCGGACTCCAAGGACATCACCACCCTCGGCCGCGGCGGCTCGGACACCACCGCCGTCGCGCTCGCCGCGGCGCTGGACGCCGAGGTGTGCGAGATCTACACCGACGTGGACGGCGTCTTCACCGCCGACCCGCGCGTGGTGAAGAAGGCCCGGAAGATCGACTGGATCTCCTCCGAGGACATGCTGGAGCTCGCCGCCTCCGGTTCCAAGGTGCTGCTGCACCGCTGCGTCGAGTACGCGCGCCGATACAACATCCCGATCCACGTCCGCTCGTCCTTCTCGGGACTGCCGGGCACCTGGGTCAGCAACGAGAATCCGCAAGGGGACGAGCAGGTGGAGCACGCCATCATCTCCGGAGTCGCTCACGACGTCTCCGAAGCCAAGATCACGGTCGTCGGTGTCCCGGACAAGCCGGGTGAGGCCGCGGCGATCTTCCGCGCCATCGCGGACGCCGAGATCAACATCGACATGATCGTGCAGAACGTCTCGGCGGCCTCCACGGGCCTCACCGACATCTCCTTCACGCTCCCCAAGGCCGAGGGCCACAAGGCCATCGACGCCCTGGAGAAGGCGAAGGGCAAGATCGGCTTCGAGTCCCTGCGCTACGACGACCAGATCGGCAAGATCTCCCTGGTCGGCGCGGGGATGAAGACCAACCCGGGCGTCACCGCCGCCTTCTTCCAGGCGCTCTCCGACGCCGGGGTCAACATCGAACTGATCTCGACCTCCGAGATCCGCATCTCGGTCGTCACCCGCCAGGACGACGTCAACGAGGCCGTCCGCGCCGTGCACACGGCCTTCGGTCTCGACTCCGACAGCGACGAGGCCGTCGTCTACGGAGGCACCGGACGATGACCGCGCACCGGTCCTCCGGCCCGGCGCTCGCCGTGGTCGGGGCGACCGGGGCAGTCGGTTCGGTCCTGCTCCAGATCCTGTCCCAGCGGGCGGACGTCTGGGGCGCCATCCGCCTGATCGCCTCCGCGCGCTCGGCCGGCCGGGTGCTGGCCGTCCGCGCGCGGGAGACCGAGGTGCTCGCCCTCACCGAGGACGCCTTCGACGGCCTCGGCGAGGGCGACGTGGCCATCTTCCTGACCCCGGCCGAGGTCTCGGCCCACTGGGCGCCCCTCGTCACCGCGCGCGGCGCCGTCGTGGTGGACCGGTCGGCCGCCTTCCGGGAGGACCCCGGTGTGCCGCTGGTGGTCCCCGAGGTCAACGCCGATGCCGTACGGGACCGGCCGCGCGGGATCGTGGCCGGGCCGGACTGCGTGACCGCCGCGATGATCGCCGCCGTGGGCGCCCTGCACCGCGCGTACGGGCTGACCGAGCTGGCCGTCTCCTCGTACCAGGCGGCCGGCGCCGCCGGACGGGCCGGTTCCGAGGCCCTGCGCCGCCAGCTCTCCGTGGTCGCCGGAACCTCCCTGGGCGAACAGCCCGGGGACGTACGCCGTGCCGTGGGCGAGGACACCGGCCCCTTCGCGGCCCCGCTCGCCCTCAACGTCGTGCCGTGGTCCGGCGAACTGCGCGCGGACGGCTGGTCCTCGCACGAGCTGGCCGTGCGGGCCGAGACCCGCCGGATACTGGGCCTGGAGCGGCTCCCGGTGGCGGTGACCTGCGTCCAGGTGCCGGTGGTGACCGGGCACTCGCTGACGGTACGGGCCCGGTTCGAGGCCGTGGTGGACGTGGCGCACGTCCGGGAGGTCCTGGAGGCCGCCCCCGGCGTGGTGCTCGTGGACGACCCGCAGGCGGGGGAGTTCCCGACCCCGGCGGACGCGGCCGGGACGGACCCGGCCTGGGTGGGGCGGGTCCGGGCCTCGCTCGACGACCCGTTCTCGCTGGAGTTCTTCGTCTGCGCCGACAACCTGCGCAAGGGCGCCGCCCTGAACGCCGCCCAGATCGCGGAACTGATCGCGGGTGAATACGCGTAATCGGCTTTGTAGGATCGGTACTGATCCCCTGAACAAGGTGATGGCCCGACTGCCGCCTCGATGGCCGGGGCAATCGGGAAGAGCGGGTACGTATGAGGGCAAAAAGGACAGCGCCGGTCAGGTCGGCTCGCGCGTACAACCCTGACGGGACGACGCGTGTCCTACTGGCGTGGCTGAGGCACTGCTCGACTTCGCCGTCCTACCGACACGGCACCCCGGGACCGCTCCGGCGCGCCCTGGCTCCCGTACGTCCAACGGCGGCCTCCCTGTGATGGTTCCCGTCCCGCCGGCCGGACCGTACGAGGCGCTCCCCGTACGGGGAGCCGTACCGAACCGGGGCGGCCGGGTGCCCTCGCCCCGCGGCGGCGGCGCGGAGACCGCCAAGAGCACCGGCGCGGGCACCACCGGGGGCGGGGCGGAAGCGGCCGAGGAGCGGACCGTGGTCGCCGGCACCACCGTCGACCACCTCACCCGCACCTACCAGGCCCACTACCGCTCGCTCCTGGGCCTCGCCGCGCTCCTCCTCGACGACACCGCCTCCTGCGAGGACGTGGTCCAGGAGGCGTTCATCCGCGTCCACTCGGCCCGCAACCGGGTCCGTGACCGGGACAAGACCCTGGCCTACCTGCGCCAGACGGTCGTCAACCTCTCCCGCTCGGCCCTGCGCCGCCGCATCCTCGGCCTCAAGCTGCTCCCGAAGCCGATGCCGGACATGGCCAGCGCCGAAGAAGGCGCCTACGACCAGCTGGAACGGGACGATCTGATCAAGGCGATGCGCGGACTCCAGCGGCGCCAGCGCGAGGTGCTGGTGCTGCGTTACTTCGCGGACATGACGGAAGCCCAGGTGGCCGAGACGCTCGGCGTGTCGATCGGCTCGGTGAAGGCGTACGGATCGCGGGGCATTGCCGCGCTGCGGGTGGCGATGGAGGCTGCGCAGTCATGACGGAAGACCACACCCCGCCGGATGGCGCGGGCGAGGAAGAGGCCCTGCGGAGCCTGCTGCGCGGAGCCGTCGCGGGCCTTGAGCCCACCGATGACGCGCTGGAGCGGCTGCGGCGCGCCGTCCCCGCCCGCCGGACCCGCAAGCGGATGGTCCTCGTCGGCGCCGCCACCGCGGTCGTGCTGGCGGGGACGGCCATCCCCGCCGCCCTGCACCTGACGGGCGGCGAGGGCGCCGCCCGCCCCTCCGCCATGGCCGGCCCCGGCGAGGACCCCGGCGGGAGAACGGGCGGCAGCCGTTCGGGCCCGCACCAGAGCGGCTCCGAGGCGATCCCGAGGGCCGACAGGTCCGCCGACGGGACCCCGGCCGCGGGCGGTACCACGGGCGGCGGGCCCGACCCGCATACCCCGGCCCCGACCGACGGTGCGACGGAGCCCCTCCCGGACGCCGCCGCCACGACCGGCGCGGACCGGGGCAGGGTGCCGCCCGCGTCGGTGCCGGGCGTCCCCGGGTGCGGCGCGGAGCAGTTGCGCGTCATGGCCGCGGCCCGCGCCCCGGAGGCCGACGGCAAGGTCTACGGCAGCTTCAAGGTCACCAACGTCTCGGCGCGCGGCTGTACCGTCACGGGCCCGGACACCGTGACCGCGGCCTCGGTGACCCGGTCCGGCCCGATGCCCGTCCAGGGCACCCGGGTCTCGGTCATCGGCCACCGGACCGGGGACCCGGCGAGCGGGCTGCCCGACCCCTCGGCGGAGGCGCCGCTGCTGCTGCTCCACCCGGACATGGCGTACGAGGTCCGCTTCGCCTGGGTGCCGTCCGGGCCGTCCTGCCCGGCGGGGGGCCGCGAGCCGGCGAAGAAGCCCCCGCAGGGCGTCCCCCCGGACACCTCGGTACCCGCGTCGGGCGGCGCGGACCACCCGCCCGGCCAGGAGCCGCAGAAGGGCGGCCCGGCCCCGGAGCCGCCCGGGATCACCGTGTCGCACACGCCCTACACCCTGGCGTCCGGGGCCCCGACCACCCGGACGACGATCCCCTCGGCCTGCGGGGGAACCGTCTACCGGACGGGGGTCATTCCGCTGGACGCGCCGGTGCGGTAGCGGCCGTGGCCCGCCCGGCCGCCGGTTCCGGCGACCGCTGCGCGGCCGTGGCCCGCTGGTCCGCCGCGAGCAGCTCCGCCTCCGTGTCGCGCAGGGTCTCCACCTCACGCCGGTAGAGCCGGAACCACATGAAGAACACGAAGACGACGAAGACGAACCACTCGCCCGTGTAACCGAGGTTCTGGAAGGCCTTCAGGTCGAGCCCGGTGTCGTTCGGCGCCTGCGCGGGCACCGGCACCATCCCGTCCGCCGGGGTCTGCACCGTCAGCCAGGCGTCGTACAGGTCGTACGGCACCAGGTTGACCAGGGAGGCCGACCCGATCACCCCGAGCTGCCCGGCCGGCAGACCGCCCTCGGCGTGCACGCCCTTGGTACGGGAGTTCTCCGAGGACTGCAGCGCCCCGGTGACCTCGACCCGCCCGGTCGGCGCGGCCGGCGCCTTCGCCGGGTCCGCCACCCCCGGCAGCCAGCCCCGGACCACCGGGACGGCCTTGCCGGAGTCGGTCCGCAGCAGGGTCAGGACGTAGTACCCGGCGGCGCCGTCGAGCCGCCGCTCGGGGACCAGCAGCTGTTCGCCGTACTCCCCGGTGGCGGACGCGAGCCGTCCCGAGGTCCTCTTGTCCACCGGGAGCAGTGAGTCCAGCGGCGTGGCGTCCAGGTCGGCGGGCCGCTCGGCGGTCGCCTCCCGGTGGCTGTCGACGCGGTCCTCGAACCGGCCGAGCTGCCAGCTCCCCATGTAGAGACAGAAGGGAACGGAGAGCGCGACGAAGATGTTGATCCCCCACCAGCGCGGGGTCAGGAGAAACCGGTGCACCCCACCACCGTACGGGGGGCGCACCGGCCGGTGTGTGGCGGGTCAGGCCGCCGGGTGCGGCGGCAGGTGCTTCAGCGCGAACTCCAGCTCCATCCGGACCTGCTTGATCCGCTCCTCCACCACGAGCGAGCCGTGCCCGGCGTCGTACCGGTAGACCTCGTGCTCCGCGCCGCGCGCCGCCAGCCGGTCCACGTAGGTGTCGATCTGCCGGATCGGGCAGCGCGGGTCGTTGACGCCCGCCGCGATGTGGACGGGCGCCTTCACCGCGTCCACGTACGTCAGCGGCGAGGAGACCTCGAACCGCTCCGGGACCTCCTCGGGCGTACCGCCGAAGAGGGTGCGGTCCAGGGACTTCAGCGCCTCCATCTCGTCGTGGTAGGCCGTCACGTAGTCGGCGACCGGTACGGCGGCCAGCCCTACCGCCCAGTTGCCGGGCTGTGTACCGAGGCCCAGGAGCGTGAGGTACCCGCCCCACGAGCCGCCGGACAGCACCAGCCGCGCCGGGTCCGCGAGGCCGCAGGAGACCGCCCACTCCCGGACCGCAGCGATGTCCTCCAGCTCGATCAGGCCGATCCGGTGCTTGAGCGCGTCCGTCCAGGCACGGCCGTACCCCGTCGAGCCCCGGTAGTTGACCCGCACGACCGCGAAACCGTGGTCCAGCCAGGCCGCCGGGGTCGCCGCGAAGGCGTCACTGTCGTGCCAGGCGGGCCCGCCGTGGATCTCGAAGACGGTCGGGAACGGGCCGTCGCCGTGGCCCGTCGGCCGCTGCGCCAGCGCGTGCACGCGCCCGCCGGGGCCCTCCACCCACACGTCCTCCACCGCGACCGAGCCGGGCGCCCGGAACCCCGGAGGGTCCAGGACGACCCCGCCCGCCGTGGACCGCACCACCGAGGGCTCGGCGGCCGAGGACCACTGGTACTCCACCGTCCCGTCCGGCCGCGCCGTCGCCCCCGACACCGAACCGGGCGGGGTGTCCACGCGGACGAGCTCCCGCGCGGCCAGGTCGTAGCGCCACAGCTCGCTGCGGGCCTCGAAGCTGTGCGCGACCAGCAGCGCGGAGCCGTCCGGGTACCACTCGGCACTCACATCGCCGGGCAGCTCGATCGCGAGTTCCTGCTCGCTCCCGGTGGCCACGTCCCACACCATCGGCTCCCAGCGTCCCCGCCGCTGGTGGCCGACGAGCAGCCGGGTGTCGCCCGCGACCGGGGCGAAGCCGAGCACCTCCAGGCCCAGCTCCTCGGTCCCGCCCTTGGAGTCGTCCAGTTCCGCGACGGTGGCACCGTCGAGGGAGAGCACGCGCAGGGCGGAGTGCATCGCGTCGCCGTGCTCGGTGTGCTCGACGGCCACGAGCCGCCCGTCACGGGACAGGTCGCCGACGCCCGCCGACTCCCGGTGCCGGTAGATCACGGTGGGCGCGGAGCCGTCCGGCCGTACGACGTGGACCGTCGACCCGTCCTCGTCGGTGGAGCGCCCGACGACCGCCGTACCGTCCCGGCCGATGGCCAGCCCGGCGGGGTACGAGGGCTCCAGCCCCGGGGTGGCGGGCTCGTCGGGTCCGCCCGCGAAGGGCTGGCGGACCCAGGTGCCGAACTCGTCGCCGTCCGTGTCGGAGAACCACCAGATCCATTCGCCGTCCGGGGAGAGGGTGCCGTCGGTGGTGCCGTTGGGGCGGTCGGTGGCCTGCCGCTGCGCGCCGGTGGCCCGGTCCCAGGCGTAGAGCTCGTAGGTCCCCGTCGCGTTGGAGACGAAGAGGGCGCGGTCCGGGGCGTCCTCGGCCCAGTCGGGCAGCCCGACGCGCGGGGCCCGGAACCTCTTCTCCCAGTCGGGCCACCCGGCATCGCCGTCCGGGCCGGTTTCACGTGAAACACCGGCCGGTCCCGTTGTCCTGGTCGGGCCCGTTTCACGTGAAACGTCGGCCGGTCCCGTCCCGCCGGTCGAGCCGGTTTCACGTGAAACATCGGCCCGGGTCACATCGCTGTCGCTGCTCATGTCCCCATTCTCGCCGGGGCGGCGGGAGCACCGGGACGGACCGGGAACATCGGGGGTGCCGCAGGTGCCGGGCCCACCGGGATGCCGACCGGCCCGCAGGAGCGCATGGTGGTGTGCGTACACGTGATCCGGGCTCCGAGGAGGAGTGATCATGGCCAAGAAGGCTCGTACGGGCCACCACGGCCACCACGGCCACCAGGATTCAGAGCGGGAGACAGCGAAGAACACGGCAGCCGAGGCACGGGCCAAGGCCGCGGTCCGGGAGGTCCAGTCCGTCACCGAGAAGACACGGGGCATGCGGCAGAAGGCCCAGGCCAAGCGCGGCTGAGTCCGGCAACGGCTCCCCGGCCGGCCCGCGATCGGCCGTCCCCCGGCGGGTCGCGGGCCGCCTGCGTAGGCTGAGGACATGCGGATGATCGTCCGAGGCGCCCGGCTGTCGCACACCGAAGGGGACGGCCCGCGTGGCCTGTCCGACGTCGAGGTCGGCGAGGACGGCCGCATCGCGCGCGTCGTCCCGTACGACGACCGGAAGGAACCACCCGCCACCGGCACCCTCGTCGAGGCCCGCGGCGCCCTCCTCACCGCCCCCTTCGTCGAACCGCACATCCACCTGGACACGGCCCTCACGGCGGGCGAACCGCGCCCGAACGTCTCCGGCACGCTCTGGGAGGGCATCGCCCGCTGGAGCGAACGCAAGCGGACCCTGACCCGTGAGGACGTGATCGCGCGCGCCACCGAGGTGCTGCGCTGGCAGGCGGCCCAGGGCGTGCTGCACGTCCGGACCCACTGCGACGTCACCGACCCCTCCCTGACCGCGCTCGACGCGCTGCTGGAGGTCCGCGACCGGGTGCGGGGGTTCATGACGCTCCAGATCGTGGCCTTCCCGCAGGAGGGGATCGTCTCCTTCCCGGACGGCGAGGCGCTGCTGCGCGAGGCGGTGGCCCGCGGCGCGGACGTCGTCGGCGCGATCCCGCACTTCGAGGACACCCGCGAGGACGGCGTCGCGTCCCTGGGCATCGCCTTCGCGGTGGCCGAGGAGTACGGGCTGCGCGTGGACGCCCACTGCGACGAGATCGACGACGAACAGTCCCGGTTCGTGGAGGTCCTGGCCACCCTCGCCCTCCGCTCCGGCCTGCGCGAGCGGGCCACGGCCTCCCACACGACGGCGATGGGCTCCTACGGCGGCGCCTACAGCTTCAAGCTGCGGCGCCTCCTGTCCCGTTCCGGGATCAACCTCGTCTCCAACCCCTTCGCCAACCTCAACCTCCAGGGCCGTTTCGACGGCTACCCCCGGCGCCGCGGCCTCACCCAGGTCAAGGAGATGCTGGCGGCGGGCGTCAACGTGGCCTTCGGCCACGACGACGTGATGGACCCCTGGAACGCGCTCGGCACCGCCAGCCCGCTCCAGACCGCCCTGGTCGGGCTGTACGCCGCCCAGCTCACCGGGGACGCCGAGATCGCCACGGCCTTCTCGATGGTGACGGACCGCGCGGCCCGCGTCCTCGGTCTCGGCCCCGACGAGTACGGCATCACCGAGGGCGCCCCCGCCTCCTTCGCCCTCCTCCCGGCCCCGACCCCGCAGGAGGCGATCCGCCGCCAGGTCCGCCCCAGCCACGTCGTCTCCCACGGCACCCTCCTCGCCGAAACCCCTCCCACCCCGACCCGCCTCACCTGGCCGGGCGAAGGGCCGACGGAGGTCGATTTCAGCCGGAGCCACCCGAGCTGACGGCACACCGGCCCCTCGGCCACCTCCCGGTGGTCCCGCTGGACGGGGCGGGGCCGAGGCCCGCCCGCTTCCTGCCGACCGGGCACCCCACGCCTCGTCCCGCCCCGAGGTGGCGCCCGGCGCGCGGACCCGCCCGGCGGTAACCTGCGCGCATGTCGTGGGACGAGGACGGAACACCGCACCCGCTCGCGCTGCGCCGCACCGGCCGCAGCGAACAGGAGCCGGACCGGCTGCCCGAGATCCGGGAGCTGGAGGTGCTCGGCTGGGAACCGGCGCCCGAGGACGCGCTCTGGGTCTTCCTCCCCTACGTCTGGCCCCCGACGGCCCGCACCTGGGTCCCGGACCGCTCCACCCGCTGGGCGGTGGAGACCCGCCTGGACGGCCACGGCCACATCACCGGTGTGGAGTGCGCCCCGCTCTCCGGGCCCGACCGCGACGACCTCGACCGCGAGGCCGACGCCGCCCTCACCGCACTGGGCCTCCCACCCCGCCCCCGGCACCGCCTGTGGCTCCTGCGCCCGGTCGGTCCCTTCCCCACCGTCGAAGCGGTCCTGACCCACCTCCACACACGGGCCACGGCCCGCGCGCTCCCCCTCCGCCCCTCCCCGGAGCTCCTGACCCTGACCCACACGGAACTCACGGCTCTCACCGGACCCGGGAACGGGTGAACGCAGGGCAGAAATCGATGGGTGAAGGCGGGGAACCGCGTTCTCCGACGCATTCCGGCGGTCAGGGAACTTGCGGGCCGGCCCCGAACTCATGGGACAACGAGGCAGGGAAGACCACACGGCCCACGTCCGTGAGCGACCCCACAGGGCTGCCCGGTACTGCCGGGACGGCGGCCAGCTCCCGCCACATCTCCCAGGTCACCTGCCACAGTCCGGGCAGGACCTTGGAGTGGACGGCCCCTCGCGAGCGGCTTGCCGCCTGGTTCCTCGGGCGCCACACCCCGTCGGCCTGCCTCCGCCGGCTGTTGAGCGGAGGAGACGTGGCCAGTTGGAGCAAGTGCTCCAGGGCGAGACCGCACACGGCCGGCCCCAGCTCGGCGACGGCCGCACGATCCGCGGCAGGTGCTTTCTCCACGAGTTCCGGCCAGCGCACCACCACGACCCGCTCCCATACTTCCGGAGGCAAGGTGTTCGCCAAGTGGTGGCTCTCGCCGACGGGAAGGTCCCTCAGCCGGCGCTGGGCTTCCTGCGTCTGACCCACGTAACAGAGCCCCACTCCGGGCGCGAAGACACCGTAGAGGGCCGGCCCCGTGACGGACGACGAGCCCGCTGCGGACTCGGTCAGCAGCCTTCCGACCTCGTGGGCGAACCGGAAGCGCTGGTCCTGCCACACCCCGAGGCGGTGCCCGTCCGAAACGAGCGTCTCCAGTGAGGCACGCCAGAGGGCGTACGCACCTTCGTACTCCTGATCACTCACGCGACCAGTCTGAGGCACAGCCGTGACCGGCATGAGCGGGTCGGACGGCCAACCGCCCCGGCGCCCGCGAGGGGGCGGCACCCCAGAATCGCCCCGAGGAGGTACCCGCTCGGCCGGTCAGGCACACGAAAAGATCCCCCACCCTACTCACGTGAGTAGGTGGGGGATCTTTTCTTTCAGCTGTCGGGGTGGCGGGATTTGAACCCACGACCTCTTCGTCCCGAACGAAGCGCGCTGCCAAGCTGCGCTACACCCCGATCGTCGCCCTTGCAGAGCTTGCTGCCGTGGCGACATCGATTACTTTAGCGGACCGTCGGCCGGAGACGAAATCCGGTTTCGCGCGGCGGGCGCGGGGTCGGCGGGGGCTCGGGGAGGGGGAGCGGGGCGTCAGGCCTTCGGGGTGAGGGTCAGCAGGGTCGCTTCCGGCGGGCATGCGAAGCGGACCGGGGTGAAGCGGTTCGTGCCGCAGCCGGCGGAGACGTGGAGGTAGGCGCGGTGGCTGTCCGTCTCGTGCGTGGAGAGGCCCTTCACCCGCTTGGTGTCCAGGTCGCAGTTGGTGACGAGGGCCCCGTAGAAGGGGACGCACAGCTGCCCGCCGTGCGTGTGGCCCGCGAGGATCAGCGGGTAGCCGTCGGCCGTGAACGCCTCCAGCGCGCGCAGGTACGGGGCGTGCACCACGGCCAGCGAGAAGTCCGCGTCGGCCTCCGGTCCGCCCGCCACCCGCTCGTAGCGGTCCCGCTTGATGTGCGGGTCGTCCAGTCCGGTGAAGGCCAGCTCCAGGCCGTCCAGCTTCATCCGCGCCCGGGTGTTGGTGAGGTTCAGCCAGCCGGCCGCGTCGAAGGCGTCCCGCATCTGCTCCCACGGGTTGTGGACGACGCCGACGACCGGCTTGTTGCCGTTCAGCCCGTGCCGGCCCTGGGTCTTCTCGATCAGGTAGCGCCCGGGGTTGCGCGGCCGGGGCCCGTAGTAGTCGTTGGACCCGAAGACGTACGCCCCGGGGAACTCCATGAGCGGACCGAGCGCGTCCAGTACCTCCGGCACGCCCTCGGTGTCGGAGAGGTTGTCGCCGGTGTTCACGACGAAGTCCGGGCGCAGGCCGGCCAGGGACTGGAGCCAGGCGCGTTTCTTGCGCTGCCCGCCGACCATGTGGATGTCCGAGACCTGGAGGACGCGCAGCGGGCGCATCCCCTGGGGCAGGACGGGCACCGTGACCCGGCGCAGGCGGAACGACCGCGCCTCGAAACCGGCGGCGTAGGCCACACCCGCGGCCCCCACCGCCGCGATCCCGGTGGCCACCTTCAGGGGTACTCCGTAACGCGCGCGCATGGCCCCATCGTCGCAGACCAGGGAAACCGGCGGGCGCCACCGCCCCCGCACCTGGCAGACTCAGGTCATGACCACGCTCAAGGACAGGCTCCGGGAAGACCTCACCACCGCCATCAGGGAACGCGACGAGCTGCACTCGTCCACCCTGCGACTGACCCTCTCCGCCATCACCAAGGAGGAGGTCGCGGGTACGGCGGCACGCGTGCTTTCCGACGAGGAAGTCCTCAAGGTGATCGCCAGGGAGGCGAAGAAGCGCCGCGAGGCCGCGGAGGCGTTCGCGCTCGGCGGTCGCTCCGAGCAGGCCGCGCGGGAGACCGCGGAGGGCGAGTTCCTCGACACCTACCTGCCCAAGCAGCTCACCGACGACGAGCTTGAGGCGATCGTGACCCAGGCCGTCGCGGAGGCCCGGTCGGCGGGTGCCGAAGGGCCGCGGGCCATGGGCGCCGTCATGAAGATCGTGAACCCGAAGGTCGCCGGTCTGGCGGAGGGCGGCCGTGTCGCCGCCCTCGTCAAGCGGCAGCTGTCCTAGTTCCTGCCGTCACGGTCCTGCCCGGCCCGCCGCGTCCCGCGGTCACCCGGTCGGCGGACAGGGACGGCGGAGCGGTGGAACAGCGAAGGAGGGGCCCCGCCGGATGCGGAATCCGGCGGGGCCCCTCCTTCGTGGCCCGGGCCCGGGTGGACGACCACCCGGACCCGGCGTGACCACCTCGCGGTGCGCTACCTCCCGGACCGGTTCGGGCCGGGGGTCGGGGGGGAGCTGGGGTTCGTGCCCGGCCTGTTGCCGCGGGGCCCGCCGGACGAGGGCGAGGTGTCGGCGATCGGCACCGTGGTGAAGCTGGGCGCCTCACGGCCGGACAGCGCGCCCGAGACCGCGTTCTTCCAGATCGGACCGGGCAGACCACCACCGAAGACCTTGTCGTACGACTTGCCGCCGATCACGATGTTCTCCATCGTGATCTTCTTCGCGCCGCCCGAGCCGACCCATACGGCGCCGGAGATGTTCGGGGTGTAGCCGACGAACCAGGCGTTGTACCGGGCGTCGGTCGTACCGGTCTTGCCGGCGCTGTCGCGGTCGGTCAGGCCGGCCCGTTCACCGGTACCGGAGTCGACCACTCCGCGCAGCAGGGTGTTGATGGTGTCGGCCGTGGCCGTCGACATCGCCCGGTCGCACTTGCTCTTCGGCACCGCCAGCGCCTTGCCGTGGGTGTCGGTGATCGACTCGATGGCGATCGGGGTGCAGTAGACCCCGCGGTTGGCGAAGGTGGCGTACGCGTTGGCCATCGTCAGCGGGGACATCTCCTCGGAGCCGAGCGCGATGGCCGGACCGTCCGCCATCCTCGCGCCGCTCGCGGGGGCCACGCCCAGCTTCTGCGTCATCTGCGCCACCGGGCAGAGGCCGATCTCGCCGATCATCTCCACGAAGTACGTGTTGATCGACTTCTCCATGGCCGTCTTCAGCCCGTAGGGGCCGATCTCGTCCTCGGTCTCGTTCTTCGCCGTCTCGTCCTTGAGGTTGATGTAGTCGGTGCCGTCGCAGCGCGGGATCGGGCTCGGGTACTCCATCTTGTTCGGCGACGCGTACGTCTTGGTCGGCGACATGCCCCGTTCCAGGGCGGCGGCGGCGATGAACGGCTTGAACGTCGAGCCGACCTGGAAGCCGAAGTTGGAGCCGCCCATCCGCTTGTCCACGGAGTAGTTGATCTGCGTCTCGTTCTTGCCGAAGCCGTACGGCTTGGACTGACCCATCGCCAGCACCCGTCCGGTGCCCGGCTGGACCATGGTCACGGCCGTCGCGATCTTGTCGTCCTCGTAGACGTGGTCCTTGATCGACTCGTTCGTCGCGTCCTGCGCCTGCGGGTCCAGGGTCGTCCGTACCGTCAGACCGCCCTGGTTCCAGACCTTGGCCCGCTCCTCGCGCGTCTTGCCGAAGACGGAGTCGGTCAGGAAGGAGTTGCGGACGTAGTCGCAGAAGAAGCCCGCGCCCTTGACCGCCGTGATGCAGCCGTTCTTCGGGCGGGTCACCTTCAGCTGGACCGGCTTGGCCTTGGCCGCGTCCGCCTCCGCCTGGGAGACGTCCTTGATGTCGGCCATCCGCTGGAGCACGATGTTCCGGCGCTTGGTCGCCTCCTGGGAGTCGTTCACCGGGTCGTACCGGCTCGGCGACTGCACGACGCCCGCCAGCAGCGCCGCCTCCTCCAGTGCCAGGTCCTTGGCCGGCTTGCTGAAGTAGCGCTGGGCCGCGGACTCGATGCCGTACGCCTGCTGCCCGAAGTAGGTGATGTTCAGATAGTTCTCAAGGATCTTCTTCTTGCCGAGCTCCTCCTCCACCTGGATCGAGTACTTCAGCTCGCGGATCTTGCGGCCGAGACTCTTCTCCTGCGCCTCGCGCACCTTGGTCTCGTCATTGCCGGCCTCTTCGACGAACACGTTCTTCACGTACTGCTGCGTGAGCGTCGAGGCTCCCTGAGCGGCGCCGCCCTCCTGCGCGTTGCGGTTGACCGCGCGCAGGATGCCCTTGAGGTCGATGGCGCCGTGCTCGTAGAAACGGGAGTCCTCGATCGCGACGATCGCCTTCTGCATGTACGGGGAGATGGCCGTCAACGGGACCACCTGCCGGTCACGCGAATAGACCGTGGCGATCAAGCCACCCTCGGAGTCCAGAATCGTGGTGCGCTGGCTCAGCGGGGGTGTCTTGAGATTGGCCGGGATCTCGTCGAATCCCTCTACCGTGCCTTTGGCCGCGAGTCCCAGGGCGCCTGCGCCCGGGATCGCCATGCCGGCCAACACAACTCCGGAGAGAACGGACACTCCGAGGAACTTGGCGGCCTGCTGGCTCCCCGTGAGCCCGCCGCCCGAGCGCTTCTTTCCCATGAGGGCAGCCTACGTTCTCATTCACCGGACACACGTGAATGCCTTGGCCTAAGCTGTGCCCAACTGTCACAGCAGTGTGGCGCCGCATCAACCTCGCGGCTTGATTTTCACCCTTCCCGAATGGGTGGACGGATGTCCGAATCTCGTCCATCGCACGGAGTTCGGCCCCTCCACTCTTCGCCGATTTCACCCGAATCGCGCGAATGGTCGGGCATGTCGCCGGATCACTCCGTCGGGTGATCTGCCGCTTACCCATAGTCCGTTCGGACCATTCAAGATTGGGCCCGACGGGGGTGTTGCCGGGTGCTCGCCTTCCGTAACGTCCTCAACTGGCAGCGGTGAATATGCCGCTGCCGCCGTGGGGGAGCCTCGATTCGGGAGAGGACGGCGCCGGGATGGGCTGGGTTACCGACTGGAGTGCGCAGGCAGCCTGCCGCACTACCGATCCGGATGAACTGTTCGTTCAAGGAGCGGCACAGAACAGGGCCAAGGCGGTGTGCACCGGATGTCCGGTGCGGACCGAGTGCCTGGCCGACGCGCTCGACAACCGTGTCGAGTTCGGCGTGTGGGGTGGAATGACCGAGCGGGAACGACGCGCGCTGCTGCGCCGCCGTCCCACCGTCACTTCGTGGCGACGGCTGCTCGAAACCGCCCGCACGGAGTACGAACGCAGTACGGGCATCCTCACCGTGGATGTGGACGTGGAGATCGACGTTCCGTACGAAACCTACGCGGCGGCCGGGTAGACCACCCGCGCACCACGTCGTACGAACGCCTACGCTCCGGCCGGAACCCCGGCCGCGAGTCGCTCTCCGACGGCCCGCAGCCCGGTGAGATCGTGCACGTCGCCGGGCAGGGCGGCCACTTCGGCCACCGCCACCTCCGGATGCAGTGAGGTGAAGCGGTCGCGCGTACGCTGCTCGCGCGCGATCACCCGCATCCGTTCCGCGTGCAGGCGCAGCAGGCCCGCCGTGATCTTGTCCACGTCCGCCGCACGGCCGTCGGCACCGCTGCCGTCGCCGCCCTCGTCATCGCTGTCTCCGTCGTTCCCGCCGTCGGCGCGGTCGGGACGGTCGGCGTGGGGGGAGCCGGTACCGGGAGCGCCCGCGTCGGCGTCACGAAGTTCAGCTTTCCCGGACTCCTGATCGACCATGCCGCCTTCCTCAAGATTCTCTGCGGCGGCCAGTGCCCGCTCGGCGGAGAGCCGGTCGGCGCCGCTGCCGTGCACCCGGTTCAGGACCAGCCCGGCCAGCGGCATCCGCTCCGCGGCCAGCCGCTCCACGAAGTACGCCGCCTCGCGCAGGGCGTCCGGCTCGGGCGCCGCGACCACCAGGAAGGCCGTACCGGGAGCCTGCAGGAGCCGGAACGTCGCGTCCGCGCGGGTGCGGAACCCGCCGAACATCGTGTCCATCGCCGCCACGAAGGTCTGCACGTCCTTGAGGAGCGAGGCGCCCACCAGCTTGCTGAGCGTGCCCGTCATCATCGACATGCCGACATTGAGGAACTTCATCCCCGCCCGGCCGCCGACCTTCGCCGGAGCCGTCAGCACCCGGATGAGCTTCCCGTCCAGGAAGGACCCGAGGCGCTTCGGCGCGTCCAGGAAGTCCAGCGCGGACCGGCTCGGCGGGGTGTCCACGATGATCAGGTCCCAGTCGTCCCGGGCCCGCAGCTGCCCCAGCTTCTCCATCGCCATGTACTCCTGCGTGCCCGCGAAACCGGCCGACAGGGACTGGTAGAAGGGGTTGGCGAGGATGGCCCGCGCCCGCTCGCCGTCCGCGTGCGCCTCGACGATCTCGTCGAAGGTCCGCTTCATGTCGAGCATCATGGCGTGCAGTTCGCCGCCGTCGCGGCCGACACCGGGCCCACCGCCGTCCCGGCCGGCACCCTCACCGTCGCTCCCGGGGCCGCCGCCGTCGTTCCCGTGGCCGCCCCCGCCTGTTCCGTTCACGTCCCGCACCCTGCGCGGGGTGTTGTCCAGCGAGTCGATGCCCATCGACTGGGCGAGTCTGCGCGCCGGGTCGATGGTGAGGACGACCGCCTTCCGTCCGCGCTCCGCCGCCCGGACGCCCAGCGCCGCGGCGGTGGTGGTCTTGCCGACCCCGCCCGCCCCGCAGCACACGATGATCCGGGTCCCGCGATCGTCCAGCAGCCGGTCGACGGCCAGCCGCGGCGGTGTGTCCAGGCCCACGATGTCCCACCCCTCGCTCATGCGGTCCCCGCCCCCGCCTGCTCGCGGAGCGCGGCGGCCAGCTCGTACAGCCCGGCCACGTCCATCCCCGCGCCGAGCAGCGGGAGTTCGTACGCCGGTACGCGCAGCTCCTCCAGCACGGTGCGCTGGGCCCGCTCCAGCTCCACCCGGCCGGCGTGCTCCGCGGCCTGCGCCAGCAGCGGGTCCACCAGCTGCTCGGCCCGCTCGCCCCGGCCCGCGCCGCCCAGCCCGGCCCGGGACAGGGCCCCGGCCACGTCGGCGCGCCGCTCACCGGCCGCCGCGCGCAGGGTCCGCTCGTCGAGGTGGTGCGGCCGGACCATGTTGACGACGACCCGGCCGACCGGAAGCCCGGCCTCCGTCAGTTCCGCGATGCCGTCCGCGGTCTCCTGGACGGGCATCTCCTCCAGCAGCGTGACCAGGTGCACGGCCGTCTCCGGAGACTTGAGCACCTTCATGACGGCCTGTGCCTGGTGGTGGACCGGCCCGAACCGGGCCAGCCCCGCCACCTCGTCGTTGACGTTCAGGAACCGGGTGATCCGGCCGGTCGGCGGGGCGTCCATGACCACGTGGTCGTAGACGTACCGGCCCGTCCTGTCCTTGCGCCGCACCGCCTCGCACGCCTTGCCGGTCAGCAGGACGTCCCGCAGACCGGGCGCGACGGTCGTCGCGAAGTCGATGGCGCCGAGCTTCTTGAGCGCGCGTCCGGCGGAGCCGAGCTTGTAGAACATCTGGAGGTAGTCGAGCAGCGCCCGTTCGGCGTCGATGGCGAGCGCGAACACCTCCCCGCCACCGGGGGCGACGGCGATCTTCCGTTCCTCGTACGGGAGCGCCTGCGTACCGAAGAGCTGTGCGATTCCCTGCCTGCCCTCGACCTCCACCAGAAGAGTCCGCCGGCCCTCGCGTGCGAGGGCGAGCGCGAGTGCCGCGGCGACCGTGGTCTTGCCGGTGCCGCCCTTGCCGCTGACCACCTGGAGCCTGCTCACAGCGTCCGAGCCTAACGACCCGTCCCCGGAGGCGTGCAGGAGCCCCGGGGACGGGTGTGCGTGAGCCCTGCGGGGCGAGGCACTACGCTCGCCCCCATGACCAAGAAGTTCGAATACGCGACGGTCCCGCTGCTGGTCCACGCCACCAAGCAGATCCTGGACACCTGGGGCGAGGACGGCTGGGAGCTCGTCCAGGTCGTGCCCGGCCCGAACAACCCCGAGCAGCTCGTGGCCTACCTCAAGCGGGAGAGGGCATGAGCGGGGCGGTCGAGGCGAGGATCGCCGAGCTCGGCCTGATCCTGCCCGAGGTCGTCCCGCCGCTGGCCGCGTACCAGCCGGCCGTCCGGTCGGGCTCCTACGTGTACACCTCGGGGCAGCTCCCGATGGTCAAGGGCAGCCTGCCCGTCACCGGCAAGGTCGGCGCCGAGGTCTCGGCGGAGCAGGCCAAGGAGCTGGCCGCCACGTGCGCGCTGAACGCCCTGGCCGCCGTCAAGTCCGTGACCGGTGACCTCGACCTGATCGCCCGTGTCGTCAAGGTCGTCGGCTTCGTCGCCTCGGCCCCGGACTTCACGGGCCAGCCGGGCGTGATCAACGGGACGAGCGAGCTGCTGGGCGAGATCCTCGGCGACAAGGGCGTCCACGCCCGCAGCGCGGTCGGTGTGGCGGTCCTGCCGCTGGACGCGCCCGTCGAGGTCGAGATCCAGGTCGAGCTGGTTCCCGGGGCCTGACCTTCCCGATCCGGTGTTCACGGGCCACGGCCGCGCGCGGAGCGCGACCGTGGCCCGTTCCGCGTTCCGGGGGCCGGAGCCCTGGCGGGGCCTGGTCCGGGCCCCGCCAGGGCCGGTCCGGGCGGGTCCCGGGCGGGTCCGGGCGGGGGGCTCTCGAACATCGGGCCGGATGGCCGTAGCATCCCGTCATGCCGCCCCATGCTCAGAACGGTCAGCGACAGCCCTCCCCCGGAGGCCAGTGGTACCCGCCGGAGTGGCCCGACCGCATCCGCGCGCTCGCGGCCGGCTCGCTCACCCCGGCCGCGCCCCGCCGCGCCGCCACCGTCATGCTGCTGCGCGACACCCCTGCCGGACCCGCCGTGCACATGCTGCGCCGCCGGGCCTCCATGGCCTTCGCCGGGGGCGCGTACGCCTACCCCGGCGGCGGGGTCGACCCGCGCGACGAGGACCGTGCCGTCGGCTGGGCGGGTCCGTCGCGGCGGGAGTGGGCCGCGCGGCTCGGGACCGACACCGCCACCGCCCAGGCCATCGTGTGCGCGGCCGTGCGCGAGACCTTCGAGGAAGCGGGCGTCCTGCTCGCCGGGGAGGGCCCGGACACCGTCGTCGGCGACACCACCGGCGAGGAGTGGGAGGCCGGCCGGCGGGCGCTCGTGGCCAGGGAGCTGTCCTTCGCCGAGTTCCTCGGCAGCCGGGGCCTGCGGCTCCGCTCCGACCTGCTCGGGGCCTGGGCGCGCTGGATCACCCCGGAGTTCGAGCCCCGCCGCTACGACACCTGCTTCTTCGTCGCCGCGCTCCCCGGGGGCCAGCGCACCCGCAACGCCTCCACCGAGGCCGACCGGACCGTCTGGATCAGCCCGGCCGACGCCGCCGACGGCTACGACCGGGGCGAGCTGCTGATGATGCCGCCCACCATCTCCACCCTGCGCTCCCTGGAGCCTTACGCGCGCGCCGCCGAGGTGCTCGGCGCCGCCGCCGGGCGGGATCTCGCCCCGGTGCTGGCGCGGGCCGTGCTGGACGGGGACGAGCTGGTGCTCAGCTGGCCGGGCCACGACGAGTTCACCCGGCGGGTAAGCCCCGGAGGTACCCCCTCGTGACCGATGCCGCCGCCCTGCCCGGCCGGCCCCGCGCGGCCGTCACCTCCGGGCCCGCGACCGCCCGCGCGGTCAACGTGCTGGCCCCCAACGCCTCCGCGATGACCCTGGACGGGACCAACACCTGGATCGTCGCCGAGCCCGGCTCGGACCTGGCCGTCGTCATCGACCCCGGTCCGCTGGACGAGGCCCACCTGCGTGAGGTCGTCGCCACCGCCGGGCGGGCGGGCCGGCGGGTCGCCCTCACCCTGCTCACCCACGGCCACCCCGACCACGCCGAGGGCGCGGGCCGCTTCGCCGAACTCACCGGTACGAAGGTCCGCGCCCTCGACCCCGCGCTGCGCCTCGGCGACGAGGGGCTGGCCGCCGGGGACGTGATCCGGACCGGCGGGCTGGAGCTGCGCGTCGTGCCGACCCCCGGGCACACCTCCGACTCGCTCTGCTTCCACCTGCCCGCCGACGGGGCCGTCCTGACCGGGGACACCGTCCTCGGCCGCGGCACCACGCTCGTCGCCCACCCCGACGGCCGGCTCGGGGACTACCTGGACTCGCTGCGCCGGCTGCGCTCGCTCACCGTGGACGACGGGGTCCACACCGTCCTGCCGGGCCACGGGCCGGTGCTGGAGGACGCGCAGGGCGCCGTCGAGTACTACCTGGCCCACCGAGCGCACCGCCTCGCCCAGATCGAGACGGCGGTGGAGAACGGTTTCGTCACCCCCGAGGAGGTCGTGGCCCACGTCTACGCGGAGGTGGACCGCTCGCTGTGGCCGGCCGCGCGGTGGTCCGTACAGGCGCAGCTGGAGTACCTGCGGGAGCACGGCCTGATCCCGGGCGGACCGGAATGACCCGGCGGCCCCGGCCCGGCCCGGGCGGGGGCCTGACCGGCCCCTGACCCGGGGTACGGGCGCTCCGCGGCCTCCCGGGGCCGGGGAGCGGGCGGGGACGCGCGAAAGGGCCCCGCCCATCGGGCGGGACCCTTCACGACGGCCGGCCGGTCTCCGGGCGTCATCCCCCGGCCCTCAGCCGTCAGATGTCACACAGCACACGCCGTACGGCGTGTGTCAGCGGGACCGCTTCGCCAGCCGCTCCACGTCCAGCAGGATGACCGCGCGGGCCTCCAGCCGGAGCCAGCCACGGCCCGCGAAGTCGGCCAGGGCCTTGTTCACGGTCTCGCGGGAGGCGCCGACGAGCTGCGCGAGTTCCTCCTGCGTCAGGTCGTGGACGACGTGGATGCCCTCCTCCGACTGCACGCCGAAGCGGCGCGACAGGTCGAGGAGCGCCCGCGCCACGCGGCCCGGGACATCGGAGAAGACCAGGTCGGACATCTGGTCGTTGGTCTTGCGCAGGCGCCGGGCGACGGCGCGCAGCAGCGCGGTCGCGACCTCGGGCCGGGCGTTCAGCCAGGGCTGGAGGTCTCCGTGGCCCAGGCCGAGCAGCTTGACCTCGGTCAGCGCGGTGGCGGTGGCGGTGCGCGGGCCCGGGTCGAACAGCGACAGCTCGCCGATCAGCTCGCCGGGGCCGAGGACGGCCAGCATGTTCTCGCGGCCGTCGGGGGAGGTGCGGTGCAGTTTCACCTTGCCCTCGGTGACGACATACAGCCGGTCACCGGGGTCGCCCTCGTGGAACAGTGCGTCACCACGTGCGAGGGTCACCTCGCCCATGGAGGCGCGGAGCTCCGCGGCCTGCTCGTCATCGAGCGCCGCGAAGAGCGGGGCACGCCGCAGTACGTCGTCCACGAGTCTCTCTCCTATGTCGACCAGCTCAGGGGAGCGTGCTCCCCATTTTGCCGGACGGCTCAAACAGTGCGATCAGTCACAAGGATGCCGGACGTCAGGGCGTGGTGTGCGGCGAGAGGCCGATCGGGGTGGTGTTACCTGAGGTCCGGGCGGCTGTCGGCGACCGGCCCTAGGCTGGTCGGGTGTCCAATAACCCGGTGAGAGCACAGGCCAAGGGGTCCACAGGAGTGACGAGGCTCCGCGATTCAGCCGTGGGCGAACAACCCCCTGAGAAGGCGTCCACGAAGGCCCCGGCCCGTCCTCAGGGCAAAGGTTCGGCCAAGAAACCGAAGGCGGTCAGGCCCGAATCCCACCTGGCCATGGTCCGCCGGGCCCGCCGTATCAACCGCGAACTGGCCGAGATCTATCCGTACGCCCACCCGGAGCTCGACTTCCGCAACCCCTTCGAGCTGCTGGTGGCCACCGTGCTGTCCGCGCAGACCACCGACCTGCGCGTGAACCAGACCACCCCGGCCCTCTTCGCCGCCTACCCGACCCCCGAGGACATGGCCGCGGCGGCCCCCGAGCACCTGGAGGAGATCATCCGGCCGACCGGGTTCTTCCGGGCGAAGTCCAAGTCCCTGCTCGGCCTCTCGCAGGCCCTGCGGGACAACTTCGGCGGGGAGGTCCCGGGCCGCATCGAGGACCTGGTGACCCTGCCCGGAGTCGGCCGCAAGACGGCCAACGTGGTCCTGGGTAACGCCTTCGGTGTTCCGGGGATCACGGTGGACACCCACTTCGGCCGCCTGGTCCGCCGCTGGAAGTGGACCGGGCAGGAGGACCCGGTGAAGGTCGAGGCGGAGATCTGCGCGATCTTCCCCAAGAGCGAGTGGACGATGCTGTCGCACCGTGTCGTCTTCCACGGACGCCGGATCTGCCACGCGCGCAAACCGGCCTGCGGTGCCTGCCCGATCGCCCCGCTCTGCCCGGCGTACGGGGAGGGCGAGACCGATCCGGAGAAGGCGCGGCTGCTGCTGAAGTACGAGAAGGGCGGCCGTCCGGGCCAGCGGCTGAGCCCGCCCCCGGACTACCCGGGGCTTCCGGCGCCGCCGCTGGGCGGTGCCACGGAGTCCTGACCGGCCCGCGGCCCGCGGCGGACCGGCCCGGTGGAGCGGCGGACCGGAGCGGCGGACCGGCCCGGCGGAGCGGCGGGACAGGTCGGCGGACCGGCCCGGCGGAACGAATCGGTACCCGGACCGCGTTGGGCGGTGTGGGAGAACATGGACAGGGGTGCCTATGACTGGGGCGACGCAGAACCGGCCCACGGAGTTCGCGGGACCGGCCGGGGCCGAGGGGCCCGCCGCGCGCGCGAGACCGGCACCGGCCGCCCCCGCGGTCTCCGTCGCCGGTCTGCCCGGGTGGCTGGAACCGGTCGAGCGGGCCGCCCGGA
Source organism: Streptomyces sp. NPDC051567 (assembly GCF_044454165.1). Taxonomy (NCBI): domain Bacteria; kingdom Bacillati; phylum Actinomycetota; class Actinomycetes; order Kitasatosporales; family Streptomycetaceae; genus Streptomyces; species Streptomyces sp. NPDC051567. The sequence continues at coordinate 197,826 of NZ_JBITDK010000008.1, read as the reverse complement.
CCGTCGAGCCGCTCCAGCTCAGCAGCTTCCTGCCGCCCGAGGACGGCGGAGGCCGCCAGTCCGCTGTCCTCGTCCTCTTCGGCGAGGGTCCCCGCGGCCCCGAGCTGCTGCTCATGGAGCGCTCCGGGAGCCTCCGTTCGCATGCCGGTCAGCCGTCCTTCCCCGGTGGCGCCCTCGACCCGCAGGACGGCGACCCGCGGACCACCGGCCCGCTCCGCGCCGCCCTGCGCGAGGCCGAGGAGGAGACCGGCCTCGACCCCGCCGGGGTCCAGGTCTTCGGGGTGCTGCCCCGCCTCTACATCCCGGTCAGCGAGTTCGTCGTGACCCCCGTCCTCGGCTGGTGGCGGGCCCCCAGCCCGGTCGGCGCCGTGGACCCGGCCGAGACGGCGCGCGTCTTCACCGTCCCCGTGGCGGATCTCACGGACCCCGCGCACCGCGTCACCGTCGTCCACCCCGCCGGTTACCGCGGCCCGGCCTTCACCGTCGCATCGGCTCTGGTCTGGGGTTTCACCGCCGGGGTGATCGACCGGATTCTGTACTTCGCGGGCTGGGAGCGTCCGTGGGACCGCTCGCGGCAGGTCCCGCTGGACTGGAGCGCGTGAGACGGTGACCCACGTGAACGTGCTGGACATCCTGTTGCTGCTCGCCGCCGTGTGGTTCGCGATCGTCGGTTACCGCCAGGGGTTCGTCGTCGGCATCCTGTCGGTGACCGGCTTCCTCGGCGGTGGCCTCGTCGCCGTGGCCCTGCTCCCGCTGGTCTGGGACCGGGTGACCGACAACGGCACCCAGGTCTCGCCCACGGCCGTCGTCCTCGCCGTCGTCGTGGTCATCGTCTGCGCCTCGATCGGCCAGGCGTTCACCACCCACCTCGGCAACCGGCTCCGTCGCCACATCACCTGGTCACCGGCGCGCGCGGTCGACGCGACCGGCGGCGCGCTGGTCAACGTGGTCGCGATGCTGCTGGTGGCCTGGCTGATCGGTTCCGCGCTCGCCGGGACCTCCCTGCCCACCCTCGGCAAGGAGGTCCGCGCCTCCCAGGTGCTCCTCGGCGTGTCACGTGTGATGCCCAGCCAGGCGAACACCTTGTTCTCGGACTTCAGCTCCACCCTCGCGCGGAGCGGCTTCCCGCAGGTCTTCAGCCCGTTCGCCGACGAGCAGATCACCGAGGTCAAGGAGCCCGATCCGGCCCTCGCGCACGGCTCCGTAGCCGAGCAGGCCAAACGTTCGATCGTGAAGGTCGTCGGCACCGCGCCCACGTGCAGCAAGGTGCTGGAGGGCACGGGCTTCGTCTTCGCGCCCGGCAAGGTGATGACCAACGCGCATGTCGTCGGCGGGGTGATCGAGCCCACCGTGCAGGTCGGCGGCGAGGGCAAGCTCTACGACGGCAAGGTCGTGCTCTACGACTGGGCGCGCGACATCGCCGTCCTGGACGTGCCCAGCCTGAAGGCTCCGCCACTGGAGTTCACCGACAAGGACGCGGTGAGCGGCGGCGACGCGATCGTCGCGGGCTTCCCGGAGAACGGCGGCTACGACGTCCGCGCGGCCCGGGTCCGGGGCCGGATCAACGCCAACGGGCCGGACATCTACCACCGGGACACCGTCCGCCGCGACGTCTACTCGCTCTACGCGACGGTCCGCCAGGGCAACTCCGGCGGACCGCTGCTGGCGCCCGACGGCAAGGTGTACGGGGTCGTCTTCGCGAAGTCCCTCGACGACCCGAACACCGGCTACGCGCTGACGGCGGACGAGATCCGCGACGACATCCGGCTCGGCACGACCGCCGACCGCCGTGTCGACAGCCAGGGCTGCGCCCTCTAGGCCCTGTCGTCAAAGTGATGCCGGTAAGGCCCGTGGCGCCCGGTGCCGTGCATCGCAAGGCGGAGGGGTGCCCGTAGTACTGGAGTACTTGGGCGCTCCGGCAACGCGGTGAGGTGCGGTGCCGGGCGTCGCGGGCCAGGCATCACTTTGACGACAGGGCCTAGGCCCGTCCGACCGGAAAGGTCCACCGGCCCGCGCCGCCCGGTACGGCAGCAGGGCGGGCCGGTGGTGGTCATGTCCGGGTGTGGCGCAGGCGCGCGGAGACCCAGCGGGCCCTGCGGCGCAGGATGCGGGAGATTCCGAGTCGGGGGTCGTGGCCGTGCCGGCCCGCCCTCTCGTGGGGGCCCGGCGGGGTGGCCGGGCGGCTTTCGTGTGCGGTGTCACCGTAGTCGTCGTGCGTCCAGCCCATACATCGAGCTGTGCCCGTGGCCCAAGGTCGGTAATCCCGTCCGGGGCGGCCAATTGGCCTATGCGCGCGGCAAGTGAAGGAGGGCCCGGCGGGCGCCCCGGCGGGCGCCCCGGCGGGCCGACGGGTGGTCAGCGGTCCGGCTCGGAGTCCTTGAGCCAGTTGACCAGCTCGGCGGAGAAGGCCGCCGGGTCCTCCTCGTGCGGGAAGTGCCCCAGGCCGTCGAACAGCCGCCAGCGGTACGGGGCTTCGACGTACTCCCCGGAACCCGCCGCGCTCCGCGTCCGCATCACCGGATCGAGCGAGCCGTGCAGATGCAGCGTCGGCACGCGCACCGGCCGCTTCATGCGCCGGTTGAACTGGAGCCCGTCCGGGCGGGCCGTCGACCGCATCATCCAGCGGTACGGCTCGATCGAACAGTGCGCGGTGGACGGGATGCACATGGCGCGCCGGTAGACGTCGACGTCCTCGTCCTGCGGCGGGCGCGGCCCCGACCACTCCCTGATCAGGCGCCCCACGAGTTCCCCGTCGTCGGCGATGAGCTGCCGCTCGGGGACGAAGGGCCGCTGGAAGCCCCAGATGTGCGAACTCGCCCGGGTCTGCCCGAAGTCCGACAGCATCGCCGAGCGCCAGCGGCGCGGGTGCGGCATGGACGAGACCACGAGCCGGCGCACCAGCTTGGGCCGCATCACGGCCGCCGTCCAGGCGAGGTAGCCGCCCAGGTCGTGCCCGACGAGGGCGGCGTCCGGCTCGCCGAGGGAGCGGATGACCCCGGTGACGTCGAGGGCGAGGTTGGCGGGGTCGTAGCCGCGCGGGGTCCGGTCGCTGCCGCCCACCCCGCGCAGGTCCATCGCGACCGCCCGGTAGCCGGCGTCGGCGAGCGCGGTCAGCTGGTGGCGCCAGGTCCACCAGAACTGCGGGAAGCCGTGCAGCAGCAGCACCAGCGGCCCGTCGCCCAGTTCGGCCACGTGGAAGCGGGCGCCGTTGGCCGCGACGTCCCGGTGCGTCCAGGGGCCCTCCCGCCGGACCACCGAGGCGGCCGTGGGGGGAGTGCTGGAGTCCGGCGTGGGCGCTGTCATGAGGAGGAGCGTGTCACACCCAGGGCCTGCTCACTCACCGGTCGCGGGTGCGGCTTGACGGTCCCTACGATCGCCGCGGTCTGCTTGACCGAGGCGATGGTCCGCTCCGGCGGCTTGACCTTCTTGAACTTCGCCACGGCCAGCAGCACCAGCAGGAGCGCGATCAGCAGGAAGGCCGCGCCCACGATCAGGAAGCACCAGACCAGGCCGAGTCCGGTGCTGTGGATTCCATAGGCCGCGGAGAAGCTCAGCACCGGGAGGGAGAAGAGCGCGAGCACTCCGGCGGCCACGGCCGCGCCGCTGCCGATCCCCGCGCGCCTGACGTCCTGGCGGAGTTCCGCCTTGGCGAGGGCGATCTCGTCGTGCACCAGGGCGGACATCTCGGCGGTGGCCGAGGCGACCAGCTGGCCGAGTGTGCGCTCGGCTCCTCGCGCCTCTTGGTCCACTGCGCTCATCACTCTCTCCCTCTTGTCGTCTGCCGCCGGGGCCGTCCGTGACGTCTGTGCCGTCGGCGGCTTTCGGCGGCTGTCCCGCGTCGTCAGTCAGATCATGCCGGACGGTTGCCCCCGCCGCTGGACCCGGCGGTCGCTTCGGTCGCGGCGGCGGCCCTGCGGCGGTGTTCCGCGGCCTTCTCCTCGTAGATCCTGGCCATCCGCAGGTGGTAGTCGGGCTTGTCCTCCTCGTAGATGTCCGGGATGCCGTCGTGGTCCTCGTCGCGCTCCTCGGCCTCGGTGAGCGCCTGGTAGGTGCGGTTGCGGAGCTTGAGCATGACGGCCGCGAGCACGGCGGCGATGAGGGAGCCGATCAGGACGGCGGCCTTGACCTCGTCGGTGAGGACCTGGTCCCCGGCGAAGGCGAGTTCGCCGATCAGGAGGGAGACGGTGAAGCCGATGCCGGCGAGCGTGGCCACGGCGAAGACGTCGGGCCAGGCGAGGTCCTCGTTCAGTTCGGCCTTGGTGAAGCGGGCGGCCAGCCAGGTGCCGCCGAAGATGCCGACGGTCTTGCCGACGACCAGGCCGAGGACGACGCCGAGGGTCTCGGGCCGGGTGAAGACCTGGGCGATGGCGTGGTCGGAGAGGGAGACCCCGGCGGAGAAGAGGGCGAAGAGGGGCACGGCCAGCCCGGCCGAGAGCGGCCGGACCATGTGCTCGATGTGCTCGCCGGGGGAGTGCTCCTCGCCGTCCTTGCGGTGGCAGCGCAGCATCAGGCCCATGGCGACGCCCGCGATGGTCGCGTGGACGCCGCTGTTGTACATCAGGCCCCAGATGGCCAGGGCCAGCGGGACGTAGAGGTACCAGCCGCGGACGTTCTTGCGGATCAGGAACCAGAAGAGGACCAGGCCCGCGAGCGCGCCGCAGAGCGCCAGGAAGTCGATGTCGCTGGTGAAGAAGACCGCGATGATCAGGATGGCGAAGAGGTCGTCGACGACCGCGAGGGTCAGCAGGAAGGCGCGCAGGGCGGACGGCAGCGAGGTGCCGATGACCGCGAGGACGGCGAGCGCGAAGGCGATGTCGGTGGCGGTCGGGACCGCCCAGCCGCTCGTCGAGCCGTTGCCGAGGGTGGTGACCAGGGTGTAGACCAGCGCGGGCACGGCCATGCCGCACAGGGCGGCGACGACCGGGAGGGCGGCGGCCTTGGGGTCGCGCAGGTCGCCCGCGACGAGTTCGCGCTTGAGCTCGATGCCGGCGACGAAGAAGAAGACGGCGAGCAGGCCGTCGGCCGCCCAGTGCTGGAGCGAGAGGTCCAGTCCGAGGGCGGCGGGGCCTATGTGGAAGTTGCGGACGCTGTCGTAGCTGTCCGAGACGGCGGGGATGTTCGCCCACATCAGGGCGGCTATCGCGGCGACGAGGAGCAGCACACCGCCGACCGTCTCGGCGCGCAGGGCGTCGGCGACGAACCGGCGCTCGGGCAGCGAGAGCCGGCCGAGCAGCTTGCGGCTCTGGGGGTCGGTGGAGCGGGGCGCGGCCACGTGAGGAACCTCCGGGGTGGGTTGGACGGCATGGCGAAGCACTTGCCGACCAGACTTCCCGGCACACCCTGTGGACTTTCTTTACGCTTTCAATATTTTACAGGGTGCACGCAAGGTCGTATCCGGTGATCGTCACTTTATGCGCGAAAGGGGCATCCGGCGCGTTGCGCCGAATGCCCCTGCTCACCGCCGTGGGTGCGGGAGTGTCAGTCCTCGCTGCCCGCGGCAGGAAGCTTGGACTGAATCAGGTCCATGACCGAGGAGTCGGCCAGAGTGGTGACGTCACCGACCGCGCGGTTCTCCGCCACATCGCGCAGCAGCCGGCGCATGATCTTGCCCGAGCGGGTCTTCGGCAGCTCCTGGACCGGCAGAATCCGCTTCGGCTTGGCGATCGGGCCGAGCGTGGCACCGACGTGGTTGCGCAACTCCGCGACCAGGGTGTCGGTCTCGGAGGCGGTGCCGCGCAGGATGACGAAGGCCACGATGGCCTGGCCGGTGGTCTCGTCGTTGGCGCCGACGACGGCCGCCTCGGCGACCGAGGGGTGCGAGACGAGCGCCGACTCGACCTCGGTGGTCGAGATGTTGTGGCCGGAGACCAGCATCACGTCGTCCACCCGGCCGAGCAGCCAGATGTCGCCGTCCTCGTCCTTCTTGGCGCCGTCGCCCGCGAAGTACTTGCCCGCGAAGCGGGACCAGTAGGTGTCGATGAACCGCTGGTCGTCGCCCCAGATGGTGCGCAGCATCGACGGCCACGGCTCGGTGAGCACCAGGTAGCCGCCACCGCCGTTCGGGACCTCGCGCGCCTCGTCGTCCACGACGGTGGCGCAGATCCCGGGCAGCGCGCGCTGCGCGGAGCCCGGCTTGGTCTCGGTGACGCCCGGCAGCGGGGAGATCATCATCGCGCCGGTCTCGGTCTGCCACCAGGTGTCCACGATCGGACAGCGGTCGCCGCCGATGTGCTTGCGGTACCAGATCCAGGCTTCGGGGTTGATCGGCTCGCCGACGGAGCCCAGCACGCGCAGGCTCGACAGGTCGAACTTCGCGGGGATGTCGTCGCCCCACTTCATGAACGTACGGATGGCCGTGGGCGCCGTGTACAGGATGGTGACGCCGTACTTCTGCACGACCTCCCAGAACCGGCCCTGGTGCGGCGTGTCCGGCGTGCCCTCGTACATCACCTGGGTGGCGCCGTTCGCGAGCGGCCCGTAGACGATGTACGAGTGCCCGGTCACCCAGCCGATGTCGGCGGTGCACCAGTAGACGTCGCTCTCCGGCTTCAGGTCGAACACCGCGTGGTGGGTGTACGCGGCCTGCGTGAGGTAGCCGCCCGAGGTGTGCAGGATGCCCTTGGGCTTCCCCGTGGTCCCCGAGGTGTAGAGGATGAAGAGCGGGTGCTCGGCGTCGAACGCCTGCGGGGTGTGCTCGGCGGACTGGCGGCCGACGATGTCGTGCCACCAGACGTCGCGGCCCTCGCTGAAGGCGGTGTCCTGTCCGGTCCGGCGGACGACGAGGACGTGCTCCACCTGCGGACACTTGGCGACGGCCTCGTCGATGGCGGGCTTCAGCGCGGAGGGCTTGCCCCTGCGGTAGCCGCCGTCGGCGGTGATCACCAGCTTGGCGTCGGCGTCCTGGATGCGGGAGGCGACGGCGTCGGCGGAGAATCCGCCGAAGACCACCGAGTGCGCGGCGCCGACACGGGCGCACGCGAGCATCGCGACGACCGCCTCGGGAATCATCGGCAGGTAGACCGCGACCCGGTCACCGGCCTGGACGCCCAGCTCGGTCAAGGCGTTGGCGGCCTTGGAGACCTCGTCCTTGAGCTCCGCGTAGGTGATCGCGCGGCTGTCGCCGGGCTCGCCCTCGAAGTGGATGGCGACCCGGTCGCCGTTGCCCGCCTCGACGTGACGGTCCACGCAGTTGTACGCGACGTTCAGACTGCCGTCCGCGAACCACTTCGCGAAGGGCGGGTTGGACCAGTCCAGCGTCTCGGTGGGCTCGGTGGCCCAGGTCAGCCGCCGGGCCTGCTCGGCCCAGAAGCCCAGCCGGTCCGCGTCGGCCTGTGTGTACGCAGCCTCTGTGACATTGGCGGCGGCGGCCAGATCGGCAGGCGGTGCGAACCGCCGCTCCTCCTTGAGCAGATTGGCCAGGCTGTCATTGCTCACGACATCTCCCTTTCCCAGGGTGTCCGTTGTGTCCCCGGGCATAGCTCATCAGTCAGCGGCCCGGGTGACAAGGGGTAGCCGGAAATTGGTGTAGACCTATACCCCTTCCGGACCGACGCACAGTTGGCCTCCCCCCGCCACCAGGGCGGGAGGAGGCCAACCGATTGCACGGATACGGGAGGGTATCGGTTCAGACGTGCTGTCCCACGCTGTCGAAGACACGGCAGTCGAAGAAGTCCTCGCCCGCGGAGAGCAGGTAGGCCTGGGCCTCGCCCACGTGGAAGTACATCCCGTGCAGCTCCAGCGTGCCCTCGGCGAGCCGCCGGGCCACCGACTCGTGCGCCCGCAGGTGCTCCAGCTGCTGCACCACGTTGGTCAGGCACAACTGCTCCACGGCGTCCGCCGGGAGCCGCCCCGAGATCCGGGCCCAGGCGTGGTGGCGGCTGGCCATCCGTTCCAGGCTGGGCAGGCCGTGGCGCAGCCAGCGGCGCAGCGGGGTCACCGGCGCCCCGGGCACGGAGCTGAGCAGGGCCTGCATCGCCCCGCAGCCCGAGTGCCCGCAGACCGTGATGCTGTCCACCTTGAGCACGTCCACGGCGTACTCGATGGCCGCCGCGACCGAGTCGTCGGTGGACTCGGCCCCCGGCGGCGGGACCAGGTTGCCGACATTGCGGACGGTGAACAGGTCCCCCGGGCCGCTGGCCGTGATCATGCTGGTCACCAGCCGGGAGTCCGCGCAGGTGAGGAAGAGCTGCGAGGGCCGCTGGCCCTCGCGGGCCAGCCGGGCCAGCTCCTCGCGGACACGGGGTGCGGTGTCCCGCTGGAAGGCGCTGATCCCGCTGGCCAGCTGCCCGGCGCCGCGCTTGCGCGATGCGGGCGCCGCCGCCTCCTCGAAGGCGGTCCGCTCCGCCTCCGACGCCGTACGCGCGCCCGTGGGCCGGTGGTCGCAGTGGTTCTGCCAGGGGGTCCAGGGCCGGCAGCAGTGGTGCGCCGCGCGCGGGCTCCCGCCGTGGTCGGGTCCCGGCCCGGACTCCGGCCCGGCTTCGGAGATACGGGCCCCGGAGCGGCCGGTGACTTCGAGGGAGCCCCCGTGCGCCAGATGGGAGTCCTGCCAGTCCTGGAGCGTCTCGTACGCGGCGTGGTCCATGAACGAGCCGTCCAGCTCGACCACCGCGTGCCCGTAGGCCGGGATCTGGTTCAGCACCCGGCTCAGCCGAGGCACCGCCAGGAAGGTCAGCTGCCCGCGCGCGCACACCAGGTGGACCCCGCTGTCCAGTTCCTCCAGGGTGATCCGGGTCCGGGCCACCCGGTGCAGGGCGACGGCCACCGCCACCGCGATGCCGATGGCGACGCCCTCCAGGACCCCGCCGAGGACCACGGCGACGATCGTCGCCCCGTAGACCAGGATCTCCCGGTGCCGGGTGACGTTGCGCAGATGGGTGATGCTGACCATCTGCACCCCCACCGCCATCACCAGCGCGGCCAGCGCGGCCAGCGGGATCAGGTCGAGGACCGGGACGAACAGTCCGGCCGCCAGCAGGACCCAGAACCCGTGCAGCATGGACGACCTCCGGGTGACCGCGCCGGACTTGACGTTCGCCACGCTGCGGACGGCGACCCCGGTGACGGGGAGCCCGCCCAGCGCCCCGGAGACGATGTTCGCCGCACCCTGGCCGCGCAGCTCCCGGTCGAGGTCGGCGCGTGGCGGACGGTTCTCCGTACCCCGCTCGGAGGCGATCAGCTTGTCGGTGGCGACGGCGGAGAGCAGGGACTCCACGCTGCCGACGAGGGTGATGGTCAGGACAGCGGCGATGAGGCCGAGGACCGGCCCCTGGGGCAGCTCGGGCAGGGCGTGGCTGCGCCAGGAGGGCAGGTCCACCCGGGGCAGGGTGAGCCCGGCCAGCGCCGCGACGGTGGTGGCCGCGGTGACGGCGGCGAGCGCGGCCGGCACCTTGCGCAGGGCCCGGCCCGGTTTCCCGGGCAGCCGGGTCCAGCCGAGCAGGACGAGCATGGTCAGCAGGCTGATGCCGAGCGACGCGGGGTGCAGGTCGGCCAACTGGGCGGGCAGCCCCTTGACGTTGGCCACGGCGGAGCTCTGCGGGGTGCCGCCGAGCACGATGTGCAGCTGGGCCAGGGCGATGGTCACGCCGATGCCCGCGAGCATGCCGTGCACGATGGCCGGGCTCACCATGAGCGCCGACCGCGCGGTCCGCAGCGCGGCGAGGGCGAGCTGGCACACGCCGGCGAGCACCGTGATGGCGCACGTGGTACGCCATCCGTAACGCTGGATCAACTCGGCGGTGACGACGGTGAGTCCGGCGGCGGGCCCGCTGACCTGGAGCGGAGCCCCGCCGAGCCGCCCGGCCACGATTCCCCCGACGGCTGCCGCGACCAGGCCGGCCTGGAGCGGGGCGCCGGTGGCCAGGGCGATGCCCAGGGAGAGGGGCAGGGCGATCAGGAAGACGGCGACGGAGGCGGAGAGGTCTGCGGGCAGGTCCTTGCGGGGACGCGTGGGGGAGGTGGCCGTACGGACGCCTGAAGCGGTGTCCGGGGAGGTGGCTGTCATAGGTCCCGTCTCCTCGGTCGGAGGGGTGAAGCGGCGGGAGTCTCAACACTCGGTAAATGAACGGTAATGGAGAGTAAAGATCTGCGGTAGGTAATACGGGCAAATAGCCTACGAATTCCCCCGCAAGGGTGATTAAGTATTTAGTACGGCTTGTCACACCTTCTTCAAAGCAGACCGCATGGGACGTTGCGGCGCGGAAGTCCTGCGAAGGAACTGCGAGGGAGAGGTGGACGGATGATCGCCGCCACGAAGAAGATCGCCGGTGGCCTGGTCGCCACGGCGCTGGTCCTGGGGGTCGCCGGGTGCAGCACCTCGGGGCCCGCCAAGCCCACCGCCCCCGGCGGCCAGGCCACCAAGGAGGGCGCCGGAGCCCCGGAGGCACCCGCCCCCGGCACCGTCAAGCGGCCCATCGGCGACGGCTCGACCGTGTACACCGGCCAGCAGCCCCACGTGCAGAAGGCGCAGAAGCTCAAGCCCGGCGAGAAGCCGCCGCAGTTCGTGGTGTTCTCGTGGGACGGGGCCGGCGAGGACAGCCAGAAGCTCTTCTCGCACTTCCGCGAGGTCGGCAAGAAGTACAACGCCCGGATGACCTACTTCCTCAGCGGTGTGTACCTCCTGCCGGAGGAGAAGCGTTCCCTCTACACCGCGCCGCAGCACTCGCCCGGCCGCTCCGACATCGGCTTCGGCGACCTCCAGGGCATCAAGGACACCGTCACCCAGGTCCGCGGGGCCTGGCTGGAGGGCAACGAGATCGGCACGCACTTCAACGGCCACTTCTGCGGCCCCGACGGCGGCGTCGGCACCTGGTCCGTCGCCGAGTGGAAGAGCGAGATCAACCAGGCCAAGTCCTTCGTCAAGAACTGGAGGACCAACGCCGGCCTCAAGAACCAGGAGCCGCTCCCCTTCGACTACGACAAGGAGCTCATCGGCGCCCGGACCCCCTGCCTCGAAGGCCAGAAGAACTTCATGCTGGCGGCGAAGGACATGGGTTTCCGTTACGACTCCAGCGGCATCAGCAAGCAGATCTGGCCCAAGAAGACGGACGGGCTCTGGGACCTCCCGCTCCAGCTCGTACCCCTGCCGGGCCGCGCCTTCGAGACCCTGAGCATGGACTACAACTACCTCGTGAACCAGTCCGGCACGACGACGCAGGGCGACCCCTCGCAGCACGGTTACTGGGGGGACCAGATGCGCGACGGCCTGCTGCAGGCGTTCGATCGCACCTACCAGGGCAACCGCGCGCCGCTGATCATCGGCAACCACTTCGAGTCCTGGAACGGCGGCACCTACATGCGCGCCGTCGAGGAGTCCATCAAGAGCATGTGCACCCGCAAGGAGGTCCGCTGCGTGCCCTTCCGCGAGCTGGCCGACTGGCTGGACGCCCAGGACCCGAAGACCCTGGAATGGATGCGCACGCTCGACGTCGGCCAGACGCCGAAGGACGGCTGGGCCAAGTTCCTGACCGCGGGGCCGCCGGCCAAGCCGTCCGCCCCCGCGGATGTCAAGCCGGCTGCTGAGCCGGCTGATGCGGGTGCGAACGAGGGCTGACGAGCCCCTCGATCCCCTCGTGCAGGACGAAATCGGGGTCGACCTGGTCCGCCAGGTCGACCCCGGTCTTGGCGTTGCCCCAGCTCTGCGCGTTCCGCAGGTGGAAGTGGACCATCTGCTCCGTGTACCGGGCCCAGTCGCGGTGCGCGTACGAGTCGTCGGCGGCGTTCTGGAGCGTCTGGAGGGCGAGCCGGTTGGTCGCCTCCAGCAGCTCGAAGGCGGCCGGCCGGCCCTTCTCCATCGTCCGCACCCAGTCCGAGTGCCCCACGGTGACGAGCAGGTCCTCGCCCACCTCGTCCTGGAGGAAATCGACGTCCTCCGGCCCCTGGACCTTGTTGCCGACCACCTTGAGCGTGATCCCGAAGTCCCGCGCGTACTCCTTGTACTGGCGGTAGACGGAGACGCCCTTGCGGGTCGGCTCGGCGATCAGGAAGGTCACGTCGAACCGGGTGAACATGCCCGAGGCGAAGGAGTCGGAACCGGCCGTCATGTCGACGACGACGTACTCGTCCGGGCCGTCGACCAGGTGGTTGAGGCAGAGCTCGACCGCGCCGACCTTGGAGTGGTAGCAGGCCACCCCCAGATCGGACTCGGTGAACGGTCCGGTGGCCATGAGCCGTACGGGCTCCCCGTCGAGCAGCAGCGTGCGCGCGCAGGTCTCGTACACCGGGTTGTCCTCGGTGACCCGCAGCAGGCGCGATCCGGTGCCGGGCGGGGTGGTCTTGATCATCGCGTCGGCGGACGGGATGCGCGGGTTGGAGCCCCGCAGGTAGTCCTTGATCAGCGGCAGGTGCGCACCCAGGGCGGGCAGCGCGGCGGCCTCGTCCTCACCGAGTCCGAGCGCGGCACCCAGGTGCTGGTTGATGTCGGCGTCCACGGCGACGACGGCGGCTTCGTTGGCTGCGAGGTGGCGGATGAAGAGGGAGGACAGCGTCGTCTTGCCGCTGCCGCCCTTTCCCACGAAAGCGATCTTCATGTTCACCAAGAGTAGTGGATCGACCGCGTGGTGTGGTCAAGGTGAGTGAAGAAGACCACTCCAAGGAGGGGTCGGTGGCGGGGGTGCGCAGTGCGTAGGCTCCCTACTTATGAGTAGCGCTTCCGACCCGCTGGCCGCCCTGGGCGCCCTCCCGGGCGTCGCCGAGTCCGTGGATTCCGTACGCAAGGCCGTGGACCGGGTCTACGGACACCGGGTGATGCGCCGCCGCAGCCCGGAGATCGCCTCGGAGGCCGCACTGCGCGCCGCCCGCGGGAGCGCGGCGCTCTCCGGGGCGGACTGGGCGCTGGAGGAGGTGCGCCGCCGGACCGACTTCGGCTCGGAACCGCAGGCGCGCACGGTGGGCGCGGCCCTGCGGCTGACGGCGGAGGCCGGTCAGCTGCTGAGCATCTGGCGCCAGTCGCCGCTACGGGTCCTCGCGCGCCTGCACCTCGTGGCGTCGGGTTCGACGGCGGACGGGGACGTGGTGGGCCGTCCCCGGCTGGGCGACGAGCCGGTGGACGAACCCCTGGTGGAGCTGGAACTGCCCGACGCCCAGGAGGTGGCGGGGCGGCTGGAAGGCCTCTCCGGCCTGGTCGTCGCGGGCGGCTCGGCCCCGGCGCTGGTCACGGCCGCGGTGGTGCACGGCGAGCTGCTGGCGCTGCGCCCCTTCGCCTCGTACAACGGGCTGATCGCGCGGACGGCCGAACGCATCGTCCTGATCAACAGCGGCCTGGACCCGAAGGCGGTCTGCCCGGCGGAGGTGGGTCATGCGGAGCAGGGCCGGGCGGCGTACCTGGCGGCCTTCGAGGGCTATGTGTCCGGGACTCCGGAGGGGATGGCCGCCTGGATCGCCCACTGCGGCCGGGCGGTCGGACTCGGCGCCAGGGAGTCGACGGCGGTCTGCGAAGCGCTCCAGCGCGGCGCGGCGTGAGGTTCCTCCCCTGAACGGGGTTGCGGCGACACCGTCTTGCTCTGGTGTCGCCGCTGGCACTTGCGCCCAGGTACCAAGCGTCCTCGATGATTGCCCATCAGGCCGGGAACTCTGCCCGTCACCTGGTGCGGCTGGCCCGTATTCGACGGGTCGACGTCGCGTGGGTCCTCGGCGTTCATGCTTCGGTCCGTGGGCCTTACTGCGTTGTAAAGATGATCCTCTCGGATGTTCTTTGGTCTCGCGGGCCGTTGACTCCTTTGTACTCCGCTTCGGAGGTGAGCGAAAGCCCTGGCCGCACTTCTTTACTTTTCCGGACGAAACCGACTAAACCCGACAGGGTGTCTGTGCGTCACCCGCGCACGGACCCGTACCTGCCCCGACACGCCCCCGGGGTCGTATCCCCCCGCCCTTCCGGCGCCCGGCCAGGGCGCCTGGGCCCCCGCGCCGGGCCCGCCCGGGCGGGCCCGGCGCGGGGAAGCGGCGGAGCCGGACGGTCCGGGCCCGGGAGCGCGGCTCAGGTGACGATCGACGCGTGACCCCGGCGCCGGCTCAGGTACCAGACCAGCCCGGCGGTGGCCGCCGCCGCACCCACGGCCGCCGCGGCGGCCAGCGCGGGCCGGGGCGGCATCGACAGCCCCGGCAGCCGCTGCTTCAGCCGTACCGGCCGGTTGAACACCAGCACCGGCCACTCCCGCGCGACGGCTTCCCGCCGCAGCGCGCGGTCCGGGTTCACCGCGTGCGGGTGCCCGACCGCCTCCAGCATCGGCACGTCGGTGGCCGAGTCGCTGTACGCGTAGCAGCGCGCCAGGTCGTACCCCTCCGACTCCGCCAGCTCACGCACGGCCTCCGCCTTCGTGGGGCCGTAGGCGTAGTACTCGATCTCGCCGGTGAAACAGCCGTCCTCGCCCACCACCATCCGTGTCGCGACGACCCGGTCCGCGCCGAGCATCTCCCCGATCGGCTCGACCACTTCCGCCCCGGAGGTCGACACGATCACCACATCGCGTCCCGCCGTGTGGTGGGCCTCGATCAGCGAGGCCGCCTCGTCGTAGATGATCGGGTCGATCAGGTCGTGCAGGGCCTCCGCGACGATCTCCCGGACCTGCTGCACGTTCCAGCCCTTGCAGAGGGCTGAGAGGTACTCGCGCATCCGCTCCATCTGGTCATGGTCGGCGCCGCCGGCCAGGAAGATGAACTGCGTGTAAGCGGTACGCAGCACGGCTCGCCGGTTGATCAGCCCCCCGTGGTAGAAGGACTTGCTGAACGTCAGAGTGCTCGACTTCGCAATGACCGTCTTGTCCAGGTCGAAGAAGGCAGCGGTGCGGGGCAAGGAGCGCGGCAAGGGCTGATTTTCCACGCCTTGAGCATATGCGCCCACCATTCGGCGTAAGGTGTGGCGCGTGGGTTTGCCTGAGAAGCCTCTCGGGTACACCATGGAAGTCACGGATCGTTCGCGACCGTGCTAACCCGGTCTGGCTCCTCCCCCCCCGAGTCGGACCGTGGGGACGACCCCCGCTCTCCCCCCCGGCGGGGGTCGTCGCATGTCCGGACGCGGTTCGCGTCCCTGCCTTCGGCCCCAAGTGATCATCTCCTGGCCCCTTTCCCGTCCGTGGGCCTGCGTGTCGAAGACCCTCACCTCCCCCAACTCGTGACGCTGCGTAGTGGTTCCGCCGCGCTCCGGAAGTCACCTGTCGGGGTGACGGAGTTATTCACAATCGGCTCGTCGTCCACAGATTTCAAGCAAGATCCACTCCCTTTTCCCGATCACGGCACGGTGATTCCAGCCGCGAAGTCCGCGGTGCTGGATTTGCTGTGAGAAGGGGGCGGAGATCGTGGCTCGATCGAAGTCGTGTGAAGTCCCGAAGGCCCCGGTGACGGGAGCCGCGCCCGGTGCTGGGCGGCCGTTGATCATCACCGAGGACCCGCAGCTGCTCGACGACCTGCTGCGGCTGTGCGCCGCCGCGGGAGCCGAACCGCATGTGCGTCACACGGTGCCGGAGCAAAGCGGAACCGTCGGCGGGCCCGGCGGAGACGGGGAGGAGGAGTCCGCCGGGGACCGGGGCGGCATCGGCTGGGAATCCGCGCCGCTCGTCCTGGTCGGGGACGACGCCGCCCGGCGGGTGCGCGGGGCGCCGCGCAGGAGCGGGGTGTTCCTGGTCGGCCGGGACCTGGACGACCCCCTGGTGTGGCAGCGGGCGGTGGAGATCGGGGCCGAGGAGGTGCTGAGGCTTCCCGACGCCGAGAACCAGCTCGTCGACCGCATCGCCGACGTGGTGGAGGGCGCGGGGCGCCCCGCCCTCACCGTCGGCGTGATCGGAGGCAGCGGCGGAGCCGGAGCCTCCACCCTCGCCTGCGCCCTGGCCGTCCGCGCCGCCCGTGCCGGGCAGCGGACCATCCTCATCGACGGCGACCCGCTGGGCGGCGGCATGGACGTCCTGCTGGGCGGTGAGACCGCCGAAGGGCTGCGCTGGCCGGACTTCGCGGCCTCACGGGGACGGGTCGGCGCCGGAGCCCTGGAGGAGTCCCTGCCCGAACTGCACGCGCTGCGCGTGCTCAGCTGGGACCGCGGGGACCGGGTCGTGGTGCCGCCCGCCGCGATGCGGTCGGTGGTGGCCGCCGCCCGCCGCCGGGGCGGGGTGGTGGTGGTCGACCTGCCGCGGCGGGTGGACGAAACCGTGGCCGAGGTACTGGCGCAGCTGGATCTCGTCCTGATGGTGGTGCCGGGCGAGCTGCGGGCGGTGGCCGCCGCCGGCCGGGTGGCGGCCGGGGTCCGGATGGTGGCCCGGGACGTCCGCGTCGTCGTACGGGGCCGCTGCCCCGGCGGCCTCGACGCCGAGGCGGTGGCCGGACTGCTGGGTGCGCCGCTGGCCGGTGAGGTGCCGGCCGAGGTGGGGCTCCCGGGGCGGGTGGCCGAGGGGGAGCCGCCCGGGTCCCAGGGGCGGAGCGTGCTGGCCCGCTTCTGCGACGGCTTCTGGCAGCGCGCGCTCGGCTCCACCGGTTCCGCTCAGGGGGCGCCGGTATGAGTGCGGTACTCCTGGACGCGGTGCGCCAGCGGCTCGCCGAGAGCGGCGCCGAGCCGACCCCGGCCCGCGTGGCGGCGGCCCTGCGGGCCCAGGGGCGGTTGCTGGGGGACGCGGAAGTGCTCGGCGTGGCGGCCGAGTTGCGCTCCGAGCTGGTCGGCGCGGGCCCGCTGGAAGCACTGCTCCGTGACCCCGAGGTCACCGATGTGCTGGTGGCGGCCCCGGACCGGGTGTGGGTCGACCGCGGCGGCGGACTGGAACTGACCGGGGTGACGTTCGCCGGGGCCGAGGCGGTGCGCAGGCTCGCCCAACGGCTGGCCGCCGTCGCGGGGCGCAGGCTGGACGACGCCCGGCCCTGGGTGGACGCCCGGCTGCCGGACGGGACCCGGCTCCATGCCGTGCTGCCCCCGGTGGCGGTGGGCTCGGCCTGCCTCTCGCTGCGGGTGGTGCGGCCGAAGGCGTTCACGCTGGAGGAGCTGGTCGTGGCGGGGACACTGCCGCCCGGCGGCCAGCGGCTGCTGAGGGACATGGTCGAGGCCCGGCTGTCGTTCCTCGTCTCCGGTGGTACCGGGACGGGCAAGACCACCTTGCTCAGCGCCCTGCTGGGACTGGTCGGACCCGGTGAACGGATCGTGCTGGCGGAGGACTCGGCCGAGCTGCGGCCCGACCACCCCCATGTGGTGCGGCTGGAGAGCCGCCCCGCCAATCAGGAAGGGGCCGGGCTGGTCACCCTGGCGGACCTGGTCCGCCAGGCGCTGCGGATGCGGCCGGACCGGCTCGTGGTCGGGGAGGTCCGGGGCGCCGAGGTGGCGGACCTGCTCGCCGCCCTGAACACCGGGCACGAAGGTGGTTGCGGCACGGTCCACGCCAACGCCGCCGCGCACGTCCCGGCCCGTCTGGAGGCGCTCGGGACGGCCGCGGGACTGGACCGGGCCGCCCTGCACAGCCAGTTGGCCGCCGCCCTGACCCTGGTGGTCCACCTGGTCCGGGACCGGGGTGGACAACGCAGGGTGGCCGAGGTGCACGTGCTGGAGCGGGACGCCGCAGGACTGGTGTTCACCGTACCGGCGCTGCGCTGGGGCGCGCGGGGCTTCGTGCGGGAACGGGGCTGGGAGCGGCTGGAACCGCTGCTGCGAGGTGCGCGGTGAGCGCCGGGACGGTACTGCCGGTACCGGTGTTCGCCGGGGTGCTGTGTGCCGCGGCGGTCGCCGGGGCGCTGGCCGGAGGTGACCGGGCTTCCCGGCGCGCCCGGTTGGTCCTGGCCGGTGGCGGACCGGTGGTCCCGGGCGGGCCGGTCCTCCGGGAGCGGCTCGTGATCGCGGTCCGGGTGCGGGCCGCGCGGTGGCGGGAAGGGGCGTGCCTCGGCGCCGGGCTGGTGGTGGCGCTGCTGGGGTCGTCGGTGATCCCGCTGGTGGTGGGGGTCGCCGCGATGCCCCTGGTGCGGCGGTGGCTGCGGCGGCGCGAACGGGAGCGGGCCCGGACCGCGCGAGCCGCGGAGGTGGTGGCGCTGTGCGCAGCCGCGGCCGGGGAACTACGGGCCGGGGCGCAGCCGGGACAGGCGCTCACCGCGGCGATGCGCCGTACGGCCCCGGGCCCCGGCGGCCCCGGCGCGGCGGAGACGGGGGTACTGGCCGCCGCGGCGTTCGGCGGGGACGTGCCCGGGGCGCTGCGCCAGGCGGCGCGGGAGCCCGGCGCGGAGGGACTGGCGGGAATGGCCGCCTGCTGGCAGGTGTCGGTGGACGGCGGCGCGGGGCTGGCCGCCGGTCTGGACCGGCTGGAGGCCGCGCTGCGGGCCGAGCGGGACCGGCGGGAGTCGCTCCGGGCCCAGATGGCGGGGGCGAGGTCGACGGCGGTGGTGCTGGCCCTGCTGCCACTGGTGGGGCTGCTGATCGGCGCCGGGCTGGGGGCTGATCCGCTGCACGTGCTGCTGCACACCCCGATGGGATGGGGCTGTCTGCTGGCGGGCGGGGTGCTGGAAGCGCTGGGGTCGGTGTGGTGCCTGCGGATCGTACGGGCGGGGGAGCGGTGAGGGGCGGCTTCGCGGTCCACAGCCTGGGGGCGACGCTGTCTCTCGTGACAGCGGTGTGTCTCGCGACGGCGGTGCTGTGCGTGGCGTCGGAGGTGGCGTCCCGGGTCCGGGCGCGGGACGCCCGGCGCCGGATCGCGGTCCTGCTGGCCGTGGAACCGGTGCGCCGCGCACCGGCGCGGGGCAGGCGGAGCCGGGGCGTGGCGGTCACATGGGCGGGCCCGGCAGGGGCTCTGCTGGCGGGCTGGCTGCTGCTCGGCGGGGTCACGGGCGCGGCGGCGGGGTGCGCGGCGGCGTTCGGGGTGCGCCGGTGGCAGGCCAGGGCCCGGCCGCCGACCGGGGCGGACCTGCGGGAGGCGCGGCGGCAGTTGCCGTTCGCCGCCGATCTGCTGGCCGCGTGTCTGGCGGCCGGCGCCGGTCCGGTGGAGGCCGCGGAGGTGGTGGGGGAGTCCCTGGGCGGCCCGGTGGGTGAGCGGCTGACGCTGGCCGGGGCCGAGCTGAGGCTCGGCGGCGAACCGGGCGCCGCGTGGGGGAGGTTGGCGCAGTTACCGGGCGCCGGGCCCCTCGCGGAGTGTCTGGAGCGGGCCGCCCGGACGGGCGCACCGGCCGCGGAACCGGTCTCCCGCCTCGCGTCGGCCCTCCGGGAGGACCGGGCCCGGCGGGCCGGGGCCAGGGCCCAGCGGGCGGCGGTGCTCGTCACCGCTCCGGTGGGTCTGTGTTTCCTCCCCGCATTTCTCGCGATCGGGGTCGCACCCGTGGTGATCGGTATGGCTTCCGGTCTTCTCTCGAACACCTGACATCACTTCAACAACGGAAATCAACAGGAGGTTGCCATGAGGATCATCTGGTTTCGTGTGCGGGCGGTACTGAAGGGGCGTGGCGGTGATGACGGGATGTCGACTTCGGAATACGCCATGGGCACGATCGCGGCCTGTGCGTTCGCCGCTGTTCTGTACAAGGTGGTGACGAGCGAGGTGGTTTCCACGGCCCTTCAGTCGACCATCGGGAAGGCGCTTGATGTGCCGTTCTGAGGAAAAAGCCCGCGTAATGCGGGACCGGGGATTCGTGACGGCGGAGGCCGCCCTGGTGATCCCGGCACTGGTGCTGTTCGCGGCGCTGCTGGTGTGGGCGCTGATGGCGGCGGCCGCGCAGATCCGGTGCGTGGACGCGGCGCGGGCCGGTGCCCGGGCCGCGTCCCGGGCGGAGCCGGTGGAGGTGGCGGTGGCGGCGGCCCGGTCGGCCGCGCCGCCGGGGGCGGAGGTGGAGGTGGAGCGGGTGGGTGACCTGTGGCGGGTCCGGGTGGCGGCGCCCGCGCCGGGGCCGGGCGGGCTGCCCGTACGGCTCGGCGCGCAGGCGGCGGCCCTGGCGGAGGACAGCGTGGGGCCGCCGTCGTGAGCCGGGACCGGGGTTCGGCCACGGTGTGGGCGGCGCTGGTGGCCACCGTGCTGGGCGCGGTGTTCGGCGGGGTGCTTCTGCTGGGCCAGGCCGTCGTGGCCCGCCACCGCGCGGCTGCCGCCGCCGACCTGGCCTCGCTGGCCGCCGCCGCGACCTGGGCCCACGGGCCGGAGGCAGCCTGTGCCGCCGCGTTGCGGGTCGCCCGGGCCCAGAGCGCGACCGTGACGGCCTGCCGCCTCCACGGTGAGGTGGCCGAGGTGACGGCCCGCGTCGCGACGGGTCCCTTCGCTCCCGGCATCCGGGCCCGCGCGGGCCCGCCCCCGGCCTCATCACCGCCCCCGGCCTCATCACCGGCCCCGCCCGAAGGCCGTTCCCGGCCGGCCGGGGACCGGCCGCCCTGAGGCCGGCTGACCGCGTCCGTCGCGTGGCCGCTCCTCCCGGCGGCGGTCGGCCGATCCGCCGGGGTCAGGTCCGGGGCTCCGGAGCACGGGTGTCCGGAGTGCCAGTGTCCGGAGTGCCGGTGTCCAGGGTTTCGGTGTCCGGGGCGGGTACGGCCCCGGACATCCCCGAGGGGCCGGTGGTCGGGGTGGGGTCCTGAGCAGTGGAGAGGAGGTGGGTCAGGAGGCGGACGGCGCCGCGTTTGTGGAGGGGTTCGTTGCCGTTGCCGCACTTGGGGGACTGGATGCAGGAGGGGCAGCCGGCCTCGCATTCGCAGGCGGTGATCGCGTCGCGGGTCGCGGTCAGCCAGGCGCGGGCCGTGTGGAAGGCGCGTTCGGCGAAGCCGGCGCCGCCGGGGTGGCCGTCGTAGACGAAGACCGTGGGGAGGAGGGTGTCGGGATGCAGGGGGACGGAGACGCCGCCGATGTCCCAGCGGTCGCAGGTGGCGAAGAGCGGGAGCAGGCCGATGGAGGCGTGTTCGGCGGCGTGCAGGGCGCCGCCGAGGATCTCCGGGGTGATCCGGGCCTCGTCGAGCTGGTCCTCGGTGACCGTCCACCACACGGCCCGGGTGCGCAGGGTGCGGGGCGGCAGGTCGAGTTTCGCCTCGCCGAGCACCTCGCCGGTGATCAGTTTGCGGCGCAGATAGGAGACGACCTGGTGGGTGACCTCGACGGAGCCGTAGCAGAGCCGGGCCCGCCCCCACGCGACCTCGGTCTCGGTCTCCAGGACGGAGACGGAGGTGATGTCGCGGGCGGTGGTGGAGAAGGGTGGGGCCGCCTCCTCGACGAGGGCGACCGAGTCCTCCAGGTCCAGGCGCTTCACGAGATAGGTGCGGCCCTGGTGGAGGTGGACGGCCCCGTCGTGGACGGCGGTGTGGGCGGCCGACTCCTCGACCGTGCCGAGCAGCCGGCCCGTGGCGGCCTCCACGATCTGCACCGGGCGCCCGCCGTCGCCCCGGATGTCGGTCAGGTCCGAGGCCCGCTCCCGCCGGGTCCAGTGCCAGGCCGTGGCCCGCCTGCGCAGCAGCTTGGCCGCCTCCAGCTGGGGGATCAGCTCCGCCGCCGCCGGGCCGAACAGTGCCAGGTCCGCTTCGGTCAGCGGCAGCTCCGCCGCCGCCGCGCACAGGTGGGGGGCGAGGACGTAGGGGTTGTCGGGGTCGAGGACGGTGGCCTCCACGGGCCGGTCGAACAGTGCCTCCGGGTGGTGGACGAGGTAGGTGTCCAGCGGGTCGTCCCGGGCGACCAGCACGGCCAGGGCGCCCTGGCCCGCGCGTCCGGCCCGTCCGGCCTGCTGCCACAGGGAGGCCCGGGTGCCCGGGTACCCGGTGATCAGGACGGCGTCCAGCCCCGAGACGTCCACGCCCAGCTCCAGGGCGGTCGTGGCGGCCAGCCCCAGCAGCTCCCCGGAGTGCAGGGCCCGCTCCAGGGCCCGGCGTTCCTCGGGCAGGTAGCCGCCCCGGTAGGCGGCGACCCGCCCGGGCAGCGAGCGGTCCACCTCCGCGAGCCGCTCCTGGGCGATCACGGCGATCAGCTCGGCGCCGCGCCGGGAGCGGACGAAGGCGACCGTGCGGACGCCCTGGACGACCAGGTCGGTCAGCAGGCCGGCGGTCTCGGCGGTGGCGGTGCGGCGTACGGGCGCGCCCCGTTCGCCCCGCGCCTCGGTGAGCGGCGGCTCCCACAGGGCGAAGACCACCTCGCCGCGCGGTGAGGCGTCGTCGGTGATCTCGGTCACCGGGACCCCGGTCAGCCGGGAGGCGGCGATGGCCGGATCGCTCGCCGTGGCGGAGGCCAGGAGGAAGACCGGCTCGGAGCCGTAGCGGGCGCACAGCCGCCGCAGCCGGCGCAGCACCTGGGCCACGTGGGAGCCGAAGACCCCGCGGTAGGTGTGGCACTCGTCGATCACGACGTACCGCAGTGCCCGCAGGAAGGAGGACCAGCGCGGGTGGGCGGGAAGGATGCCCCGGTGCAGCATGTCGGGGTTGGTCAGGACGTAGTTGGCGTACTGGCGTACCCATTCACGCTCCTCGACGGGCGTGTCGCCGTCGTAGACCGCGGGGCGGACGGCGTTGCCGAGCGGGGCGGCCAGCGCCCGTACGGCGCGCCGCTGGTCGGCGGCGAGGGCCTTGGTCGGGGCCAGGTACAGGGCGGTGGCGCCCCGGCCGTTCGGGGCCTCGGCGCCGTCCGCGAGGGCCGAGAGGACGGGCGCGAGGTAGGCCAGCGACTTGCCCGAGGCCGTGCCGGTGGCGACGACCACCGACTCGCCGTCCAGGGCGTGCTCGGCCGCCGCGGCCTGGTGTTCCCAGGGATGCTCGATCCCCGCGGCCCGGACGGCGGCCACGACATCCGTCCGGATGCGGTCGGGCCAGACCGCATGACGGCCCTCCCGCGGGGGCAAGTGCTCCGTATGGGTGATGCGCGCAGCCCGGGAAGGCCCCCGTGAGAGCCGGTCCAGGACCGTGCCGGGGGTGGGTCGGAGGTCCGCGGGCGCCGTGGGCCGACCGGGACGGTGAGTATTGGCCATTGGAACCGAGTGTGTCACCGGCGTGCGGGACAATGGTCGGAAGGCGTCGTGCGCGCCTGCCGGTAAGTGATTGAATGCCATCGCGGCAGCCAATCCCTCCCCAACCTTCGGGCGGGGAGGCCCCTGGGGGGCGCCGCTCGATAGCAAGGTGCTGGAGGTTCCGTGGACCTGTCCCTGTCGACTCGCACTGTAGGCGACCGCACGGTCGTAGAGGTCGGTGGCGAGATTGATGTGTATACCGCGCCCAAGCTGCGCGAACAGTTGGTCGAGTTGGTGAACGACGGCAGCTACCACCTGGTCGTCGACATGGAGCGAGTGGACTTTCTCGACTCCACCGGACTCGGGGTGCTGGTGGGAGGTCTCAAGCGCGTCCGTGCGCACGAGGGCTCGCTGCGTCTGGTCTGCAACCAGGAGCGCATCCTGAAGATCTTCCGCATCACCGGTCTGACCAAGGTGTTCCCGATCCACCAGACCGTGGAAGAGGCGGTCAACGCCACCGACTGACGGCTCCGGGCACGTGGAGGAGCCGACGAGAAGCGAGGGGCACCGGGCCATGGCCCGGTGCCTCCGCAAGGCACGCCTGTAGTCCGAGGGGGACGCGCATGGCCACCGTTGAACTGCGCTTCAGCGCCCAGCCCGAACACGTCCGGACGGCCCGCCTGGTGGCGGCCGCCGTGGCGCGCCGGGCCGGGGTGGAGGAAGCCGTCCTCGACGAGGTCCGCCTCGCCGTGGGCGAGGCATGCTCGCGCGCCGTCGGGCTCCATCGCGGCAACGGACTGACCGCGCCCGTCCGGGTCGTCCTGACCGACGAGGAGAAGGTGTTCTCCATCGAGGTCGGCGACGAGGTTCCCGGCCCGGCCGGCGGTCCGGCCGGTGCCGTGCCCGGGAGGGACGCCGCCCTGGACCAGGACGGCGAGGACGAGATGGGTCTCGCCGTGATCAGCGGGCTCGTCGACGACGTCGAGGTGACCCGTGGGGATTCGGGCGGAACCATCCGGATGCGCTGGCCGCTGCACGGCGCCGCCGAAGCGGACTAGTCCGTTCGGGTCAGGCGCCCGTCACCCTGCGCGTGACGGTCCGTCGTATCGTCCGATCTCCACCAAGGCCCTGCTGAGCAGGGCCTTTTTCATGCTTTGCGATAATCCCCCGGCCGGCGACCGGGTGTCACCGGGTGTCAATGGTTTTGCCCCATTACTACTTTCGGGGGTAAAGGAGTGACGTGATCCATTGCTGAGGAGCAGGTGCGAGCCAATTCTGTTTCCGGCGCACTGTTTTGATCAGGATCTGCTCCCTACAATCCGTCCACATCTTGAGCTCATCACGTCAAGGAGGACGAATGACGGGGCTCTTCACCCCTATCGCGCCCGATCGCACCCATGATCTGGCATCCGCAGTACTCACCGATGACAATCGGCTCATCGTGATCGTCATCGCGGCCGTGGCACTCGCCGCGCTCGTCGTCGCGCAGATCCTGGTCCGCCAGGTCCTCGCCGCCGACGAGGGCACCGACTCGATGAAGAAGATCGCCGCGGCCGTCCAGGAAGGCGCCAACGCCTACCTCGGCCGGCAGTTGCGCACCCTGGCGGTCTTCGCCGTCCTGGTCTTCTTCCTGCTCTTCCTGCTCCCCGCCGACGACTGGTCGCAGCGGTCGGGACGCTCCGCCTTCTTCCTC
Source organism: Streptomyces sp. NPDC051567 (assembly GCF_044454165.1). Taxonomy (NCBI): domain Bacteria; kingdom Bacillati; phylum Actinomycetota; class Actinomycetes; order Kitasatosporales; family Streptomycetaceae; genus Streptomyces; species Streptomyces sp. NPDC051567. The sequence goes on along the minus strand of NZ_JBITDK010000008.1, from coordinate 173,300 downwards.
GTCGGCGCCCTCTTCTCCGCGGCCACCGGCTACATCGGCATGCGCCTGGCGGTCCGGGCCAACGTGCGCGTCGCCGCCGCCGCGCGCGAGGCGACCCCCGCGCCGGGCGAGCCCGCCAAGGACCTCACCGACGTCTCCCACAAGGCGATGCGCATCGCCTTCCGCACGGGCGGCGTGGTCGGCATGTTCACCGTCGGCCTCGGTCTGCTCGGCGCCTCCTGCGTCGTGCTCGTCTACGCCGCCGACGCCCCCAAGGTGCTGGAGGGCTTCGGCCTCGGAGCCGCCCTGATCGCGATGTTCATGCGCGTCGGCGGCGGCATCTTCACCAAGGCCGCCGACGTCGGCGCCGACCTGGTCGGCAAGGTCGAACAGGGCATTCCGGAGGACGACCCGCGCAATGCCGCGACCATCGCCGACAACGTGGGCGACAACGTGGGCGACTGCGCCGGGATGGCGGCCGACCTCTTCGAGTCGTACGCCGTCACCCTGGTGGCCGCGCTCATCCTCGGCAAGGCCGCCTTCGGCGACCTGGGCCTGGCCTTCCCGCTGATCGTCCCCGCGATCGGCGTCGTCACCGCGATGATCGGCATCTTCGCGGTCTCCCCGCGCCGCTCCGACCGCAGCGGGATGACCGCGATCAACCGCGGCTTCTTCATCTCCGCCGCGATCTCCCTGGTCCTGGTCGCGGTCGCCGTCTACGCCTACCTGCCGTCCACGTACAAGGAGCTCGCGGGCGTCGAGGACCCCGCGATCGCCAACCACGCGGGCGACCCGCGCGTGCTGGCCGTCGTCGCCGTCGCCATCGGCATCGTGCTCGCGGCCCTGATCCAGCAGCTCACCGGCTACTTCACCGAGACCAGCCGCCGTCCCGTCCGGGACATCGGCAAGTCCTCGCTGACCGGCGCCGCCACCGTCGTGCTCGCCGGCATCTCCGTCGGCCTGGAGTCCGCCGTGTACACGGCGCTCCTGATCGGCCTCGGCGTCTACGGGGCGTTCCTGCTCGGCGGTACGTCGATCATGCTCGCGCTCTTCGCGGTGGCGCTGGCCGGCACCGGCCTGCTCACCACCGTCGGCGTCATCGTCGCCATGGACACCTTCGGGCCCGTCTCCGACAACGCGCAGGGCATCGCGGAGATGTCCGGCGACGTCGAGGGGGCCGGGGCGCAGGTCCTGACCGACCTGGACGCCGTCGGCAACACCACCAAGGCCATCACCAAGGGCATCGCCATCGCCACGGCCGTGCTCGCCGCCGCCGCGCTCTTCGGCTCGTACAACGACGCGATCGCCACCGCCGTCAAGCAGGTCGGGGCCAAGGCCGGGGAGATGAACCTCAGTCTGGACATCGCCCAGCCGAACAACCTGGTCGGGCTGATCCTGGGCGCGGCCGTCGTGTTCCTCTTCTCCGGCCTCGCCATCAACGCGGTCTCCCGCTCCGCCGGGGCCGTGGTCTACGAGGTGCGGCGCCAGTTCCGGGAACACCCCGGGATCATGGACTACACGGAGAAGCCCGAGTACGGCCGCGTCGTCGACATCTGCACCAAGGACGCGCTGCGCGAACTCGCCACGCCCGGCCTGCTCGCGGTCCTCACCCCGATCGCGGTCGGCTTCTCGCTCGGGGTCGGCGCGCTCGGCTCCTTCCTCGCCGGCGCCATCGGCACCGGCACCCTGATGGCGGTCTTCCTCGCCAACTCCGGCGGCGCGTGGGACAACGCGAAGAAGCTCGTCGAGGACGGTCACCACGGCGGCAAGGGCAGTGAGGCCCACGCCGCGGTCGTCATCGGCGACACGGTCGGCGACCCCTTCAAGGACACCGCCGGTCCGGCGATCAACCCGCTGCTCAAGGTCATGAACCTGGTGGCGCTGCTGATCGCTCCGGCGGTCGTGCAGTTCAGCTACGGCGTGGACGCCAACGCGACCGTACGGGCGGTCGTCGCGGGTCTCGCGATCGCCGTCATCATCGGTGCGGTGTACATCTCCAAGCGCCGCGGCATCGTGGTCGGCTCCGACAGCGAGGGCGGAGCCGCCGAGCGGGTGGGCCAGCAGGCCGATCCCGCGCCGGTCTCCTGACCCGGATTCCGGACGAGGGACGGGCGCGGGCCGGGCAGGGCCGGCCGTGCGCCCGAAAGGCGGACAGGCGGTGCGGACCGACGCGCCGTCTGTCCGCCTTTGCGCGTCCCCCGACGGCAGGCGTGTATCTTCCGGGCCGAGAGCCTTCGAAGGGACCAATCCGGTGAACAAGAAGCTTGCTGCCGCGTTGTCGGGCAGTGCGGTACTGATGCTCGTCCTCTCCGGCTGCGGCGGGGACGACAGCGACCAGAAGGCTGACGCCTGGGCCAAGAAGGTCTGTGACAAGTGGCAGCCCGAACTCAAGAAGATCGAGAACGCCAACGCCGACATCAAGCGCGTGGCGACGGAGAGCAGCAAGCCCGAGGAGGTCCAGAAGACGGACTCGGCGGCCTTCGCGACCATGTCCGAGTCCTACAAGGCGATGGGCAACGCCGTTCAGGAGGCAGGGGTTCCGCCGGTCAAGGACGGCAAGGGGACGCAGGACGCGGCGGTCAAGGGGTTCGAGTCGACCTCCAAGGGCTATGCCGACCTGAAGACGAAGATGGACGGGCTCGACGTCAAGGACCAGGGCAAGTTCGCCGAGGGCCTCAAGGAGGTGGCGGGCGGTCTCGACGCGGCGACCAAGGGCGGCAAGGACGCGCTCGGCAAGCTCAACTCGGGTGGTCTGGACAAGGCGATGAACAGCCAGAAGGGCTGCCAGGTCACGACCCAGTCGCCCGCGCAGTGAACTCCGGTGCGGGTGACTCCGGTGCGGTGACGGCCGCGTGGTGACGTCCGTGCGGTGACGTCCGTGCGGTGACGCCGGCGACCGTCCCCGGCCGTGCGCCCGGCCTGCGGTGCGGGCCGGGCACGCCGCTGTCCGGACCGGCCCGGGGACACGGGCGGGGCGGTCCCCACGCCGAGCGCCGCGTGGCGCACGCATTGTCGGCGCGGGCCGACACAATGGACGGGTGAGTACCACCAGCCTTCCCTCGCCCGACCGCGCCGCCGAACTCCGCAAGGCCCTGCTCGCCGCCGGCTTCACCGCCGACGGGCTGCTCGACCTGCTCGGCGCACCCGCCTACGCCGCGCTGGCCCGCAGCGAGACCGTTCCCGCCCTGCGCGCCACCCGTGGCCGCGGGGACGACCCGCTCGCCAGCCTGGTCCTGCTGTTCCTGCTCCAGCGGCCCGTCCCCGCCCGCCGCGCCGAGGCCGCGCTGCCCGTCGGGTCGGCCCTGGCCGACGGCTGGCTGCGGCGCGAGGGCGACGAGGTCCGCGCCACCGTCGACGTACGCCCCTACGGCGGCCCGGACGGGGAGGACTGGTTCATCGTCTCGGACCTCGGCTGCGCCGTGGGCGGGGCCGGCGGGATCGGCAGCCGTCAGGAGGGCGTGGTCCTCGGCGTCGGCGGTGCCTCGACCACCCTGGCCGGGATCACCGTCCGCACCCCGGTCGCCACCGCCCTCGACCTGGGCACCGGATCGGGCATCCAGGCCCTGCACGCGGCCCAGCACGCCACCCGGGTCACCGCCACCGACGTCAACCCCAGGGCCCTGGAGTTCACCCGGCTGACCCTGGCGCTGTCCGGTGCGCCGGAGGCCGAACTGCTCGCCGGGTCGCTCTTCGAACCGGTCGACGGGGCGACGTACGACCTGATCGTGTCGAACCCGCCGTTCGTGATCTCGCCCGGCGCCCGGCTGACCTACCGGGACGGCGGAATGGGCGGCGACGACCTGTGCCGGACCCTGGTCCAGGAGGCCGGTGCCCGGCTCAACCCGGGCGGGTACGCGCAGTTCCTCGGCAACTGGCAGCACGTGGAGGGCGAGGACTGGCACGACCGGCTCCGCTCCTGGGTACCGCGCGGCTGCGACGCCTGGATCGTGCAGCGCGATGTGCAGGACGTGACGCAGTACGCGGAATTGTGGCTGCGGGATGCGGGCGACCACCGCGAGGACCCGGCCGAGTACGCGCGGCGGTACGAGGCGTGGCTGGACGAGTTCGAGGCGCGCGGGACCAAGGCGGTCGGTTTCGGCTGGATCACCCTGCGGCGCAGTGACGCGGCCGAGCCCTCGATCGTGGTCGAGGAGTGGCCGCACTCGGTGGAGCAGCCGCTCGGCGACACCGTCGTGGCACATTTCGCCCGGCAGGACTACCTGCGCGCCCACGACGACGCGGCCCTGCTGGAGGAGTACTTCCTGCTGGCCGGAGAAGTGGTCCAGGAGCAGGTCGGAGCCCCCGGGGCGGAGGACCCGGAGCACGTGGTGCTCCGCCAGAACCGCGGGATGCGCCGCGCCACCAAGGTCGACACGGTCGGCGCGGGCTTCGCCGGGGTGTGCGACGGCTCACTGAGCGCGGGCCGCATCCTGGACGCGATCGCGCAGCTCGTCCAGGAGGACCCGGTCGTCCTGCGCGACCGGACCCCGGAGGCCATCCGGATGCTGGTGGAGCAGGGCTTCCTGGAGCCGCTGCCGAAGTCCGGGGGGCGGCCCAAGCCGTGAGGCACCCCCGGGTCCGCCCGGTGCGTTCCCCTGGCTGACGGGCCCCGGCCAGGGGGCCCGCGCGGGGCGTCCGGCAGGTCCGCGAGGGTCCGCGAAGGTCCGTACCGGCCTGGTGAACGGGTCGGCGCGGGGCCCTGCCGGGTCGTGGCGGGCCGTGGTGGGGGGCGTGCGTCCCGCGTCGCGCGCCGGTTGTCGAAGACGTGCGCCCCGCCGTGGCCGGACCGCTCCCACCGCAGGTCGGCGCGGTCCCGCCGTCCGCCGGCGTCCGTGGCCCCGCGCGGCCCCGACCCGCGCGGGGCCACGGACGGGCGACATGCCGGGCAGCGCCGGGCGGGCGCGGGCGGGCACCGACGGGCGCGCAGGCGCGCGGGAGGTGCCGGAAGGACAGGCCCCGAAGGGCGCGGAGGGGTGCGGAGGGGCGTGGTCCGGCCGGGAAAACCGGTGACGGCACACCGGCGGACCGGCGTACGCGGACGGGGCCAGACGGCCCCCGGGCCACCCGGCCCGGTGACCGGGAACGGGCCCGCGGGGCATCCGGGCGGCAGAAGTGGCACTTGTCGGGTTACCGTTCGAGTGGCCGTTGCGGGCTTGTGCCGTTTGACACGGGGGCGGGTTGTACCGTCACACTCCGCAGCGTCGCCGTACCGCGACCGAGTGCCGACCGGAGAGAAGAGCCAAGTTGTCCCCGACTAGCGAGACCGCAAAGGGCGGCCGCCGACTCGTCATCGTCGAGTCCCCTGCCAAGGCGAAGACGATCAAGGGCTACCTCGGCCCGGGATACGTCGTCGAGGCGAGCGTCGGGCACATTCGCGACCTCCCGAACGGCGCGGCCGAGGTTCCCGACAAGTACACCGGCGAGGTCCGTCGCCTCGGCGTGGACGTCGAACACGACTTCCAGCCGATCTACGTCGTCAACGCCGACAAGAAGGCGCAGGTCAGGAAGCTCAAGGAGCTGCTGGCCGAATCCGACGAGCTCTTCCTCGCCACCGATGAGGACCGCGAGGGCGAAGCCATCGCGTGGCACCTGCAGGAAGTCCTCAAGCCCAAGGTCCCCGTCCACCGGATGGTCTTCCACGAGATCACCAAGGACGCGATCCGTGACGCCGTCGCCAACCCGCGCGAGCTGAACCAGCGCATGGTCGACGCCCAGGAGACCCGCCGCATCCTCGACCGCCTCTACGGCTACGAGGTCTCGCCGGTCCTGTGGAAGAAGGTCATGCCCCGGCTGTCGGCCGGGCGCGTCCAGTCGGTGGCCACCCGCCTCGTCGTCGAGCGGGAGCGCGAGCGCATCGCCTTCCGGTCCGCCGAGTACTGGGACCTGACCGGCACCTTTTCCACCGGCCGCGCCGGTGACGTCTCCGACCCCTCGACCCTGGTCGCCCGCCTGAACGCGGTGGACGGCAAGCGCGTCGCCCAGGGCCGCGACTTCGGCTCGAACGGGCAGCTCAAGAGCGAGGTGCTGCACCTCGACGAGGCGAACGCACGGGCGCTGGCCGCCGCGCTGGAGGACACGTCCTTCGCCGTCCGGTCGGTCGAGTCCAAGCCGTACCGCCGTTCCCCGTACGCCCCGTTCCGCACGACCACGCTCCAGCAGGAGGCCTCGCGCAAGCTGGGCTTCGGGGCGAAGGCGACGATGCAGGTGGCGCAGAAGCTGTACGAGAACGGCTTCATCACCTACATGCGTACGGACTCCACCACGCTCTCCGAGACCGCCGTGACGGCGGCGCGGGCGCAGGTCACGCAGCTCTACGGGGCCGACTACCTGCCGGAGAAGCCGCGCGTCTACGCGGGCAAGGTCAAGAACGCGCAGGAGGCGCACGAGGCGATCCGGCCTTCGGGTGATCGTTTCCGCACGCCCGCCGAGACGAGCCTGTCCGGTGACCAGTTCCGCCTGTACGAGCTGATCTGGAAGCGGACCGTCGCCTCCCAGATGAAGGACGCGGTCGGCAACAGCGTCACCGTGAAGATCGCCGGACGGGCGAGCGACGGCCGGGACGCCGAGTTCAGCGCCTCCGGCAAGACGATCACCTTCCACGGCTTCATGAAGGCGTACGTCGAGGGCGCGGACGACCCGAACGCCGAGCTCGACGACCGCGAGAAGCGGCTCCCGCAGGTCGCGGAGGGCGACGCGCTCGCCGCCGAGGCGATCACGGTGGACGGCCACGCGACCAAGCCGCCGGCCCGCTACACCGAGGCCTCGCTGGTCAAGGAGCTAGAAGAGCGCGAGATCGGCCGCCCGTCGACGTACGCGTCGATCATCGGCACGATCCTCGACCGCGGATACGTCTTCAAGAAGGGCACGGCACTCGTGCCGTCCTTCCTGTCGTTCGCCGTGGTGAACCTGCTGGAGACGCACTTCGGCCGGCTCGTCGACTACGACTTCACCGCGAAGATGGAGGACGACCTCGACCGCATCGCGCGGGGCGAGGCCCAGTCCGTGCCGTGGCTGAAGCGGTTCTACTTCGGCGCCGAGAACGCCTCGGAGGTCGTACCGGCCGACGGCGACGCCCTCGGCGGCCTGAAGGAGCTGGTCACGGACCTGGGCGCGATCGACGCCCGGGAGATCTCCTCCTTCCCGGTCGGCGACGGCATCGTGCTGCGCGTCGGCCGCTACGGGCCGTACGTGGAGCGGGGCGAGAAGGACGCCGAGGGCCACCAGCGGGCCGACGTCCCGGAGGACATGGCCCCGGACGAGCTGACGACCGCGTACGCGGAGGAGCTGTTCGCGAAGCCGAGCGGCGAATTCGCGCTCGGCAAGGACCCGGTCAGCGGGAACGAGATCGTCGCCAAGGACGGCCGCTACGGGCCGTACGTGACGGAGATCCTCCCCGAGGGCACGCCGAAGACGGGCAAGAACGCGGTCAAGCCGCGGACGGCCTCCCTCTTCGCGTCGATGAGCCTGGACACGGTCACGCTCGACGACGCCCTGAAGCTGATGTCGCTGCCGCGCGTGGTCGGCGTGGACGCGGAGGGCGTGGAGATCACGGCCCAGAACGGCCGCTACGGCCCGTACCTGAAGAAGGGCACGGACTCGCGGTCGCTGGAGAACGAGGGCCAGCTCTTCTCGATCACGCTGGACGAGGCCCTCGCGATCTACGCGCAGCCCAAGCAGCGCGGCCGGGCGGCGGCCAAGCCGCCGCTGAAGGAGCTGGGGACCGACCCGGTGAGCGAGAAGCCGGTGGTGGTCAAGGACGGCCGCTTCGGGCCGTACGTGACGGACGGCGAGACCAACGCGACGCTGCGGCGCGACGACGACGTCGAGACCATCACGCCGGAGCGGGGCTACGAGCTGCTCGCGGAGAAGCGGGCGAAGAGTCCGGCGAAGAAGGTGGCCAAGAAGGCGCCCGCCAAGAAGGCCCCGGCCAAGAAGGCGCCCGCGAAGAAGACGGCGACGGCCAAGACCGCCGCCGCGAAGACGACGGCCGCGAAGAAGACGACGACGGCCAAGAAGACGGCCGCCAAGAAGGCACCCGCGAAGACGACGGCCGCCGTGGCCGTGGCCGTGGCCGTGGACGAGTAGCGAGCACGAGAATACGAGCACGAGCACGAGTACGAGTCACATGGGCGTGTGATGCGTGATGTGTGGCGCGTGACATGTGATGCGTGACGCGTGGACCGGCGGCGTCCGGTACGTCCGTCCCGTCCGGCAGGGCCCCGTGCACCGCACGGGGCCCTGCCGCGTCCCGGGCACCCGGCGGCGGGGCTCCGGGGCGGAGGACCGCATCGAGCCGGGCGCAGCGGATAGGCTGGGCGGATGACGCGAGCCGAGCAGCCAACGGTCGTGACCGCCTCCGAGCGCCCCACCTACGACGAAGCCCTAGCCGCGGACTCCCGCGAGCGTGCGGTGCGCGCACTGCTGCGCACCCCCGGGCTGCGCCGTCTGTGGAGCGCCCAGCTGGTGAGCGGTGTCGGCGATGCCCTCGCCCTGCTGGTGCTGGTGCTGCTGGCGTTCCAGGCGGCCCTCTCCGAGGGCTTCTTCGGAGGCCAGGGCGGTGCCCGCGACGCCGCCCTCGCCGTCGCCGCCGTCTTCGGCGTCCGCATCCTCGCCACGCTGGTCTTCGGCGCCGTGCTGCTGGGCCCGCTGGCCCGGCTCACCGCCGCGGGCGGCAGGCTCGACCGCCGCTGGACCATGATCGGCGCCGACGGGGTCCGCCTCGGGCTCTTCGTCGTCGCCCCGCTCTGGCTCGGCTGGCTGCCCGCGCACGCGCTCACCGCCCTGCTGGCCACCGTCCTCGTCTCCGGCGCGGCCGAGCGGCTGTGGACCCTGGCCAAGGAGAGCGCCGCTCCCGCGCTGCTGCCCGCGCCCCCGCCGGAGGGGGCGACCGTACGGCCGCTCCCGGACCACCTGGACACGCTCCGGCGCCTGACCCTGCGGACCGCGTTCGCGGCGATGCCCGTCGCCGCGGCGGTGCTCCTCGCCGCGACCCTGGTCGGCAAGGCCCTCGGGCTCGGCGTCGACTGGTTCGCCGAGAACCAGGCGGCGCTGGGCTCGTACGTGGCCTCCGGGCTCTTCGCGGCCTCCGTGTCGCTGCTGCTCCCGCTGGTCCTGCCCGGTACCCGGACCCCGCGCCCCCGTTCCCCGCTGGAGGGCCTGCGGGCCCCCAGGACGGGCGAGCGGCCCGAGAAGGGACGTACGGGGGCCGTCCGGCTCCTGGTGCTGGCCTGCGCGGCGGTCGCCGCGGCGGTGGCCTGCGCCGCGGCCGTGGCCGTCCTGCACGCCGTGGACCTCGGCGGGGGGCCGGCCGCCTTCGCGCTGCTCGTCCTCGCGCTGGTCGGCGGCACCGCCGCGGGCATCCGCGCCGACCAGGCCGGCAAGGTGCTGCCCGCGCTCTCCCGGCGCCGGATGCTCGCCCTCGCCCTCGCGGTCACCGGACTCGCGCTGCTGCTGACGGGCCTGGTCCCGGACATGGCGACCGTCCTGTTCCTCTCCCTGCTCGCCGGCACCGCCGCGGGCGTCGCGGCGAGCACCGGCCACACCCTGCTGGACCAGGAGACCGAGGAGTTCCGCCGGGCCCGGGTCACCGCACACCTCCAGGCCGTCGTACGGGTGGCCGTGGGCCTGGGCGCCGTCCTCGCCCCGCTCCTGGCCGCGCTGATCGGCCCGCACCGGCTGACCGGCGGCGAGGCCGTCCTCTCGCACGGCGGCGCGGCCTTCACCCTGATGCTGGTCGGCGCCCTGCTGCTGCCCGTCGCCGTGGTCGTCCTGGCCAAGGCCGACGACCGGGCCGGCGTGCCCCTGCGGCGCGACCTGCGCGAGGCGCTGCGCGGCGGGGAGCCGGTACAGGCCCCCTCCACCACCGGCTTCTTCATCGCCCTGGAGGGCGGCGACGGCGCGGGCAAGTCGACCCAGGTCGAGGCGCTGGCCGACTGGATACGGGACAAGGGCCACGAGGTCGTGGTGACGCGCGAGCCGGGGGCGACCCCGGTCGGCAAGCGGCTCCGCTCGATCCTCCTCGACATCTCCTCGGCCGGGCTCTCCGACCGTGCCGAGGCGCTGCTGTACGCCGCCGACCGGGCGGAACACGTGGACACCGTGGTCAGGCCGGCCCTGGAGCGCGGCGCGGTCGTCATCTCGGACCGCTACATCGACTCCTCGGTGGCCTACCAGGGCGCGGGCCGCGACCTCTCCCCGACCGAGATCGCCCGGATCTCGCGCTGGGCCACGGACGGGCTCGTCCCGAACCTGACCGTCCTGCTCGACGTGTCACCGGAGGCGGCGCGCGAGCGCTTCACGGAGGCCCCGGACCGGCTGGAGTCGGAGCCGACGGAGTTCCACCAGCGGGTGCGGGCCGGTTTCCTGACCCTGGCGGCGTCCGACCCCGGGCGCTACCTGGTGGTCGACGCCGGTCAGGACCCGGGCTCGGTGACCACGGTCGTACGGCACCGCCTGGACCGGATGCTTCCGCTCTCCGCGGCCGAGGTGGCCGCCCAGGCGGAGGCCAGGCGCCTCGCCGAGGCCGAGGCCCGGCGCAAGGCGGAGGAAGAGGCCGCGCGCAAGGCCGAGGAGGCCGAACGCAAGGCGGAGGCGGAGCGGCTGCGGGCCGAGGACGAGGCCCGCAGGGCCCGCGAGGCCGAGGAAGCCGCCCGGAAGGCCCGCGAGGCCGAGGAGGCGCGGATCGCCGCCGAGGCGGAGGCCGCGCGGAAGGCGGAGCAGGAACGGCTGCGGGCCGAGGCGGAGGAGGCCCGTGCGCGGGCCGAGGCCGAGCGGCTGCGCGCGGAGGCCGAGGAGCGGGCCCGGGAGGCCGAACAGGAACGGCTGCGCAAGCAGGCGGCGGAGGAGGCCCGGCTGCGGGCCGAGGCCGAGGAGCGGCGGCGGGAGAAGCAGCGGCGCGCGGAGGAGTCCCTGCTGAAGGCGGAGGCGGCGCGCAGGCTGGCGGAGGCCGCCGCGGCCGAGACGGCGGCGGCGAAGGCGAAGGCCGCCGCGGCGGCGGCGGCAGCCGCCCGGGCCGCTGCCCAGGCCGCTGCCCAGGCGGCCCAGGCCCAGGCGGCCCAGGCCCAGGCTCAGGCGGTTCCGGCAGCTCCGGCCCCGCGGGCCGGGACGGCTGGGACAGGCGGGACAGGCGGGACGGGCAGGACGGCCGGGAACCGGTACCCGGACGACGCCGTGACGGTCGAGACCCCGGTGGTCAAGCGGGTCGTCCAGCCGGACGACATCACCCAGACGGTTCCGGTGCCGAAGGTCGACCCGAGGGCGTCGTCCCGGGGGCCGGGTGCTGGTGGGGCCCGTGGGTCTGCCGGCACGCGTGGTGGCTCCAGGGCGGCCGGTTCGGCCGCGTCGGAGGACGCCACGGAGACCGCGGTCCTGCCGGCGGTCCGCCCGGTCGGCCCGGCCGACGAGACGGCCGTCCTGCCGTCCGTCCGCCCGGACGGCGGCCGGTACGAGGTGCTGTCGGACGCCCATCGTGCGGACGCCCACCGTGCGGACGCCGCGCAGGGTGGTCCGGTCCGGTCCTCGTCGCGGCCGACGGCACGGCGGCCGGAGGAGAACCCGGCCGACCGGGTTCCGCCGGGCATCTTCCGGGACGAGTCCGGCCGTGACGCGGGCAACGACGTGACCCGCGAGCTGCCGGTCCTCGGCGCGGACGGCCGCCCGCGCCGCCCCCGCCCGGACTGGGCCGAGGAGACCCCGCTCGACGACCTGCCGACGCTGGCGGACGAACTCCTGGGCCGCCACTGCGAGGACGACGGGGGCGACGAGTACGACGAGGACGGTGCCGGGGGCAACGGCGGCGGCAACGGCGGGGGCAAGGGCGGCGGCCCGCGCCGCCGGCGCTGACCGGCCGGAGCGCCGGTAGCGGGAACGGATTGTCAGTGGGGCGCGCCACACTGTGAACAGGCGCGCGACCCGGGCCGGCCGGGCGACCGGACGGGCCGGTTGCACGGACGGGCCGGGCGCACGGCCGCGCGGATACCCGGTGCGCGGGTACGGACGGAAAACGGAAACGTGAAAGGCGGTGGGCGGGATGCCCGTATGGGACGACCTGGTGGGACAGGAGCGGGTCCAGACGCAGCTGGCCGCCGCCGCCCGTGACGCGGACGCCCAGGTCACGGCCGTCGCGGCCGGGACGGAACCGCCCGCCGCGTCCAAGATGACCCACGCCTGGCTGTTCACCGGACCACCCGGCTCCGGGCGGTCCACCGCCGCCCGCGCCTTCGCGGCGGCCCTCCAGTGCACCAGCCCCGACCGTGCCCTCGGGGGCGAGCCCGGCTGCGGTTTCTGCGACGGCTGCCACACCACGGTGATCGGCACGCACGCCGATGTGGAGATCGTCCGTACCGACCTGCTGTCCATCGGTGTGAAGGAGACCCGCGCGCTGGTCCGCCGGGCCCAGCTCTCCCCGGCGGTCGGCCGGTGGCAGGTCATCGTCCTGGAGGACGCCGACCGGCTCACCGAAGGCGCGGGCAACGTGCTCCTCAAGGCGGTGGAGGAGCCCGCGCCACGGACCGTGTGGCTGCTCTGCGCGCCCTCGCTGGAGGACGTGCTGCCCACGATCCGCTCCCGCTGCCGGCACCTGACCCTGCGCACCCCGCCCGTCACCGCCGTCGCCGAGGTCCTGGTCCGGCGGGACGGCATCGAGCCCGCCGTCGCCGAGGCCGCCGCCCGCGCGACCCAGGGACACATCGGCCGGGCCCGGCGACTGGCCACCGACGCGGACGCCCGCTCCCGCCGGGCCGCCGTGCTGAAGCTCCCGCTCCGGGTCGACGACGTGGGCGGCTGTCTCAAGGCCGCGCAGGAACTCGTCGACGCCGCCGCCGAGGACGCCAAACAGGTCGCGGAGGAGGTCGACACCAAGGAGACCGAGGAACTGCGGGCCGCGCTCGGCGCCGGGGCGGGCGCCGGGAGCCGGATGCCGCGCGGTACGGCGGGCGTGATGAAGGAACTGGAGGACCGGCAGAAGCGCCGCCGCACCCGTACCCAGCGCGACAGCCTCGACCTGGCCCTGACCGACCTCACCGGCTTCTACCGGGACGTGCTGGCCCTCCAGCTCGGTTCGGCCGTGGCCATCGCCAACGAGGAGATACGGCCGGACCTCGACCGGATGGCCCGCGCCTGCGGCCCCGAGCGGACCCTGCGCCGGATCGAGGCGATCATCGCCTGCCGGGACGCCCTGGACCGGAACGTCGCCCCGCTCCTCGCGGTCGAGGCGATGACGATGGCCCTGCGCGCGGGCTGACACCCCGGCCGGCCGCCGGTGGCGGTGGTGCGGCCGGGTGCGGCCTCTGGCGGTGGTGGTGGCGGCCGGGGCCCGGCCCCGGGCGGCGCGTTCACCCGTACGAGCGACCTGGCCGTGTCGTCCGCAGCGGGGGCGGGAGCCGCCGGGGCGGGAGCCGGTCCGGCGGGACCCGGTCCGGGGACCGGCCAGGGGCCACCGGCCGGCCGGGAGACCCGTACCGGAGCGGCCGGGCGGGGGCCGGTTCCCGGATCATCCCGGCCCGCCGGGGCCGTACCCTCCGGGCATGGACACGAGTCGCCTGCTGCGCACCACCGGAACCGTGATCGCAGCCGCCGGGCTGCTGCTCTCCGGGTGCACCTCGGGAAGTTCGGGGGGACCCCGGGCCGCCGCGTCCCCGGCCAAGGGCAGCCCCGCGCAGTCGGCCACGCCCTCCGGTCCCCCGGCCGCGCTCCGCCCGTACTACGGGCAGAAGCCGAGCTGGCGCGACTGCGGTGTCCCGGAGTTCCAGTGCGCCACCATGAAGGCCCCGCTGGACTACGCGAACCCCGGCTCCGGCCAGGACATCGACCTCGCGGTGGCCCGCCGCCAGGCCACCGGCCCCGGCAAGCGGCTCGGCTCGCTGGTCGTCAACCCGGGCGGCCCCGGCGGCTCGGGCATCGGGTACCTCCAGGCGTACGCGGCCATCGGCTACCCCGCGCCCGTGCGCGCCCAGTACGACATGGTCTCCTTCGACCCGCGCGGGGTGGACCGCAGCAGTCCGGTCGAGTGCCTGACCGGACCGGCCATGGACCGGTTCACCCAGGTGGACCAGACCCCGGACGACCCGGCGGAGCGTTCCCTGCTGGTCTCCGCCTTCCAGGAGTTCGCGACCGGCTGCCAGGCCCGCTCGGAGCGCGTCCTGCCGCACGTCTCGACCGTCGAGGCCGCCCGTGACATGGACATCCTCCGCGCGGTCCTGGGCGACGAGAAACTGACGTACGTCGGAGCCTCGTACGGCACCTTCCTCGGGGCGACGTACGCGGACCTCTTCCCCGGCCGTGTCGGCCGCCTCGTCCTGGACGGCGCCATGGACCCCTCCCGGTCGGCCCTCGACCTCAACCGGGACCAGACGGCGGGCTTCGAGACCGCCTTCCGCTCCTTCGCCAAGGACTGCGCGAAGCAGCCCGACTGCCCGCTCGGCCAGGGCGGCCCGGACGAGGTGGCCGCGCGGCTGAAGAGCTTCTTCCGCAAGCTCGACGCCCAGCCCGTGCCCACCGGCGAGACGGCCCGCCCGCTGGGCGAGTCCCTCGCGACGACCGGGGTGATCGCCGCCCTCTACGACGCCGCCGCCTGGCCCCAGCTGCGCGAGGCGCTCACCACGGCGACGAACGGCGACGGGGCCGGGCTGCTGGCCCTGGCCGACAGCTACTACGAGCGCGAGCCGGACGGGAAGTACGCCAACCTGATGTTCGCGAACGCCGCCGTCAACTGCCTCGACCAGCCGCCGGCCTTCCGCGGCCCGGAGGACGCCGCGGCAGCCCTGCCCTCCTTCGAGAAGGCGTCGCCGGTCTTCGGCGCGGGCCTCGCCTGGGCCTCGCTGAACTGCACGTACTGGCCGGTGAAGGCGACCGGCACGGCCCACCCGCTGACCGCGAAGGGCGCCGCGCCGATCGTGGTGGTCGGCACGACCCGCGACCCGGCGACCCCGTACAAGTGGGCCCAGGCCCTGGCCGGCCAGCTCGAATCGGGTGTCCTGCTCACCTACGACGGCGACGGCCACACCGCGTACGGCCGCGGCAGCGACTGCGTCGACACCGCGATCAACGAGTACCTCCTCCAGGGCAGGCCGCCGGTCGACGGCAAGAAGTGCTGACCCACCACGACGACCACCCCGCACGAACCCCTCCCCAGGCCTCCGGACACCCGGACCCCGGCCCCGCCCCGGGCCCCGCCACCACGACATCCCCACGGTCAGGGGCACCCCCCCACACCCTGTAGACTTGGCGCCGCTGCTGATGAGAGCACCTCTCCGGGGGAATGCTTGTCTGACCAGCGGTGCCGCCTTAGCTCAGCTGGCCAGAGCAACGCACTCGTAATGCGTAGGTCTCGGGTTCGAATCCCGAAGGCGGCTCTGTAGAACCCCCAGGACTCACTCGCCGTGACCTGGGGGTTTTGCTATTTCCGGGGTCGGTCGGCGCGTGCGGTGGCTGGGGCTCGAAACCCCGTGCGTGAGCGATGCGTGAGCGGAGGGGGCGTCAGCCCTTCTTCGCGTCCTTCCTTGCCTTGGCCTTCCGGTGGCCTTGCGGGCCCGCTCTTCCTGCTCGGCCTTCCGCTGGAGGGAGACAAGCTTGGCGGTGGCCTCGGCGGCGCTCTTTCCCGGCCTGGGGGAGCACGCTCTGGTAGATGTCGCGCGTGATCCGGGTGTGGCTGTGCCCGATTGCCCGTCACGATCTTCACGTCGATGTCGGCGGCGAGCATGAGAGTGGCCGCTCCGTGGCAGGTGGCCGGTCAGTGTCCCGTCGCGACAAAGCGGAGGTAGCGGCGCAGGCCGAAGGCACGACGGTGCTCCGTGCCGACTGTGGCGAGCTGGGTGACCAGCAGGTCGTGGGTGGTGCTCGCGTCGGTGAGTTGAGCCTGGCGCTGGAGCAGCACCGCGCGCTGGCGTTGCGTGGCCGCCTGGTGCTGTTGCTTCTCCTTGCTGACCTGCTGCTGGCTGGTGGTGATGCGCTGCTGGAGCTGGTCGCGCTTCCGTCGGGCTACTCCCTCGGCCTGAGTGATCTCCGCTTCGTATTTCTTCTTCTGCGCGGCGAACTGCTGGCGGATCGCTGTCCGTTCCTGGGCGCTCACGCTGGAAGGAGCCGAATTCCGGGCACGCTGCTCCAGCGAGGTCCGCCAGCTCTCGAGCGCGGCGGCCCGGACCTCGCCGACACCCGAGACCTTGACCTGTTGACCGTTGGACCGGATGAGATACGCGTCGCGGTTGCTGTACCGGCTGCCCTGGACGTACCGGACCCCGGTGAAGTCATCGGCCGTCCGGATACCGGCGGCGGTCAGGGCCATGACCGTCCCGCTGCCCATGTTGGAGAGCTTCTTGACGTCCTGGATGGGAGTCCGGCGGAGTCTGTCCTGGACGTGCGTCTTGACCGCCGACGCCAGCGCAGCTTCCAGTTGTCTCTGCTCCTTGGCGGCCAGTCCGCTCAGCTTGGTCCTGAGATTGCCGGTCTCCTTGTTGAGTGTGACGGTGATCCGCGACTGCTCGTCGCGCAGTTCGGTCTGGAGGCTCTTGACCTGTTGGCTGATCTGGATGTCCCGGCTCGTGCTGGCCCGTGCCAGGGCTTCGATCTCCTGGCGGATCTTCTGTGCTGCCGCCACGGGGTCCTTCAGCGCACTCACCCGCTGCTGGAGGACCCGCAGCCGGGCCTTCGAGGCCCTGGCTTCTGGGCGGGAACGTCGGGTGGCGTGGAGGGCCCCGCCGGATACCAGCAGAGCTCCCAGCTGGGCGGCGGCCATGTAGCCGGTCGGCAGCACGCTGACGGCGGCCAGTGCAGCCGGTGCGGCAGATCCGGTCAGGGCGAAGACCCCGGAGAAGATGTCTGCGGGGCGCCGGCGTGCAAAGCCCGTACCGGTGGGCGTGCCCGCACTCCCGCTGCCCCCAGGGACGTTCTGCTGCGGCGGAATGTGCCCCGCCAGCCAGGAGGGGGCTCCACCCGCCGTAGCTGCGGCAGGGGCCGGACGCTGAGCCGGGACAGGGACCGGGATCGCCCCGGCCGCGGACAGCGGGGGCACCGTGTGGGCGGCCGTGGCGAGCAGGCCGTGCGTCTGAGCTGCTAGCGCCCGAAGGGCCGGGTCTGCATGGGTCAGCAGCAGACTCCAGGCCAGTGAGGACTGCGGTTCCTTGAAGTCGTCCTCTTTCAGGATCAGGAATTCTCCCTGACCGTCGTGCAGTTGATCCCAGAGGGTGGGATCGGTGGCGACCGCCACGAGGGTGAGGTAGATGACCCACTCCGAAAAGCGGTCCATCGAGGGGCCGAAGTCCGAGCTCGCGCGAGTCGGGGACTGGTAGTTGCGGTGACCGTTCTCCATGGCGCCCTGCCCTTTGAGCTCGGGCACGTACATTCCGTCGTAGTCGACGAGGCGGAGCGTGCCGTCGGCCGCGACCAGGAGATTGCCGTGCTGGAGATCGCCGTGGGCGATGCCGAGCTTCTCCAGATCGGCGGCCAGTGCCGCGAACCGCTCGGCCGCCTTGAGAACGGCCACCGCGTCCCGGACGTTCCGGTCGATCCACGTGATCAGGCTGGTGCCCTCCACCCAGGCCATCTTCAGGGCCGGGTACCAGTAACCGGCGACGAGGACGCCGTGCGGCAGATACTCCATGCCGACCGGCCAGGGCTGGGACAACTTGGCAGGCCTGAGGCCGGCGAGCTGCTTGCTGATGGCCTGGTAGCGGGCCTCCAGGGTGCTGCTGTCGCGGGTGAAGCATTTCAGCGCGTACCGCCGTCCGTCCGGGGCGGTGATGGAGAAGACGCTTGCGAAGTTCCCGGAGATCGCCTTCGGCCCGAGCATGGGGCTCTGCTGGACCGTCCCGTTCTTGAGGTCCGGGTCCTCGAAACACAGCGTGGGGTTCTGGAGGGCTTCCACGTAGTTCGCGCCGGTCGGGAATTTCCGTCCGGCGACAGGTCCGCCAGTGCGGGAGACCGCCATTACCCCTCCGTCTTCACCCGCACGCGAATGAGGGCTACGTCGTCGTTGCGCATCCGGGACCTGTTACGTTCGTTTTGAACCCACTCGGTGAAGCTTTCCTCATCCAGGTCGGCAAGTTTTCCGAGCTGCTTTCCGGCTTGGTCAGAACTGATTTCAGGGTGTGAGAGCAGCCACGCTGCCAGTGCGTCCGTCGAGAGCAGAAGTTCGTCACCCGCGCGCAGTCCACCGGTTGTGGTCGATGCCCGTTCGGTGATCAGCGCGGCGTCCCGGTTGCGGCTGCCGAGCAGCTGAGGGGTGATGCCGAAGCCATGGCCGTCCGTGATGGGGGATGAGGTGATCAGCCGGCCGCCGCGGAGATGGAAGAGACAACTGTCGCCGAGAGCGAAAGCCCGCCAGGTCCAGGGCCGCACAGCCTCCGGGTCTTTCGGATCCGCCGACGCCGCCCGTACGTGGACGGCCGCCAGCGTGGCGAAGGCCCCTTTTTCCAGGCCCGGCTGCTCGTACCAGGCGATTGGCCGACCGTGGGTCGCCCGCTCCTCCTGGTATTCCGCGATGTAGCCGTCCCACTGGTCGACGGTGCGGGCCAGGAGGTCCTCGACGAAGGACCCGGACAGGCCGTCCTGCCCGTCCCCTGGTTCGTCATCGGCAGCCGCCATCGACGCGACGGCGCCGTGTACCAGCTGCCTCGCCCATGCCCCGGCGAGCAGACTCTCGGACGCCCCGTCGGACACAGCGGCGAAGAGCGAACTCGCGTCGGGTGACCACGAGACGCCAATGGCGTCCTCACACTCCTCCGGCGAGTTACCTGTCTTGGGCACGAGGAAGCGCTGGACGTCGAGGGGCGTCGGGTGTGCGCCCATGCCGCTCAGCGCAGTTCCGTGGCGCGCGTACCGATGTCGAGGAACTCGACGATGGAGGTGATGTCGGCGTTGTAGACGAAACCGCGTGTGGCGTCGCTGACCCGGTGGCCCTGCGAAGCGGCGTAGGAACGCATGTGACCGGGCAGCACGCTCGACATGTGGAAGAGCAATCGGGAGTAGGTGTCCGGGAGGTCGCCCTCGCTGTCGGGGAACGTGACGGGAGTGCCGCTCGCCCCGGACACGTGAAGGTTGAAGAGGAGTACCGACCCATCGGCGGTGGCGTGCGAGGCGAGCCCGATGGCCGCACTCGTGGGATCGCCGTCAGTGGACTCGCCGTCGGTCAGGTTGAGGACGATGGGCGGGAAACCTCCCGGGTGCTCGTCGACCCAGCGGGCGACCAGGGAGTCGGCGTAGCCGAGGGCGCGAGTCATCGGAGTTCCGCCGTTGGTGACCGGGTCCATCCAGACCGGGAACTGCACGGTCGTCTCGACGAGACCGCCGGCGCCGTCCGGAACCTTCTTCGTGCGGCTCTCCAGGCGGGCGGGGTTGTTCGCGATGTCGCCCAGCGGTACGAGGTCACGCCCGGCGAGTGCGCCGGTGAAGGCGGAGCCGACCTGGGTGTGGCCGTAGCCGATCACCGCGACGTGGAAGTAGTCGCGGACGCCCTCTTCCTTTGCGCACTTGACCGACAGCTCGGTCAGCAGCCGGTTGATGGCGTCCGACACGACCTGGGCACGCTTCTGGACCATCTCGCCGCTGCCGATGGGATCGCTCATCGAGGCGGACTGGTCCACGAGGAAGATGAAGCAACCGGGGTTGGTGCGACTGATTTCGGCGGCGTACGGCATCTCGGCGACCCGGCTCCTCTTGCGCGACGGGGGACTTGAACGCCACGGCATGGGACGCGCGCGGAAACCTGACCCCCCAGGGAGGCCGATGGTAGCGGATACCGTGCTGCTCAGTGAGTGGCTGAAAAGCTCGACGTTGCGACGGCCTGGGTTCGAGACCTCGTGCGTGAGTGAAGCGGCTGTCAGCCCTTGCGTAAGGCTTTCTTCCCCTTGCCCTTCGTCTCTCGGCTCACCTGGCCTTCGCGGCGGCCTTGCGGGCCTTGTCCTCCTCGGACTTGCGTTGGAGGGGGACCAGCTTGGTGGTGGCCTCGGCGGCGCTCTTGCCGACGTGGGGGAGCACGCTTAATGGTGACGTCGGGTATTCGAACTGTCCGAATGCCTAGGTCATGGGGTGCCTCGGCGGGCGACGTCGGCGGCGTAGTTGGCCCAGTCTCCTGCGGAGAGTCGTTGCCAGGCGACGGCGACGTCGGTGTGGATGCCGAGGGTGCGGGCGAGGATCGCTGCGGGGATTTCGGTGGCGAGCTGGAAGAGCGCGGTGCTGCGGGCCTGGTTGGGTCGGATACCGAGCTGGTTCAACCGCTGGGTCAGCTGTGTGGTGCTGATCGGCCGTCCTGGTTGGCCGCCGGGGAAGAGCCATGGAGACGGGGTCAGGGCCCCGATGGTGGCGTGTCCCTTGCGGTTTGCGGCGACGATGCGGGCCAGTACCGCAACAGGTTCGGGCAGGTGGACGGGCGCATTGCCGAGGCTGATCCGTACCTTCTGAGGGTCGATCTTGACGTCCTCGATGGTCAGACGGCTGATCGCTGCTGGCCCTTGGGCGTAGAGGAGGAGAAGCAGCCCGGCGAGGCGGTCCTCGGGCTTGAGGGTGTCGTCGTGCAGGAGCTGACGTGCGACGTTCCAGCGGTGCTCGTCATCGAGTGGCTGGGTGGGGCCGTTCCAGCGGAGGGCGGGGACGTGGATGGTGGTGAGCTTGTTGGCGCGAGCCCAGCGGATGAAGTGCCCGGCTGTGTGGCGGTAGGTCGCGGAGTCGTCGGTGAGCCAGCGGTCGAGGTCGGCCTGTCGGCAATTGTCCAGCGTGAGGTCGTGTGCCCTCAGCCAGTTCAGGAAGGCGACGGCAGCGTTGGTGCGTTGGCGGATGGCGAGGAACTGCTGCGGGGTGGCGGGTCGGCCGTTGTTGCGTCGACGAAGGCGCCGGACTAGGTGCCAGAGTGTGTAGCGGTGCAGAAGTTTCCGCTGGTCGGGGCACTGCTGGGATGCGAGAAGACTCGTGAGGAAGCGTTCGGCGCGGACCATGTGCTCGTCCCGTTCGGGCAGGGCTCCGACGCCAACGAGAACTTGACGGAGATGGGCGAGGGGAGGACTGTCGGGCAGCTCGTCGAGGGCCTGGTGCGTCAGCGCCCGTCGGCCAGCAGCCAGGTCAGACAGCACAGGGCCGATCGTGGGCTTGTTCAGCCAGCGTCTCGCGGTGATGGGATGTTCGGCGGTGGAGATGTTGCGCCGCAGGGCTTCGATCCCGGGATGGATCGAGTCGGACGGAGGGCCCAGCAGTTCGTTGAGACGCTGGTTGATGAGGCACCGGACGCACTGGCCCGGGTGGGGATAGTCGGGGTCGGTGCAGGTGGAACAGGTGTGCCAGACCTCTGGGGCGGTGCAGTCAGCGCAGAGAGGTCGGGCAGAGGTGCCGGATGTGACCGTTGCGAGGCAGCCGCAGGCCGAGCACGGTGCGGAGTGACGCTGGCAGGAAGGACACCACGGGCGACCGGTGACGCGGGAGGTTCCGCAGGGCTTCCTTTCTGCGCAGATACTGCAGGTCAGGACAGGAAGGGCGGGGCAGCTCGGGCAGAGCGGACCGTCCAGGGTACGGGTGCCCACGGGCCGTCGTCGGCCGCAGTTGAGACAGGACTCCAGGTTCGCCGGGTCGGTGCTCAGGCAGTTCGGACACACAGGCCGCCCTTCAGCGTCGCGCGTGGCCGGCTCGCGGCGAGCTCCGCAGCCCGCGCACTCCTCAATACGGGAATGGGCGATACAGGTGCGGCAGACCCGCTCTCCGTCGAGCGGCTTGCTGATACGTACGACTCTGTGACAGCGGGGGCAGGCAGGCCGGACGACCCCGGCGACTCCGGCATCGACGAGCAGGTCGATCAGCCGCAGGATCACGGGGAACGGCGCGAGGTGCGCGTTGCCGGTCAGCAGGGAGGGGTCGGCTTCGAGAGACCAGGCCACTTTCTGCTGGTTGGCAGGCCGTAGTGCCGTGCGGCGGACCGCGTCAGCGACCATGCTCGTACCGACGTGCGGGTCCAACTTGGCGATGACGCTGTGAATCACCGCGAGCGGATCCCGCCCGTCGGAGTCGGGACACTTCACACAGCGCGGCCTCCCGGTTCGGTCTCGTGTAGTGACACGACGGGACTTTCCGCAGCTGGCGCAGTCCTCTGGCTGCGGCCCGCAGACCGAGCAGTACCAGTCCTGACCACGGCGCTGCATGGTCCGCATCTGCTTGCCGCACTCAGCACAACACGGCGGTGAAACGGTCGTTGCCCCGGCCTCACGAAGAGCGATGAGCAGGTCGCCAGCGGCTCTGGGAGCCGGAGAGCGGCCGTCCTTGATCACGCCGGGATGCTCGGCCAGATACGACGCGAGGCGACGCGACTTCGCGCGCCCGCCCGCGACGCTGGTGACTATGGTGCGGATCCGGTCAGGCTCCAACTGACTTTCGACGGCCGCGACCAGTTCCACGATCAGCCCGACCGGATCAGAGACGGCACGGTCGGGGTGCTCTGGCGCGTTCACGGTCACGACCGTTCGACACCGCGGATGCGGGCCCGCTTGGGCCGCAGATCACCGACACCGGCCTCGGCGCCGACGGCCTTCTTCGTCCGGGACGTGTTTGTTCCGGCACCGGCCGCGGCCATGGGCTCGATGAGGTCGTCCATGGTGCAGTCGAGGATGTCAAGCAGAGCCATGAGGATCTTCAGGCTCAACCGTTCCGGGCGCTCGACGACGAGCCGGTAGACCTGGCTGGAGGACAAGTTGATACCGCGCTCATTCAGCAACGGGATGAGGTCCGTGGTGGAGAACAGGCCCCGGTCGGCCATGATCTTGCGCAGATGCCAGTGGTAGTCGAGCTTGGCAGCCATCAGCGGTCCTTGTCTGCGGAGGAAGTCGCGGCAAGTGCGGGTGCGAGAGCCCTGTGGAGCATGGTGTTCATGAAGTCGTTGCTGACGTGCGTGTAGATGGCCGTGGAGCTGTCGTTCTCGTGGCCGACTTGCTGTTGCAGAAACCGCCGGTCGACTCCGTCCTCCGTCAGGTGGGTGACGTAGGCGTGGCGAGCGGAGTGGACGACCAGCGCCTTCGGGAGCTTCAGCGCGTCCCGGTAGGTGACGAACCTGGCGTTGATCTCCGCCGGCTTGATCCGGCCGCCCCGCTCGGTCACCCACAACGCGGGGTTGTCCTCGCAGCCGAACCGCGGCCTGACGTTCTCCACGTAGTCGGCGACGGCCTCCACTGCCCAGTCCATCACCGACAGTACGTTCCGCCGTCGGGGCGGCTGGCCCTTCTTCGCCTTGCCGTAGCGGACATTCAGCGTGCCGTACCGGCCAAACTGCGGAGCCGACGCGTTGCGTCCGAAGTCCACCAGGTCGAGCTTGGCCGCCTCTGTGCGGCGAAGCCCCCACCCGTAGATCACCTTGAAGAGGGTGGCGTCTCGGTAGGCGGCGAGAGCACCCTTGCGTTTGGACCGTATCGCCCGGTCGACCTGGTCGTCGGCGTAGTCGAGGAAACGCTGGATCTCCTCACGGGTGAACGGTCTCGCCTCCGGGCTGCCCTCATAGTCGTTGAGGTGAGCGATGGTGTTCCACTCATGGCAGATGGCCACCGGATGAGTTCCGAAGGCGTCCTCGCAGGCCACCGCCCAGCCGTACCGGCCATCGATCAGGAATTCACTGAACAGGCGCAGACCGCCCTGGTAGCCGCGGATCGTGGACGGCGCGAGGTGCTTCTCGCTGGTCAGCCAGAGCGACCACTCGTCCACATGCCCTGGCGTCCAGGCCCAGGGGTATTCGTTGGTGTAAGCCATGAATCGGCGCACGAGCCGTTCCCGGGGAGCGACCGTGTCCTCGCGGAGCCCGCGAGCGGCCTGCTGAGCTCGCCAGCCACGCAGCATCGCCTCGACCATCGCGTCCTGCGGACGCAACTGGACCACCCCGGAGACCAGCTCCAGATGAGCTGCCCCAGCCAGGTCGGCACGTCGCTGTAGAGCCACTCCAGCCCTCCCTTTCAGAGGGCAAATCCTGCATCAGACGGGATCTGATTGCCAAACCCCCAGGTCAGACGGCCAGGCGGTAGGTAGGTAGAGTCTCCATAGGGCATCGCCCTGACCTGGTGACCTGCGATTTCTCGCCCATCAGATGCAATACCCGAGGGTTCTGGTAGATGTCGTGCGTGATCCGGGTGTCGCTGTGCCCGAGCCTGTTCGGCACGATCTTGATGTCGGTGTCTGCGGCCAGTATGAGCGTGGCCGCCCCGTGTCGGAGATCGTGCAGCCGGATAGGCGGGAGCCACGAGGCGGCCACCAGCCGCTCGAAGAGATCGGTCACCTTCCCGGGGTGTAGCCAGGATCCGTCCTCCTGTGTGAAGACGAGCCCGGTGTTCACCCAGGCCGAGCCCCACTGGGCGCGGTCGGCTTCTTGCTGCATGGGGTGCCGCTCCAGGACGCCGACGGTGTCGTCGTCGAGCGCGACGACGCGGAAGCCGCTGTCCGTCTTCGGCTCGGACGCCTCGACCTCCCAGCCGTTCTGGACGAGCTGACCGGTCACGGTGAGGAAGTGCCGGTCGAGGTTGGTCTCCGACCAGGGCTGCCCGCACGCCTCCCCGCGCCGCAGGCCGCGGAACGCGATCAGGTGCCACATCGCGTACAGCCGGTCGTCGGCGACAAGGTCGAGGGAGGCGCCTGTCTGTTCCGGCGTCCGGACCATCACCGGGGAGGGCTTCTCGCCGGTCTGCTCCCACTTGACGACCCGCTCGTCCGTCCACACGAGCGCCTTCGGCTTGCGCACCGGGTCGATCTCGACGTGGGCAGCCGGGTTGAACGTGATGATCTGCTGCCCGATCGCGTCGTTCAGGGCCGCGCGGAGCGTGGCCTTCACGTGCTGGCGCGTGGCCGGACCCGTCGCCCGACGGAAGCCCGGCATCGCGTCGGGCGACGCCTTCAGCGCCTTCCGGCGAGCACGGCTCCCCACCCCCTTCTACGGGATCGTCGTCAACTCTTCTACAGCAGAACGTCGCTGGGCGTTCTGCCCCAGGACCTCGGCGTTGACGTCCGCGATGGCCGTGAACATCTCGCTCAGGTGGCTGACCCGCAGCCGGTCGAGGCGCCGGTGCCCGATGTACGGCTTGAGGTGTACGCGGACGTCGGTCGCGTACCGGCTGATACCAGACTTCCGGATCCGCTTGCCCGCCAGCCACCGGTCCAGCCACTCGGCGACGGTCAGGCTGCCGACCAGGTCCTGCCGGCCTTGAGTCGCCGCCGGGTCTCCTCGACGTCGGGCAGGGTCAGCTTCTCGCCGCTGACCTCGGCCAGCATCTCGACGACCAGCGGTATGCCCTCGACCCGGAGGTACTGGACAAGAAGCGAGCTGCCGAGGATTGGGCGCGTTTCGTCCGGGACTTCGGAGCGTTCGGTGTCTGGCGATACATCTTCGCCATGGAGAAGATGATCCAGGATGCTCTCGGTTCTCGGGAGGCCCTCCAGGCGTTCGCTCACCCTGAATGATCAGTGTGGGCGGGTAACGCCCAAGGGAGCCGGCTCGCTCGTTGGGCGTTCTGCCCCCCCCGCGTTGACGTCATCCCTTGGCTATGACCACCAGGGTGGGCTCATGCGTGAGCGGACGGGGTGGCACGGGGTGGATTGGGCGGCACTCAGGGCCCAGGCCGCACCTCGCTGACCTGGGGACTCGGGTTCGAATCCCGAAGGCGGCTCTGTAGAACCCCCAGGACTCACTCGCCGTGACCTGGGGGTTTTGCTATTTTCGGGGTCCGGTCGGGGCGGCGCTCGACGATCGCCGTGTGTCCCCGCGTGCCCATTGCGTGCCCATCTGTTCGCCGGGAACCGGTGTGAGCTCTGTGGCCTCGAACTCGGCTCGGCCACCGCAGGCCGGCCTGCGGCTCCCCTCGGCGGTGTTTCATGCGGCCTTGGGCGTGACCGACCTGGTGACGGCGGGCGCGGTGGAGGCCCTGGGCATCTCCCACTACACCGGCCAGGTCGGGGTGGGCCGCCGTGCCGGCCTCCTCGTCGTGGACGGTGACCCGCTCGCCGGGGGTAGGGGGGCGGGCTAGGTTGGGGGAGTGGGGCCGGGGCGTCGGGTGGCAGGAGGCCGGACATGACGGCACGGTGGCGCACGGTGGCGGCGGGGATGGCCGCGGTGGGGCTGGTGGTGGTGCCGGTGAGTATGGGGAACGGGGCGGTGGCCGCTGTTTCCGCCCCCGTTTCCATCCCTGCCCTCGTTTCCACCCCCGTCCGCGTTCTCGCCCCCGCATCCGTTTCCGTACCCGTCTTCACGCTTCCCCCTCCCGTACCCGTGCCCCTCCCCGCCTCCGGGGAGTTTCCGCAGCTCACCCCGGCTCTGGCGCGGCAGTTGGACGGGGTCGTCCAGAAGGTCATGGCCGAGGCGCGGGTGCCCGGGGTGATCGTGTCGCTGTCGGCGCCGGGCAAGGGGGAGTACGTCCGGGCCTTCGGGGAGGCGGACAAGGTGACGGACGAGCCCGTCCAGCCCGACATGAACATGCGGATGGGCAGCGAGACGAAGACGTTCACGGTGACCGCGCTGCTCAAGCTGGTGGACGAGGGCCGGGTCGGGCTGGACGACCCGATCGGGAGGTATGTGTCCGGGGTCCCGAACGGCGACCGGATCACCCTGCGCCAGCTGGCCGGGATGCGGAGCGGCCTGTTCAACTACTCCGACGACAGGGGCTTCTTCACCGCTCTGGTGAGCGACCCCCAGCGGCCGTTCACCCCGCAGGAGCTGCTCTCGTACTCCTTCCGCCACCCGGTGGAGTTCCCGCCGGGCGCGAAGTTCCAGTACAGCAACACCAACGCGATCCTGCTCGGGCTGGTGGTGGAGAAGGTCAGCGGGGTCGCCCTCGCCGACTACATCGACCGCGAGGTCGTGCGGCCGGCCGGGATGGGGCACACCGTCTTTCCCACGGGGGCGGAGTTCCCCGGTCCGCACGCCCACGGCTACACCCGTCAGACGGCTTCCGGGCTGACGGAGGACGCCACGGACTGGAATCCCTCCTGGGCCTGGGCGGCCGGGGCCATGATCTCCGAGGTCGGCGACCCGCGGACCGTGGCCACCGGGACGCTGCTGTCCCCCGCCACCCAGGCCGAGCGGCTGCGGACCAGCCCGAGCGGGCTCCCGGGGACCGGGTACGGCCTGGGCATCTTCGACGTCCAGGGGTGGATCGGGCACAACGGCTCGCTGCCCGGCTACCAGTCGCTGACCGTGTACCTGCCGGGCCCGCAGGCCACCCTGGTGGTGCTGCTCAACACCGATGTCTCCTACGAGGGAGCCGAGCCGAGCACCCTGTTCGGCAAGGCGGTCACCCAGGTCGTGACCCCGCAGCACGTCTTCGACCTGCCCAGCCAGGCAGCCACCGCCGGCTGAGTGCCGGCTGAGTACCGGCTGTGGCGGTGTGGTTCCGGTGGTTCCAGCTGTTTCCGGTTGGTTCCGGTGGTTCCGGAAGGGGCGGGGGGATGAAACACCGTTGCTCTCCCGTCGCGTCAGTGGGGTGGGGCGGACACGAGGGGGAGGACATGCGGCAGGGTCGCAGGGACGGGTTCCGTGAGTTCGCGGCGGCCCGGTCGGGGCAGCTGTACCGGTCGGCGTGTCTGCTCGCGAGCGGGGACACGCACCTCGCGGAGGATCTGGTCCAGGAGACCCTGGGGCGGATGTACCTGATCTGGGGCCGGATCGCCCGTATCGACAATCCGGCCGCGTACGCGCAGACGGTGCTGGTCCGGGCCTTCCTCACCCACCAGCGCCGCCGGTCGACCGGTGAGCGCCCGCTTCGGGGAGCTCCCCGAAGCGGGCGCGGTGGCGGCCGACGGCGATCCGGTGCTGCGGCTGACCTGCTGGAGGCCCTGGGGCGGCTGCCGCCCAAGGACCGGGCGGTACTGGTGCTGCGGTACGGGGAGGACCGTAGTGTCGAGGAGACCGCTGCCGCGATGAACGCCAGCTCGGCGGCGGTCCGGTCACAGCACTAGCGGGCGCTGGCCCGGTTACGGCAACAACTGGGCGGGAGCCTCGCCGAGTTCGCCGCGCTCTGAGCCCACCGTGTTCCGGGCCGTGTACGGGTGCGGGGGGCGGTGCAGGTCCCTGGTGTTTACTTTCCCGGCACTTTCTCTCCGGTGCCTCCTCTATTTCTCTGCCCTGCCCCCGATCCACCTGTGAACGGAAGGTTTGATTCCGCATGCCCTTCGAAGAGAAACTCGGCGAAGCCCTACGGCGCGCCGGGGACGATTTCACCCCCGACCCGACCGCGCTCGTGGAGGGCGGTGAGCGGCGCGGGCGGCGGATGGTGGCGCGGCGCCGGGCCGCCGTGGCCGGTGGGTCGGTGCTGGTCCTGGCCGTGATCGGGACGGCCGGTGTGTACACCGGCCGGCTCACGGGCGGCGAAGCGTCCCGTCCGGCCGACATGGCGGCCCGGTCCGGTCCGCCGTCGGCCGTACAGGAACCGCCGCCGCCGTTGTCGCCGCGCGAGGCGAGGACGGCGCGGACCGGTTCCGGGGCCGTCGGCGCCGACCAGATGGTCACCACCCTGACGGAACTGCTGCCGGACGGCACGCTGACGGACACGCAGGCGCGCGGTACCGGCGACCCGCTGGGCGCGTACGTCGCCGGGGTCTTCGACGAAGGCAAGGGCGGAGCCGCCGTCAGCGTCGGCCTCCGCCGGATCGATCCGAAGGGCAGGGCCTTCCACCAGGAGACCACCTGCCCCGACAAGAACCTGGTGGAAATCGACCACTGCACGGAGGAGGTCCTTCCGGACGGCTCCCGGCTGCTGTTCCTCCAGGGGTACGAGTACCCCGACCGCCGGGAGCCCACCAAGCGCTGGTGGGCCACGCTGGCC
This sequence comes from Streptomyces sp. NPDC051567, assembly GCF_044454165.1. Taxonomy (NCBI): domain Bacteria; kingdom Bacillati; phylum Actinomycetota; class Actinomycetes; order Kitasatosporales; family Streptomycetaceae; genus Streptomyces; species Streptomyces sp. NPDC051567. Next base: position 144,567 of record NZ_JBITDK010000008.1, on the reverse strand, counting down.
ACGCCGCAGGGCTTCCTCGTGACCTTCCAGGAGCACAACGCGTCGGCCGAGAAGGGGGCCCCGGTCTCGCGGACCGACCCGCCGCTGGACCTCGTCCGGTCGAAGGAGCTCGTCCGCTCGGAGAGATGGCACGCGGCCCTGAACGATCTGCCGCCCGCCAAGCCGGACACCCCGACCACCGCACCCGCTCCGCCGGCCGGGAAGCCGGCCGAGGAGACGCTGGAGGTCCTGCTCCGCGCGTCCGGGATTCCGTCCGTCTCCCAGGGCGGCGAGGGCGAGTACGGGTACGCGGTCCTGGACGACGGCAAGGGCCGGTCCCTGGTACAGGTCAACGTCCAGCCGGGCGGCGCGGACCTGGTGGGCGAGCGCTTCACCGGGGCCGCCACGGAGCCGGACGGCACCCAGGTCAAGGAGGAGCAGCAGCCCGGCGAGAAGGGTGGCAAGGGGGTCGTCCGGTGGTCCGTGGACACGCTGCGGCCGGACGGGCTGCGCGTCGTGGTCTCGGCGTTCAACACGCCGAAGCAGTCCGGCGCGGCGACCCGCCCGGCCCCGGCGCTGACCATGGCGCAACTGCGGGAGATCGCGCTCAGCCCGCAGTGGACCACCGCCGACTAGCCCCTGACCCCGGTTCCACCCCTGGCCCCGGCACTAGCCCTGGCCCCGGAACCGGCCCCGCCCCCCGCCCCCGGCGGGTCATTTCGCGTCCGCGTAGCACTCGACCACCGCCGTGGTGAAGGGGAACCGGACCGGGGTCTCGCCGAAGGTGATCCGGCCGGCCAGGTCGGCGGCGGCCCGGATGGCCTCGGCGACCGCCCCGGCCTCCTCGGCGGGGCAGTGCACGATCACCTCGTCGTGCTGGAAGAAGACCAGCTCGGCCCGCATTCCGGCGGTGGCCCGCCGGAGCGCGGCGAGCAGGAGCAGGGCCCAGTCGGCGGCGCTGCCCTGCACGACGAAGTTGCGGGTGAACCGGCCACGGGCCCGCGCGCTCCCGCCGCCCGGGCCGGGGCCCGACCCCGGCCCCGGGCCCCCGCCACCGCCTCCGCCCGGCTCCGGTTCCTCCTCCGGCTCCTGGGGGAGCCCGGCCTCGCCGCTCTCCCCGGAGCCCGCCGGCGGCGGGCAGGTCCGGCCCAGCCAGGTCCGTACGAGCCGGCCCTCCTCCCCGGCGCGCGCCGCGTCGTCCACGTACGCCACGGCCCGGGGGAAGCGGCGGCGCAGCGCGGCCAGGTTCTTCAGGCCGTCCCCGGAGGTCTGGCCGTACACGGCGCCGAGGACGGCCAGCTTGGCCATGTCCCGGTCGCCGGAGAAGCCCTGGCGGGAGACGGCGGTGTAGAGGTCCTCCGGCCGCCCCGCCACCTCCATGAAGGCCGGGTCGCGGGAGATCGCGGCCAGGACCCGGGGTTCCAGCTGGTCGGCGTCGGCGACGACGAGGCGCCAGCCGGGGTCGGCGACGACGGCCCGGCGGATCACCTTCGGGATCTGTAGGGCCCCGCCGCCATGGGTGACCCAGCGGCCGGTGAGGGTGGAGCCGGGGAGGAACTCCGGGCGGAAGCGGCCCTCGTGGACCCAGTTCGCGAGCCAGCCCCAGCCGTGGGCGGTGTAGATCCGGTACAGCTTCTTGTGGGCGATGAGCGGTTCCACGGCGGGGTGGTCGAGCTCCTGGATCTCCCAGCGGCGGGTGGACCGGAGCTTGATCCCGGCCTCGGCGAAGGCGCGGACGACATCGGCGGGCAGGTCGGGCCGGACCCGCCGCCCGAACGCGGCCGAGACCTGGTCGGCCAGCTCGGCCAGGCGCCGGGGCTCCCCGCCGCCGCCGTACCGCTCGCCGAGCAGCTCGGTGAGGAGCGCGCGGTGGACGTCGGCCCGCCAGGGCAGCCCGGCCCGGTTCATCTCGGCGGCGACGAGGAAGGCGGCGGACTCGGAGGCGGTGAGCAGGCGCATCCGGTCGGGGTGGGCGGTGGCGGCGAGCCGTCGCGCCTGGTCGGCGTGGACCGCGAGGAGCGCCTCCAGGGGGAGCGGCGCGGGCTGCGGGTCGAAGAGGGAGGACTGGGTCCCGGGCGCGGCGGCCCGCTGCGGCGGATCGGCCGGTACGGGGCCCCCGGTGAGCCGGGCCCACGCGGCGGCGGCCGAGCGGGGCTCCCCGGAGCGGCCCTCGTGCCCGAGCAGCAGCAGCTCGGCGCCCTCGACGTCGTGGCACCGCTCGACGCGGACGCCCGCCCCGAGCAGCCGGGGGTACACGGCGGCGGTGGAGCGCCACACCCACCGCGTCCCGGCCGGGGCGGCCCGTACGGCCTCGGCGGGGTCGCGGACGACGATCCGCCCCCTGGCCCCGGCCGCCGCGAGGGCGTCACCGCCGGCCCCGGAACCGGCCGCCGCGCCGCCCGTGGGGTGCGCGGAAGCGGCGTACGCGTACCCGGGCGCGGCGGGTACGGACACGGGTGCGGGGGGCACGGGCGCGGGTACGGCGGGTACGGGCGCGGCGTGCCACCAGCCGTCCCCGTCCTCGGCCAGGGCCCACCGCTCCGCGTGGTCGCTCACGAGTACGAGTCTCCCACCGGGGTCTGACAGGGCCGGGGTCTGACAGGACCGGGGAACGAGGACCGGGAACGAGGGCCGGGAGCGCGCCGCCCGGAGCCGGTCGGCGGGCCGCCCCTCGGGAGCCGTGGCGACCGGGCCACCCGGGCGGACATGCCAAGCTGGACGGTGTGAACGAGCCTGCCGAGACCGTCGACCGTGCCTTCGCCGCCGCCCTCTACGCCCAGGACGACACCGGCCTGGACACCGGGGCCTCCCTCCTCGCGGCCGAGCCGGACCGGTGGGCCGGGGTCGGGCGGGAGCTGCTGGCGCGCGGGGAGGCGTACGTACGGCAGGCGTGGGAGCGGGGCTGGCGGCCGGCCGACGTGCTGCGGCTGGTCCGCCGGGACCTCGACGAGCGGCACCTGCGGATCGCCGGGGACGTCATGGCCGCCGAGGCGCGCCGCTACCCCCGGCTCCCCGCGCGGTGGACGGTGACCGTGCCCGGTCCCGGCCACGGCACCGGGGCCTGGTGGGGTGAGGACACGGCCTACGCCGACCGGCTCGCCGGGCGGGAGCGGACGGACCGGTTCACCCTCGCCACCGCCGTCCTGGAGGTGTTCCGGCTGCTGGTCCGGCTGCCGTCGATCGAGCCGGTGGGCCCGCTCCCCGGCGACCCGGCCGACCTGTCGGGCCTGTCGGGCCTGTCGGTGGGGGCCCACATCGAGCCGCGCATGCTGGGCCGGATACGGGCCCTGCTCGCGAAGGCGGAGGCCACCACCTTCCCGGAGGAGGCGGAGGCGCTCAGCGCCAAGGCCCAGGAGCTGATGGCCCGGCACACCGTGGACGAGGCGCTGCTCGCGGCGCGCGGTGGCCGCCCGGCCCAGGTGCCCGGGGCCTGCCGGATCGGCGTCGAGCCGCCGTACGAGGAGGCCAAGGCGGTCCTGCTCGACGCGGTCGCCACCGCCAACCGCTGCCGGGCGGTGTGGAACAGCGGCTTCGGGTTCTCCACCGTGGTCGGCTTCGAGAGCGACCTGGAGGCGGTGGAGCTGCTCCACACCTCGCTGCTCGTGCAGGGCACGGCGGCGATGACCCGCGCGGAGGCGGCGCAGCGCTCCGGCGGACGCAAGCGGACGAAGGCGTTCCGGCAGTCCTTCCTGCTCGCCTACGCCAGCCGTCTCGGCCAGCGGCTCACCGAGACCGCCGCGCACACGGCCGCCGAGGCCCCGGACAACCTGCCCGCCCTGGTCGCCCGCGACGTCGCGGTCACCTCCCGGGCGGACGAGATGTTCCCCCGGACCACCACCACCCGGCTGCGCGGCGCCACCGACCACGCGGGCTGGGAGGACGGCACGGCCGCCGCCGACCGCGCCCACATGGGCGCCGCCCGCCACCCGCTGCCGCGCTAGCCCCCGGCGCGCGCGGGCGGGCGGCGGGTACGGGGACCACCCGCCCGGGGTCGGAGCGGGCCGCCCCCGGCCGGCTGCCCGGCCCGAGTCCGGCCCCGGCCCGGCCCGGGGAACGGCCGCGCGGGAGTGCCGTACAAATCAGCAGAAGTGCCGAAAACAGCTACTCTCGGCGGCATGGGCTGGCTCCGGGCGCTGAGGGACACCACCCGGTCGGGCATGACGGTCGAGCGGGCCCGCCTGGAGCCGCTCGTCGCGCTGCGGTCCGCCTTCGGGCTCGCCCTCGTCATCGCCTTCGGGCTCCTCCTCCTCGGTCCGGCCGCCGCCGCCAGTTCCGCGTTCGGGGCCTTCATGGCCGCCGTCGCCACCTTCCAGAAGAGCTGGCGCCCGCGCCCCGTCCTGGCCCTCGCCGCCGGGCTGACCCTCTCCTTCTCCACCTTCGTCGGCTACCTCGTCGGCTCCTCGCTGACCGTGCTCTTCCTGGCCCTCCTCGCCGTCTGGACCTTCGCGTCGGGGCTGATGTGGGCGGCCGGGCCCACCGCCGGGATGATCGCCTCCGGCAACGTCGCGATCATGCTGGTCACCGTCACCCTGCCCACCTCCGTGCCGCAGGCCGCCGTGCACGCCGCGATGATCGCCGCGGGCGGGGTGGTGCAGGCGCTGCTGATCGTCCTCTTCCCCGTCCGCCGCTGGGGCGCCCAGCGCGACGCCCTCGCCGACGCGCTCGCCGCCGAGGCCGACTACGCCCGCCGTCTGCGCCACGACCCCGTCGCCCCCTTCGACCCGGAGCCCCTGATGCGGGCCCGCGCCGCCGCGACCGTCACCCGGGGCCAGGCCCGGCGGCGCCCCGCCGAGCTGCAAGGGGCGCGCGGGCTGGCGGAACGCGTCCGGCCGGTGCTGGCCTCGCTCGCCGACCCGGCCGTGGGCGCCCCCGCCGAGGGCCCGGCCCGGGACCGCGTACGGGAACTGCTCGCCGCCTCCGGGTCGGTCCTGGACGCCGCCGCGCGGGCGATCCGGCACGGGGAACCCGTACGCCTCCCCGCGCCCGCCCTCGCCGTGCTGAACGCCCCCGACACGGCGGAGCTCCTCCAGGGCGCGCCGCTGCGGGCCGCGCGCCGGCTCGCCGCCCTGCTGGACGACGTCCTGGAGACGGCCGCGCCGCGGTCGGGCCGGACCGCCGATCCCGGGTCGTCGATGCTGCGGCCCACGCTGCTCGCCATGGTGCCGGAGGTCCTGCGGGCGGTCCGGGCCGAGCTGCGCCCGGGCTCGCCCGTCCTGCGGCACGCCGTGCGGGTCACCGCCGTGGCCTGCGCGGGCTACCTGATCGGCCACGCGCTGCCGCTCGGGCACGCCTACTGGGCCCCGATGACCTCCGTCATGGTGATGCGGCCGGACTTCAGCCAGACCTACTCCCGGGCCGTCGCCCGCTTCGGCGGCACCCTGGTCGGGGTCGCCGCCGCCTCCGCCGTCGTGCAGCTCGCCCACCCCGGCACCTACCTGTCGGGGCTCCTCGCCGTGGTCAGCGCCGGCCTGATGTACGTCCTGATGCGCACCGGCTACGCCGTCACCCAGGTCTTCGTCTCCGCCTACGTCGTCTTCCTGCTCGGCATGGGCGGCGCCGACCTGGACCAGACCGTGCCCGACCGGGTCGCCCTCACCCTGGTCGGCGGGGTCCTCGCCATGCTCGGGTACGCCCTCTACCCGGCCTGGGAGACCCCCCGGCTGCGGACCCGGCTGGCCGACTGGGTCGCGGCCGACGGACGGTACGCGGCGGCCGTGCTCGGCCAGTACGCCGACCCGGCCGGGGCCCGTCGCGCCGATGTCCGCGAGGCCCTGCTCGCCGCCCGCGCCGCCCGGATCGCCTGGCAGGACGCGCTGGAGCGGGCCGCCGGGGAGCCGGTGCGCCACCGGGGTCTGTCCCGCGCGGCGGCAGACGGGGCGGGCGAGGCCCTGGCGGCGCTGGGCCGGGGCGCCATGCTCCTCGAAGCCCACCTCCCGGACCGCGCCCACGAGCCGGTCCCGGGCGCGGCACAGCTCGCGGAGGCCCTGCGTACGGCCACCGAGGCGGCGGCGAAGGCGGTGCGCGAACGCCGGGTCCCGGAGTGGGGCGGGGTCCGGTCCCTGCTGGCGACGTGGGAGGCTCCGGAGACGGGTGTGCTGAGGGGGGCGGCGGAGCAGCTCCTCGACTCCCTGGAGGAGGTTTCCGCAGCCCTCCGCCCCTGAGAGTGATCAAGGGAGCACCGCGCGTGCACGTGCATCTGCCCGTGCAGCCCCCTGTGAACACAGCTATGATCCGGTGCAGTTGACATCTGCACTATCGGGGGCTTCCTGTGGACCACGCGTACAACGGGATGGCGGCTGCAGAACTCGCTTCTTTGTTCGGGCTGACCTGGCAGAAGAGCAGACACAGCAACTCGCAGGGTTCTTGTGTGGAGTTCGCGAAGCTGCCGGGCGGAGCTGTCGCCGTACGCAACTCGCGCCATCCGGAAGGGCCGGCGCTCGTGTACACACCGGCCGAGATAGAGGCCATGCTGCTCGGCGTCAAGGACGGCGAGTTCGACCATCTGATCAGCTGACGGGGCCGAAGGCCGAAAGGCCGCAGGAGCCCGGCCGCGCGACGGAACAGTGCGCTGATTCGCGCCATGCACGTGCACTGGCCGGGACTGATCGCAATGATCAACCCCGGCCAGTTGTCCTGATCCCGGTCCTGTCCCGGTCCTGCTTCCCGGTCCTGCCCTCGCCCTGTCCGCCGCCCTGTCCGCGGCGGTTCCCCGCGCGCGGTGGCGGCGGCGGGCGGGCCGCTCAGTCGTGGAGCAGGAAGAGCGCCCAGACCACCTTGCCGGTCAGCCGCCCCGCGAGCGGGTGCCAGCCCCAGTTGTCGCTGTACGCGTCCACCAGGAAGAGCCCGCGCCCCGACTCCAGGTCGACGTTCTCCTCCGTCCGCTCCGGCGAGAAGGACCCGCCGGGCCGGTCCTCGCTGGGGTCCCGCACCGCGCACACCAGCCGGGTGCTCCACCGCATCAAGTGCAGCCGTACCGGCGGTTCCGCCTCGGCGGCGGGCCCCCGGACGTCGTCCGGCAGGGCATGGCGCAGCGCGTTGGTGACGAGTTCCGAGACGACCAGGGAGACATCGTCGAAACGATGGTCCAGGCCCCACTGGGCCAATGTCGAACGCGTGAACGAGCGCGCGCCGCGCACGGCTTCGTAGCGGGCGGGCAGAGCACACGACGCGGACCCGGAGACAGCCGTGGGGTCGACCGGGGGCAGCCCCTGCCGTAACGGCTCAAGCACGGTCGATCCATTCGTCCCCATGCGAGGCACTCCCGGGATTCGCGGACGGAGCGGAACAGCGGGGTGGGTCGGGCCCCGGCGTGAAGTACACGCAGGTGCGCGGCACCATCGTTCCGAATGCCGCAGCCGGATGCAAGGGCAGATGCACGTGCACGCGCCGGACCTGTCCGTTCCCGTGCCGGTTCTTGCTCATTTCTTCCTGCGCAGACTTACGAACTTCTTTTACCGTCGGATGGTTTCCGTTACGGAACGAGTACGGTCAGATGCGTTTTGGTGGCAGACTGCGGCCCTGGGGTACGGGGGCCCCGCGCACACCATTGCGATGGGGAGGGAAGGACAAGTGACCGCAGAAGCCAGCGGTTCCGTGGTGCGTCGCATCCTCCTGGGCTCGCAGCTCAGGCGGCTCCGTGAATCCCGCGGCATCACCCGGGAAGCGGCCGGCTACTCGATCCGCGCATCCGAATCGAAGATCAGCCGCTTGGAGTTGGGAAGGGTGAGCTTCAAGGCCAGGGACGTCGAGGACCTCCTCACGCTCTACGGAGTCACGGACGGCGCGGAGCGCGAGTCCCTGCTGGGACTGGTCCGGGAGGCCAACGCGGCGGGCTGGTGGCACAGCTACGGCGACGTGCTGCCCGGGTGGTTCCAGACCTACGTGGGCCTGGAGGGCGCCGCCTCCCTCATCCGCATCTACGAAGTCCAGTTCGTCCACGGCCTGTTGCAGACCGAGGCCTACGCCCACGCCGTCGTCAGCCGCGGCATGCCGGGCGCCACCCCCGCCGAGATCGACCGCCGCGTCGCCCTGCGGCTGGAGCGGCAGAAGGTCCTCGTCTCCGAGAGCACCACCATCTTTCACGCCGTTCTGGACGAGGCCGCGCTGCGCCGCCCCTACGGCGACCGCGAGGTGATGCGCGGTCAGCTGGAACACCTCGTCGAGATCTCGCAACGGCCCAACGTACGGCTCCAGGTGATGCCCTTCTCCTTCGGCGGACACGCGGGCGAGAGCGGAGCCTTCACCCTGCTGCGCTTCCCCGAGTCCGATCTCCAGGACATCGTCTATCTGGAACAGCTCACCAGCGCCCTCTACCTGGACAAGGACGAGGAAGTGGCGCAGTACGAGAAGGCGATGGAACGGCTCCAGGCGGACTGCCCCGAGCCGGAACAGACCAGGGATCTTCTCCGCGGACTGCTCCAACTGTCTTGATTCGCACGTAGTATGACGTCCGATCAGTGCGTGACGACCGATCGGTCTCCGGTGCAGCGCAAGGGTGCGCGCTCGCAGTAAGGGATGGCATGTCCATATTCACCGACCTGGCTCACCAGTACATCGACGGCGAATGGCTGGCCGGCACCGGTTCGTGGGACATCATCGACGTCAACCCGTACAACGGGGAGAAGCTCGCGGCCATCACCGTCGCCACCGTCGAGCAGGTGGACCAGGCGTACCGCGGCGCCGAGCGCGCCCAGCGGACCTGGGCCGCCACCAGCCCGTACGGCAGACGCGCGGTCCTGGAGCGGGCCCTTCGCATCACCGAGGAGCGCGAGAAGGAGATCGTCGAGGCGATGATCGACGAGCTCGGCGGGACCCGTCCCAAGGCCGAGTACGAGGTCCGCCTCGCCCAGGAGTTCATCCGCGAGGCGATCCAGCTGGCCATCCGCCCCGAGGGCCGCATCCTGGCCTCGCCGGTCGCGGGCAAGGAGAACCGGGTCCAGCGGCTCCCGGTCGGCGTCGTCACCGTGATCAGCCCCTTCAACTTCCCCTTCCTGGTCACCCTGAAGTCCGTCGCCCCCGCCCTGGCCCTGGGCAACGCGGTCGTGATCAAGCCGAACCAGAACGCCCCGGTGGTCGGCGGCGGGGTCATCGCCAAGATCTTCGAGGACGCGGGGCTCCCGGCCGGGCTGCTCAACGTCCTGGTCACCGACATCGCCGAGATAGGCGACGCCCTCCTGACCCACCCCGTCCCCAAGGTCATCTCCTTCGCCGGCTCCGACCGGGTCGGGCGCCACGTCGGCGCGGTCGCCGCCCGCCACTTCAAACGGACCGTCCTGGAGCTCAGCGGCAACAGCGCGCTGGTCGTCCTCGACGACGCCGACATCGACTACGCGGTGGACGCGGCCGTCTTCAGCCGGTTCGTCTACCAGGGCCAGGTCTGTATGGCCGCCAACCGCATCCTGGTCGACGCCTCGGTCGCGCCCGAGTTCACCGAGAAGTTCACGGCACGCGTGCGCGCCCTGAAGACGGGCGACCCGCACGACGCCGACACCCACATCGGCCCGCTGATCAACTCCTTCCAGGCCGACGCCCTGACCGCGCTCGTGGACCGCGCCGTGGCGTCCGGGGCGCAGGCCCTCGTCCGCGGGTCTACGCGCGGCAACCTGGTCGAACCCACCGTCCTGGCCGGGCTCCCCGAGGACTCCCCGCTGCTGGCGCAGGAGATCTTCGGCCCGGTGGCCCTGCTGATGGTCTTCGACGGCGAGGACGAGGCGGTCCGGCTGACCAACGCGACCCCGTACGGGCTGAGCGGCGCGGTGCACACCCGGGACGTGGAGCGCGGCGTCCGCTTCGCGCAGCGGATCGAGACCGGGATGATGCACGTCAACGACTCCACCATCGGGGACGACCCGCTGGCGGCCTTCGGCGGCGAGAAGGCGTCGGGCCTGGGCCGGCTGAACGGCGACGCGACGGTGGAGGCGTTCACCACCCAGAAGTGGATCTCGGTCCAGCACGGCCGCACCCACTTCCCTTTCTAGTGCTGTGACCGGAAAGGTTTGCCGGTAGGCCCGCGGCGTCCGGTGCGGTGGATCGCAAGGCGGAGGGCCACGGCTTGTACTGGACGTACTTGCGTGGTCCGACAACGCGGCGAGGCGCCGTGCCGGGCGTCGAGGGCCGGTGAACCTTTCCGGTCACAGCACTAGACACCGCCCGTTCTGGACACCGCCCGTTCCCGGCACGGGGTGTCCGGCCCGGGCGGATGGGTAGGGTCGGTGCCCACCGACCCGGGAGAGACGCAGTGGCCGCCGACATCGTGATCGTGCAGACGACCATCGACGACGAAGAGGACGCGAGGCACCTGGCCCGGGGCGCGGTGGAGGCCCGGCTGGCCGCGTGCGCGCACATCGACGCCCCTCTCACCGCGGTCTACCGCTGGAAGGGGACCATCGAGACGGCCAAGGAGTGGCGCGTCTCCTTCAAGACCACGCAGGGCCGTCTGCCGGCGCTCACGGAGTGGGTCGGCCAGGAACACGGCTACGCCGTGCCCGAGTGGACCGTCCTCCCGGTGGCCGGTGTCTCCGACGCCTACCGCGCGTGGGTCGTCGAGGAGACCACCGCCGTCCAGCCGGAACTTTGAGGACACGACCTAGACTCGGCCGGGCGTACGGCAGGCTTCCGGGGGAGAGACCGAGTTGAGCAACATACCGGAGACCGGGCGGACCCCTCGGGTCCAGAACCGGCTCGTCGTGATCCAGGTGGTCGTCCTCTCGCTCCTGCTCACCCTCGGCGGGCGCCTCTGGTACCTCCAGATACGCAACGGCCAGGAGTACACGGACCAGGCCCGCGACAACCACCTCCAACAGGTCGTCCAGCCCGCCGTGCGCGGCTCGATCCTGGACTCCCGCGGGGTCCCGCTCGCCGGCAACGAGGCCCGGCTCGTCGTCTCCGCGGGCCGCACCGAGCTGCTCGCCATGAAGGACAGGGGCAAGGCCGTCCTGACCCGCCTCGCCGGGGTCCTGGACCTGAAGCCCGAGGACGTCGTCAACAAGGTCCGGCTCTGCGACGCCAAGACCCCGCAGCCCTGCTGGAACGGCTCCCCGTACCAGCCCATCCCCGTCACCGACGAGGCGACCACCGAACAGGTCCTCCAGATACGCGAGCACGCCGAGGAGTTCCCGGGCATCACCGCCGAACCGGCCGCCCTGCGCCACTACCCCGCGCCCGAGGGCGCCAACACCTCCCAGGTGCTCGGCTACCTCTCCCCGGTCACCGACGCCGAGATCGCCAAGGCCAAGAACTCCGATTCCCCCTACCTCCGCTCCGACCAGGTGGGCCGCTCGGGTCTGGAGCGCACGTACGACAAGGAGCTGCGCGGCAAGGCCGGCATCACCCGCTATGAGGTGGACAACCTCGGCCGGGTCATTGGGCAGGGGGAGAGCGACCCGGCCCGGCCCGGCGCGAACATCGTGACCTCGCTCGACTCCCGGGTGCAGGCGGTGGCCGAGGCCGAGCTGAACCAGGCGATGGTCGAGGCCCGCAAGACGTACGACAAGAACACGAGCCGCACCTACGAGGCCGACTCGGGCGCCGTCGTCGTCATGGAGTCCCGGACCGGCCGCGTCGTCGCGATGGCCTCCAACCCGACCTACGACCCCAACGCCTGGGTCGGAGGCATCTCCGCCAAGGAGTACGCCGCGCTCACCGCCAAGAACTCCAACTACCCGCTGCTGAACCGGGCGATACAGGTCCAGGCGGCGCCCGGCTCCATCTTCAAGGTGGTCTCCTCGACCGCCGCGGTCAACGCCGGGTACCCCTTCCACAGCCGCTACCCCTGCCCGAGCGCGTACTCGGTCGGCAACCAGACCTTCACGAACTTCGAGTCCCAGGGGTACGGGGACATCACCATCGGCCGGGCCCTGGAAGTCTCCTGCGACACCGTCTACTACGCCCTCGCGGACAAGGAGTGGAAGAAGGACGGCGGGATCACCCCGAAGAAGAACCCGGCCGACTGGTTCCTGAGGACCGCCCACGAGTTCGGCCTCGGCCGGCCCACCGGCATCGACCTGCCGAACGAGGTCGCGGGCCGGGTCCCCGACCGGCAGTGGAAGCGGGACTTCTTCGAGGCCAACAAGGCCGCGTGGTGCCGGGACGGCAAGAAGAACGGCACCTTCGCGGAGAAGATCGCCTACGAGAACTGCCGCCAGGGCCACCAGATGCGCGAGGGCGACGCCATCAACTACTCCATCGGCCAGGGCGACACCCTGGTCACCCCGGTCCAGATGGCGTCCGTCTACGCGGCCATCGCCAACGGCGGCACCCTCCACCAGCCCGGCGTCGGCCGCGCGGTCGTCAGCGCCGACGGCACCTCGGTCCGGGAGATCGAGCCGAAGGTCCAGGGCCGGCTGCCGATGGACGGGAGGACCCGCGAGGACATCGAGGGCGCCCTCGCCTCCGTCGCCACCACGGGCAGCGCCGCCTGGCGGTTCGTCGGCTGGCCGCAGAAGCAGATTCCCATGCACGCCAAGACCGGCACGGCCGAGGTGCAGGGCAAGCAGACCACCTCGTGGTTCGCCTCGTACACCGAGGACTACACGATCGTCATGACGATCTCCCAGGGCGGCACCGGCTCCGGAGCCTCCGGCCCGGCCGTGCGCAAGATCTACGAGGCGATGTACGGGCTGGACGCGACGGGCAGGCAGGACCTCTCCAAGGCCCTGCTCCCGCAGCCCCGGACCGCCCTGCCGGCGATCCGCCCGGACGGCACGATCGACCCGGCGGCGTAGGGGCGGAGTAGCGCGGAGCGGGCGGAGCGGGCGGGGCAGCGCGGGGCGGGCCGCGTGGTGTCGGGGCCGTCGGGGGGATTGCGTCCTTCGGAACGCCGAATGCGGACAAAACCTGACCTATTTGCTCCGTAGCGTGGTCTTCGTCAGCAGCACGGGCCGGTGCGAGCCAGCACGAGCCGGTGCGAAGAAGCACGGAAAGGCGGTCGGCATGGTTACTTTTGTCTCCCCGGAGGTCCCCGGGGACGAGCGCGGCGCGCTCCTCTCCTTCGTGGAGTCCCAGCGCGGCGCCCTGCGCCGCTCGGTGCACGGCCTGAGCGAGGCACAGGCGGCATCCTGTCCCAGCGCGAGCGAGCTCACGCTGGCGGGGCTGCTCAAGCACTCCGCCGAGGTCGAGCTGAACTGGCTGCGCCTCGCCCAGCAGCAGCCGAACGAGAGGCAGCGGTCACAGGAGACCTGGGCCGACGGCTTCCGGCTGGTAGGGGCCGAGACGGTCGCGGAGGTCCTGGCCTTCTGGGACGACGTCGCGGCGCAGACGGAGCGGTTCGCCGCCGGGCTGCCCGCCGCGGGCGGCCTGGACCGGACCTTCCCGCTGCCACCGGCGCCGTGGTTCCCCGAGGACGGCAAGGTCTCGGTGCGCTGGATGCTGCTGCACCTGGTCGAGGAGTTCGCCCGGCACGCGGGGCACGCGGACATCGTCCGCGAGTCCCTGGACGGCAGGACCTCGCTGGAGCTGGTGGAGCTGGCCTCGGGACAGTCCTGGGGGCAGTCCGGCGACGCTTCCCCCGGCCCGGCCTGAGGACGGGTACCCAGGTCCCGCCGGGCGTGTTTCACGTGAAACACGCCCGGCGGGACCTGGGTACCCGTCCTCAGGCCGGGCCGGGGGAAGCGTCGCCGGACTGCCCCCAGGACTGTCCCGAGGCCAGCTCCACCAGCTCCAGCGAGGTCCTGCCGTCCAGGGACTCGCGGACGATGTCCGCGTGCCCCGCGTGCCGGGCGAACTCCTCGACCAGGTGCAGCAGCATCCAGCGCACCGAGACCTTGCCGTCCTCGGGGAACCACGGCGCCGGTGGCAGCGGGAAGGTCCGGTCCAGGCCGCCCGCGGCGGGCAGCCCGGCGGCGAACCGCTCCGTCTGCGCCGCGACGTCGTCCCAGAAGGCCAGGACCTCCGCGACCGTCTCGGCCCCTACCAGCCGGAAGCCGTCGGCCCAGGTCTCCTGTGACCGCTGCCTCTCGTTCGGCTGCTGCTGGGCGAGGCGCAGCCAGTTCAGCTCGACCTCGGCGGAGTGCTTGAGCAGCCCCGCCAGCGTGAGCTCGCTCGCGCTGGGACAGGATGCCGCCTGTGCCTCGCTCAGGCCGTGCACCGAGCGGCGCAGGGCGCCGCGCTGGGACTCCACGAAGGAGAGGAGCGCGCCGCGCTCGTCCCCGGGGACCTCCGGGGAGACAAAAGTAACCATGCCGACCGCCTTTCCGTGCTTCTTCGCACCGGCTCGTGCTGGCTCGCACCGGCCCGTGCTGCTGACGAAGACCACGCTACGGAGCAAATAGGTCAGGTTTTGTCCGCATTCGGCGTTCCGAAGGACGCAATCCCCCCGACGGCCCCGACACCACGCGGCCCGCCCCGCGCTGCCCCGCCCGCTCCGCCCGCTCCGCGCTACTCCGCCCCTACGCCGCCGGGTCGATCGTGCCGTCCGGGCGGATCGCCGGCAGGGCGGTCCGGGGCTGCGGGAGCAGGGCCTTGGAGAGGTCCTGCCTGCCCGTCGCGTCCAGCCCGTACATCGCCTCGTAGATCTTGCGCACGGCCGGGCCGGAGGCTCCGGAGCCGGTGCCGCCCTGGGAGATCGTCATGACGATCGTGTAGTCCTCGGTGTACGAGGCGAACCACGAGGTGGTCTGCTTGCCCTGCACCTCGGCCGTGCCGGTCTTGGCGTGCATGGGAATCTGCTTCTGCGGCCAGCCGACGAACCGCCAGGCGGCGCTGCCCGTGGTGGCGACGGAGGCGAGGGCGCCCTCGATGTCCTCGCGGGTCCTCCCGTCCATCGGCAGCCGGCCCTGGACCTTCGGCTCGATCTCCCGGACCGAGGTGCCGTCGGCGCTGACGACCGCGCGGCCGACGCCGGGCTGGTGGAGGGTGCCGCCGTTGGCGATGGCCGCGTAGACGGACGCCATCTGGACCGGGGTGACCAGGGTGTCGCCCTGGCCGATGGAGTAGTTGATGGCGTCGCCCTCGCGCATCTGGTGGCCCTGGCGGCAGTTCTCGTAGGCGATCTTCTCCGCGAAGGTGCCGTTCTTCTTGCCGTCCCGGCACCACGCGGCCTTGTTGGCCTCGAAGAAGTCCCGCTTCCACTGCCGGTCGGGGACCCGGCCCGCGACCTCGTTCGGCAGGTCGATGCCGGTGGGCCGGCCGAGGCCGAACTCGTGGGCGGTCCTCAGGAACCAGTCGGCCGGGTTCTTCTTCGGGGTGATCCCGCCGTCCTTCTTCCACTCCTTGTCCGCGAGGGCGTAGTAGACGGTGTCGCAGGAGACTTCCAGGGCCCGGCCGATGGTGATGTCCCCGTACCCCTGGGACTCGAAGTTCGTGAAGGTCTGGTTGCCGACCGAGTACGCGCTCGGGCAGGGGTAGCGGCTGTGGAAGGGGTACCCGGCGTTGACCGCGGCGGTCGAGGAGACCACCTTGAAGATGGAGCCGGGCGCCGCCTGGACCTGTATCGCCCGGTTCAGCAGCGGGTAGTTGGAGTTCTTGGCGGTGAGCGCGGCGTACTCCTTGGCGGAGATGCCTCCGACCCAGGCGTTGGGGTCGTAGGTCGGGTTGGAGGCCATCGCGACGACGCGGCCGGTCCGGGACTCCATGACGACGACGGCGCCCGAGTCGGCCTCGTAGGTGCGGCTCGTGTTCTTGTCGTACGTCTTGCGGGCCTCGACCATCGCCTGGTTCAGCTCGGCCTCGGCCACCGCCTGCACCCGGGAGTCGAGCGAGGTCACGATGTTCGCGCCGGGCCGGGCCGGGTCGCTCTCCCCCTGCCCAATGACCCGGCCGAGGTTGTCCACCTCATAGCGGGTGATGCCGGCCTTGCCGCGCAGCTCCTTGTCGTACGTGCGCTCCAGACCCGAGCGGCCCACCTGGTCGGAGCGGAGGTAGGGGGAATCGGAGTTCTTGGCCTTGGCGATCTCGGCGTCGGTGACCGGGGAGAGGTAGCCGAGCACCTGGGAGGTGTTGGCGCCCTCGGGCGCGGGGTAGTGGCGCAGGGCGGCCGGTTCGGCGGTGATGCCCGGGAACTCCTCGGCGTGCTCGCGTATCTGGAGGACCTGTTCGGTGGTCGCCTCGTCGGTGACGGGGATGGGCTGGTACGGGGAGCCGTTCCAGCAGGGCTGCGGGGTCTTGGCGTCGCAGAGCCGGACCTTGTTGACGACGTCCTCGGGCTTCAGGTCCAGGACCCCGGCGAGGCGGGTCAGGACGGCCTTGCCCCTGTCCTTCATGGCGAGCAGCTCGGTGCGGCCCGCGGAGACGACGAGCCGGGCCTCGTTGCCGGCGAGCGGGACCCCGCGGGAGTCCAGGATCGAGCCGCGCACGGCGGGCTGGACGACCTGTTGGAGGTGGTTGTCGCGGGCCTGGTCCGTGTACTCCTGGCCGTTGCGTATCTGGAGGTACCAGAGGCGCCCGCCGAGGGTGAGCAGGAGCGAGAGGACGACCACCTGGATCACGACGAGCCGGTTCTGGACCCGAGGGGTCCGCCCGGTCTCCGGTATGTTGCTCAACTCGGTCTCTCCCCCGGAAGCCTGCCGTACGCCCGGCCGAGTCTAGGTCGTGTCCTCAAAGTTCCGGCTGGACGGCGGTGGTCTCCTCGACGACCCACGCGCGGTAGGCGTCGGAGACACCGGCCACCGGGAGGACGGTCCACTCGGGCACGGCGTAGCCGTGTTCCTGGCCGACCCACTCCGTGAGCGCCGGCAGACGGCCCTGCGTGGTCTTGAAGGAGACGCGCCACTCCTTGGCCGTCTCGATGGTCCCCTTCCAGCGGTAGACCGCGGTGAGAGGGGCGTCGATGTGCGCGCACGCGGCCAGCCGGGCCTCCACCGCGCCCCGGGCCAGGTGCCTCGCGTCCTCTTCGTCGTCGATGGTCGTCTGCACGATCACGATGTCGGCGGCCACTGCGTCTCTCCCGGGTCGGTGGGCACCGACCCTACCCATCCGCCCGGGCCGGACACCCCGTGCCGGGAACGGGCGGTGTCCAGAACGGGCGGTGTCTAGTGCTGTGACCGGAAAGGTTCACCGGCCCTCGACGCCCGGCACGGCGCCTCGCCGCGTTGTCGGACCACGCAAGTACGTCCAGTACAAGCCGTGGCCCTCCGCCTTGCGATCCACCGCACCGGACGCCGCGGGCCTACCGGCAAACCTTTCCGGTCACAGCACTAGAAAGGGAAGTGGGTGCGGCCGTGCTGGACCGAGATCCACTTCTGGGTGGTGAACGCCTCCACCGTCGCGTCGCCGTTCAGCCGGCCCAGGCCCGACGCCTTCTCGCCGCCGAAGGCCGCCAGCGGGTCGTCCCCGATGGTGGAGTCGTTGACGTGCATCATCCCGGTCTCGATCCGCTGCGCGAAGCGGACGCCGCGCTCCACGTCCCGGGTGTGCACCGCGCCGCTCAGCCCGTACGGGGTCGCGTTGGTCAGCCGGACCGCCTCGTCCTCGCCGTCGAAGACCATCAGCAGGGCCACCGGGCCGAAGATCTCCTGCGCCAGCAGCGGGGAGTCCTCGGGGAGCCCGGCCAGGACGGTGGGTTCGACCAGGTTGCCGCGCGTAGACCCGCGGACGAGGGCCTGCGCCCCGGACGCCACGGCGCGGTCCACGAGCGCGGTCAGGGCGTCGGCCTGGAAGGAGTTGATCAGCGGGCCGATGTGGGTGTCGGCGTCGTGCGGGTCGCCCGTCTTCAGGGCGCGCACGCGTGCCGTGAACTTCTCGGTGAACTCGGGCGCGACCGAGGCGTCGACCAGGATGCGGTTGGCGGCCATACAGACCTGGCCCTGGTAGACGAACCGGCTGAAGACGGCCGCGTCCACCGCGTAGTCGATGTCGGCGTCGTCGAGGACGACCAGCGCGCTGTTGCCGCTGAGCTCCAGGACGGTCCGTTTGAAGTGGCGGGCGGCGACCGCGCCGACGTGGCGCCCGACCCGGTCGGAGCCGGCGAAGGAGATGACCTTGGGGACGGGGTGGGTCAGGAGGGCGTCGCCTATCTCGGCGATGTCGGTGACCAGGACGTTGAGCAGCCCGGCCGGGAGCCCCGCGTCCTCGAAGATCTTGGCGATGACCCCGCCGCCGACCACCGGGGCGTTCTGGTTCGGCTTGATCACGACCGCGTTGCCCAGGGCCAGGGCGGGGGCGACGGACTTCAGGGTGACCAGGAAGGGGAAGTTGAAGGGGCTGATCACGGTGACGACGCCGACCGGGAGCCGCTGGACCCGGTTCTCCTTGCCCGCGACCGGCGAGGCCAGGATGCGGCCCTCGGGGCGGATGGCCAGCTGGATCGCCTCGCGGATGAACTCCTGGGCGAGGCGGACCTCGTACTCGGCCTTGGGACGGGTCCCGCCGAGCTCGTCGATCATCGCCTCGACGATCTCCTTCTCGCGCTCCTCGGTGATGCGAAGGGCCCGCTCCAGGACCGCGCGTCTGCCGTACGGGCTGGTGGCGGCCCAGGTCCGCTGGGCGCGCTCGGCGCCGCGGTACGCCTGGTCCACCTGCTCGACGGTGGCGACGGTGATGGCCGCGAGCTTCTCCCCGTTGTACGGGTTGACGTCGATGATGTCCCACGAACCGGTGCCGGCCAGCCATTCGCCGTCGATGTACTGGTGAGCCAGGTCGGTGAATATGGACATGCCATCCCTTACTGCGAGCGCGCACCCTTGCGCTGCACCGGAGACCGATCGGTCGTCACGCACTGATCGGACGTCATACTACGTGCGAATCAAGACAGTTGGAGCAGTCCGCGGAGAAGATCCCTGGTCTGTTCCGGCTCGGGGCAGTCCGCCTGGAGCCGTTCCATCGCCTTCTCGTACTGCGCCACTTCCTCGTCCTTGTCCAGGTAGAGGGCGCTGGTGAGCTGTTCCAGATAGACGATGTCCTGGAGATCGGACTCGGGGAAGCGCAGCAGGGTGAAGGCTCCGCTCTCGCCCGCGTGTCCGCCGAAGGAGAAGGGCATCACCTGGAGCCGTACGTTGGGCCGTTGCGAGATCTCGACGAGGTGTTCCAGCTGACCGCGCATCACCTCGCGGTCGCCGTAGGGGCGGCGCAGCGCGGCCTCGTCCAGAACGGCGTGAAAGATGGTGGTGCTCTCGGAGACGAGGACCTTCTGCCGCTCCAGCCGCAGGGCGACGCGGCGGTCGATCTCGGCGGGGGTGGCGCCCGGCATGCCGCGGCTGACGACGGCGTGGGCGTAGGCCTCGGTCTGCAACAGGCCGTGGACGAACTGGACTTCGTAGATGCGGATGAGGGAGGCGGCGCCCTCCAGGCCCACGTAGGTCTGGAACCACCCGGGCAGCACGTCGCCGTAGCTGTGCCACCAGCCCGCCGCGTTGGCCTCCCGGACCAGTCCCAGCAGGGACTCGCGCTCCGCGCCGTCCGTGACTCCGTAGAGCGTGAGGAGGTCCTCGACGTCCCTGGCCTTGAAGCTCACCCTTCCCAACTCCAAGCGGCTGATCTTCGATTCGGATGCGCGGATCGAGTAGCCGGCCGCTTCCCGGGTGATGCCGCGGGATTCACGGAGCCGCCTGAGCTGCGAGCCCAGGAGGATGCGACGCACCACGGAACCGCTGGCTTCTGCGGTCACTTGTCCTTCCCTCCCCATCGCAATGGTGTGCGCGGGGCCCCCGTACCCCAGGGCCGCAGTCTGCCACCAAAACGCATCTGACCGTACTCGTTCCGTAACGGAAACCATCCGACGGTAAAAGAAGTTCGTAAGTCTGCGCAGGAAGAAATGAGCAAGAACCGGCACGGGAACGGACAGGTCCGGCGCGTGCACGTGCATCTGCCCTTGCATCCGGCTGCGGCATTCGGAACGATGGTGCCGCGCACCTGCGTGTACTTCACGCCGGGGCCCGACCCACCCCGCTGTTCCGCTCCGTCCGCGAATCCCGGGAGTGCCTCGCATGGGGACGAATGGATCGACCGTGCTTGAGCCGTTACGGCAGGGGCTGCCCCCGGTCGACCCCACGGCTGTCTCCGGGTCCGCGTCGTGTGCTCTGCCCGCCCGCTACGAAGCCGTGCGCGGCGCGCGCTCGTTCACGCGTTCGACATTGGCCCAGTGGGGCCTGGACCATCGTTTCGACGATGTCTCCCTGGTCGTCTCGGAACTCGTCACCAACGCGCTGCGCCATGCCCTGCCGGACGACGTCCGGGGGCCCGCCGCCGAGGCGGAACCGCCGGTACGGCTGCACTTGATGCGGTGGAGCACCCGGCTGGTGTGCGCGGTGCGGGACCCCAGCGAGGACCGGCCCGGCGGGTCCTTCTCGCCGGAGCGGACGGAGGAGAACGTCGACCTGGAGTCGGGGCGCGGGCTCTTCCTGGTGGACGCGTACAGCGACAACTGGGGCTGGCACCCGCTCGCGGGGCGGCTGACCGGCAAGGTGGTCTGGGCGCTCTTCCTGCTCCACGACTGAGCGGCCCGCCCGCCGCCGCCACCGCGCGCGGGGAACCGCCGCGGACAGGGCGGCGGACAGGGCGAGGGCAGGACCGGGAAGCAGGACCGGGACAGGACCGGGATCAGGACAACTGGCCGGGGTTGATCATTGCGATCAGTCCCGGCCAGTGCACGTGCATGGCGCGAATCAGCGCACTGTTCCGTCGCGCGGCCGGGCTCCTGCGGCCTTTCGGCCTTCGGCCCCGTCAGCTGATCAGATGGTCGAACTCGCCGTCCTTGACGCCGAGCAGCATGGCCTCTATCTCGGCCGGTGTGTACACGAGCGCCGGCCCTTCCGGATGGCGCGAGTTGCGTACGGCGACAGCTCCGCCCGGCAGCTTCGCGAACTCCACACAAGAACCCTGCGAGTTGCTGTGTCTGCTCTTCTGCCAGGTCAGCCCGAACAAAGAAGCGAGTTCTGCAGCCGCCATCCCGTTGTACGCGTGGTCCACAGGAAGCCCCCGATAGTGCAGATGTCAACTGCACCGGATCATAGCTGTGTTCACAGGGGGCTGCACGGGCAGATGCACGTGCACGCGCGGTGCTCCCTTGATCACTCTCAGGGGCGGAGGGCTGCGGAAACCTCCTCCAGGGAGTCGAGGAGCTGCTCCGCCGCCCCCCTCAGCACACCCGTCTCCGGAGCCTCCCACGTCGCCAGCAGGGACCGGACCCCGCCCCACTCCGGGACCCGGCGTTCGCGCACCGCCTTCGCCGCCGCCTCGGTGGCCGTACGCAGGGCCTCCGCGAGCTGTGCCGCGCCCGGGACCGGCTCGTGGGCGCGGTCCGGGAGGTGGGCTTCGAGGAGCATGGCGCCCCGGCCCAGCGCCGCCAGGGCCTCGCCCGCCCCGTCTGCCGCCGCGCGGGACAGACCCCGGTGGCGCACCGGCTCCCCGGCGGCCCGCTCCAGCGCGTCCTGCCAGGCGATCCGGGCGGCGCGGGCGGCGAGCAGGGCCTCGCGGACATCGGCGCGACGGGCCCCGGCCGGGTCGGCGTACTGGCCGAGCACGGCCGCCGCGTACCGTCCGTCGGCCGCGACCCAGTCGGCCAGCCGGGTCCGCAGCCGGGGGGTCTCCCAGGCCGGGTAGAGGGCGTACCCGAGCATGGCGAGGACCCCGCCGACCAGGGTGAGGGCGACCCGGTCGGGCACGGTCTGGTCCAGGTCGGCGCCGCCCATGCCGAGCAGGAAGACGACGTAGGCGGAGACGAAGACCTGGGTGACGGCGTAGCCGGTGCGCATCAGGACGTACATCAGGCCGGCGCTGACCACGGCGAGGAGCCCCGACAGGTAGGTGCCGGGGTGGGCGAGCTGCACGACGGCGGAGGCGGCGGCGACCCCGACCAGGGTGCCGCCGAAGCGGGCGACGGCCCGGGAGTAGGTCTGGCTGAAGTCCGGCCGCATCACCATGACGGAGGTCATCGGGGCCCAGTAGGCGTGCCCGAGCGGCAGCGCGTGGCCGATCAGGTAGCCCGCGCAGGCCACGGCGGTGACCCGCACGGCGTGCCGCAGGACGGGCGAGCCCGGGCGCAGCTCGGCCCGGACCGCCCGCAGGACCTCCGGCACCATGGCGAGCAGCGTGGGCCGCAGCATCGACGACCCGGGATCGGCGGTCCGGCCCGACCGCGGCGCGGCCGTCTCCAGGACGTCGTCCAGCAGGGCGGCGAGCCGGCGCGCGGCCCGCAGCGGCGCGCCCTGGAGGAGCTCCGCCGTGTCGGGGGCGTTCAGCACGGCGAGGGCGGGCGCGGGGAGGCGTACGGGTTCCCCGTGCCGGATCGCCCGCGCGGCGGCGTCCAGGACCGACCCGGAGGCGGCGAGCAGTTCCCGTACGCGGTCCCGGGCCGGGCCCTCGGCGGGGGCGCCCACGGCCGGGTCGGCGAGCGAGGCCAGCACCGGCCGGACGCGTTCCGCCAGCCCGCGCGCCCCTTGCAGCTCGGCGGGGCGCCGCCGGGCCTGGCCCCGGGTGACGGTCGCGGCGGCGCGGGCCCGCATCAGGGGCTCCGGGTCGAAGGGGGCGACGGGGTCGTGGCGCAGACGGCGGGCGTAGTCGGCCTCGGCGGCGAGCGCGTCGGCGAGGGCGTCGCGCTGGGCGCCCCAGCGGCGGACGGGGAAGAGGACGATCAGCAGCGCCTGCACCACCCCGCCCGCGGCGATCATCGCGGCGTGCACGGCGGCCTGCGGCACGGAGGTGGGCAGGGTGACGGTGACCAGCATGATCGCGACGTTGCCGGAGGCGATCATCCCGGCGGTGGGCCCGGCCGCCCACATCAGCCCCGACGCGAAGGTCCAGACGGCGAGGAGGGCCAGGAAGAGCACGGTCAGCGAGGAGCCGACGAGGTAGCCGACGAAGGTGGAGAAGGAGAGGGTCAGCCCGGCGGCGAGGGCCAGGACGGGGCGCGGGCGCCAGCTCTTCTGGAAGGTGGCGACGGCGGCCATGAAGGCCCCGAACGCGGAACTGGCGGCGGCGGCCGGACCGAGGAGGAGGAGCCCGAAGGCGATGACGAGGGCGAGCCCGAAGGCGGACCGCAGCGCGACGAGCGGCTCCAGGCGGGCCCGCTCGACCGTCATGCCCGACCGGGTGGTGTCCCTCAGCGCCCGGAGCCAGCCCATGCCGCCGAGAGTAGCTGTTTTCGGCACTTCTGCTGATTTGTACGGCACTCCCGCGCGGCCGTTCCCCGGGCCGGGCCGGGGCCGGACTCGGGCCGGGCAGCCGGCCGGGGGCGGCCCGCTCCGACCCCGGGCGGGTGGTCCCCGTACCCGCCGCCCGCCCGCGCGCGCCGGGGGCTAGCGCGGCAGCGGGTGGCGGGCGGCGCCCATGTGGGCGCGGTCGGCGGCGGCCGTGCCGTCCTCCCAGCCCGCGTGGTCGGTGGCGCCGCGCAGCCGGGTGGTGGTGGTCCGGGGGAACATCTCGTCCGCCCGGGAGGTGACCGCGACGTCGCGGGCGACCAGGGCGGGCAGGTTGTCCGGGGCCTCGGCGGCCGTGTGCGCGGCGGTCTCGGTGAGCCGCTGGCCGAGACGGCTGGCGTAGGCGAGCAGGAAGGACTGCCGGAACGCCTTCGTCCGCTTGCGTCCGCCGGAGCGCTGCGCCGCCTCCGCGCGGGTCATCGCCGCCGTGCCCTGCACGAGCAGCGAGGTGTGGAGCAGCTCCACCGCCTCCAGGTCGCTCTCGAAGCCGACCACGGTGGAGAACCCGAAGCCGCTGTTCCACACCGCCCGGCAGCGGTTGGCGGTGGCGACCGCGTCGAGCAGGACCGCCTTGGCCTCCTCGTACGGCGGCTCGACGCCGATCCGGCAGGCCCCGGGCACCTGGGCCGGGCGGCCACCGCGCGCCGCGAGCAGCGCCTCGTCCACGGTGTGCCGGGCCATCAGCTCCTGGGCCTTGGCGCTGAGCGCCTCCGCCTCCTCCGGGAAGGTGGTGGCCTCCGCCTTCGCGAGCAGGGCCCGTATCCGGCCCAGCATGCGCGGCTCGATGTGGGCCCCCACCGACAGGCCCGACAGGCCCGACAGGTCGGCCGGGTCGCCGGGGAGCGGGCCCACCGGCTCGATCGACGGCAGCCGGACCAGCAGCCGGAACACCTCCAGGACGGCGGTGGCGAGGGTGAACCGGTCCGTCCGCTCCCGCCCGGCGAGCCGGTCGGCGTAGGCCGTGTCCTCACCCCACCAGGCCCCGGTGCCGTGGCCGGGACCGGGCACGGTCACCGTCCACCGCGCGGGGAGCCGGGGGTAGCGGCGCGCCTCGGCGGCCATGACGTCCCCGGCGATCCGCAGGTGCCGCTCGTCGAGGTCCCGGCGGACCAGCCGCAGCACGTCGGCCGGCCGCCAGCCCCGCTCCCACGCCTGCCGTACGTACGCCTCCCCGCGCGCCAGCAGCTCCCGCCCGACCCCGGCCCACCGGTCCGGCTCGGCCGCGAGGAGGGAGGCCCCGGTGTCCAGGCCGGTGTCGTCCTGGGCGTAGAGGGCGGCGGCGAAGGCACGGTCGACGGTCTCGGCAGGCTCGTTCACACCGTCCAGCTTGGCATGTCCGCCCGGGTGGCCCGGTCGCCACGGCTCCCGAGGGGCGGCCCGCCGACCGGCTCCGGGCGGCGCGCTCCCGGCCCTCGTTCCCGGTCCTCGTTCCCCGGTCCTGTCAGACCCCGGCCCTGTCAGACCCCGGTGGGAGACTCGTACTCGTGAGCGACCACGCGGAGCGGTGGGCCCTGGCCGAGGACGGGGACGGCTGGTGGCACGCCGCGCCCGTACCCGCCGTACCCGCGCCCGTGCCCCCCGCACCCGTGTCCGTACCCGCCGCGCCCGGGTACGCGTACGCCGCTTCCGCGCACCCCACGGGCGGCGCGGCGGCCGGTTCCGGGGCCGGCGGTGACGCCCTCGCGGCGGCCGGGGCCAGGGGGCGGATCGTCGTCCGCGACCCCGCCGAGGCCGTACGGGCCGCCCCGGCCGGGACGCGGTGGGTGTGGCGCTCCACCGCCGCCGTGTACCCCCGGCTGCTCGGGGCGGGCGTCCGCGTCGAGCGGTGCCACGACGTCGAGGGCGCCGAGCTGCTGCTGCTCGGGCACGAGGGCCGCTCCGGGGAGCCCCGCTCGGCCGCCGCCGCGTGGGCCCGGCTCACCGGGGGCCCCGTACCGGCCGATCCGCCGCAGCGGGCCGCCGCGCCCGGGACCCAGTCCTCCCTCTTCGACCCGCAGCCCGCGCCGCTCCCCCTGGAGGCGCTCCTCGCGGTCCACGCCGACCAGGCGCGACGGCTCGCCGCCACCGCCCACCCCGACCGGATGCGCCTGCTCACCGCCTCCGAGTCCGCCGCCTTCCTCGTCGCCGCCGAGATGAACCGGGCCGGGCTGCCCTGGCGGGCCGACGTCCACCGCGCGCTCCTCACCGAGCTGCTCGGCGAGCGGTACGGCGGCGGCGGGGAGCCCCGGCGCCTGGCCGAGCTGGCCGACCAGGTCTCGGCCGCGTTCGGGCGGCGGGTCCGGCCCGACCTGCCCGCCGATGTCGTCCGCGCCTTCGCCGAGGCCGGGATCAAGCTCCGGTCCACCCGCCGCTGGGAGATCCAGGAGCTCGACCACCCCGCCGTGGAACCGCTCATCGCCCACAAGAAGCTGTACCGGATCTACACCGCCCACGGCTGGGGCTGGCTCGCGAACTGGGTCCACGAGGGCCGCTTCCGCCCGGAGTTCCTCCCCGGCTCCACCCTCACCGGCCGCTGGGTCACCCATGGCGGCGGGGCCCTACAGATCCCGAAGGTGATCCGCCGGGCCGTCGTCGCCGACCCCGGCTGGCGCCTCGTCGTCGCCGACGCCGACCAGCTGGAACCCCGGGTCCTGGCCGCGATCTCCCGCGACCCGGCCTTCATGGAGGTGGCGGGGCGGCCGGAGGACCTCTACACCGCCGTCTCCCGCCAGGGCTTCTCCGGCGACCGGGACATGGCCAAGCTGGCCGTCCTCGGCGCCGTGTACGGCCAGACCTCCGGGGACGGCCTGAAGAACCTGGCCGCGCTGCGCCGCCGCTTCCCCCGGGCCGTGGCGTACGTGGACGACGCGGCGCGCGCCGGGGAGGAGGGCCGGCTCGTACGGACCTGGCTGGGCCGGACCTGCCCGCCGCCGGCGGGCTCCGGGGAGAGCGGCGAGGCCGGGCTCCCCCAGGAGCCGGAGGAGGAACCGGAGCCGGGCGGAGGCGGTGGCGGGGGCCCGGGGCCGGGGTCGGGCCCCGGCCCGGGCGGCGGGAGCGCGCGGGCCCGTGGCCGGTTCACCCGCAACTTCGTCGTGCAGGGCAGCGCCGCCGACTGGGCCCTGCTCCTGCTCGCCGCGCTCCGGCGGGCCACCGCCGGAATGCGGGCCGAGCTGGTCTTCTTCCAGCACGACGAGGTGATCGTGCACTGCCCCGCCGAGGAGGCCGGGGCGGTCGCCGAGGCCATCCGGGCCGCCGCCGACCTGGCCGGCCGGATCACCTTCGGCGAGACCCCGGTCCGGTTCCCCTTCACCACGGCGGTGGTCGAGTGCTACGCGGACGCGAAATGACCCGCCGGGGGCGGGGGGCGGGGCCGGTTCCGGGGCCAGGGCTAGTGCCGGGGCCAGGGGTGGAACCGGGGTCAGGGGCTAGTCGGCGGTGGTCCACTGCGGGCTGAGCGCGATCTCCCGCAGTTGCGCCATGGTCAGCGCCGGGGCCGGGCGGGTCGCCGCGCCGGACTGCTTCGGCGTGTTGAACGCCGAGACCACGACGCGCAGCCCGTCCGGCCGCAGCGTGTCCACGGACCACCGGACGACCCCCTTGCCACCCTTCTCGCCGGGCTGCTGCTCCTCCTTGACCTGGGTGCCGTCCGGCTCCGTGGCGGCCCCGGTGAAGCGCTCGCCCACCAGGTCCGCGCCGCCCGGCTGGACGTTGACCTGTACCAGGGACCGGCCCTTGCCGTCGTCCAGGACCGCGTACCCGTACTCGCCCTCGCCGCCCTGGGAGACGGACGGAATCCCGGACGCGCGGAGCAGGACCTCCAGCGTCTCCTCGGCCGGCTTCCCGGCCGGCGGAGCGGGTGCGGTGGTCGGGGTGTCCGGCTTGGCGGGCGGCAGATCGTTCAGGGCCGCGTGCCATCTCTCCGAGCGGACGAGCTCCTTCGACCGGACGAGGTCCAGCGGCGGGTCGGTCCGCGAGACCGGGGCCCCCTTCTCGGCCGACGCGTTGTGCTCCTGGAAGGTCACGAGGAAGCCCTGCGGCGTGGCCAGCGTGGCCCACCAGCGCTTGGTGGGCTCCCGGCGGTCGGGGTACTCGTACCCCTGGAGGAACAGCAGCCGGGAGCCGTCCGGAAGGACCTCCTCCGTGCAGTGGTCGATTTCCACCAGGTTCTTGTCGGGGCAGGTGGTCTCCTGGTGGAAGGCCCTGCCCTTCGGATCGATCCGGCGGAGGCCGACGCTGACGGCGGCTCCGCCCTTGCCTTCGTCGAAGACCCCGGCGACGTACGCGCCCAGCGGGTCGCCGGTACCGCGCGCCTGCGTGTCCGTCAGCGTGCCGTCCGGCAGCAGTTCCGTCAGGGTGGTGACCATCTGGTCGGCGCCGACGGCCCCGGAACCGGTCCGCGCCGTCCTCGCCTCGCGCGGCGACAACGGCGGCGGCGGTTCCTGTACGGCCGACGGCGGACCGGACCGGGCCGCCATGTCGGCCGGACGGGACGCTTCGCCGCCCGTGAGCCGGCCGGTGTACACACCGGCCGTCCCGATCACGGCCAGGACCAGCACCGACCCACCGGCCACGGCGGCCCGGCGCCGCGCCACCATCCGCCGCCCGCGCCGCTCACCGCCCTCCACGAGCGCGGTCGGGTCGGGGGTGAAATCGTCCCCGGCGCGCCGTAGGGCTTCGCCGAGTTTCTCTTCGAAGGGCATGCGGAATCAAACCTTCCGTTCACAGGTGGATCGGGGGCAGGGCAGAGAAATAGAGGAGGCACCGGAGAGAAAGTGCCGGGAAAGTAAACACCAGGGACCTGCACCGCCCCCCGCACCCGTACACGGCCCGGAACACGGTGGGCTCAGAGCGCGGCGAACTCGGCGAGGCTCCCGCCCAGTTGTTGCCGTAACCGGGCCAGCGCCCGCTAGTGCTGTGACCGGACCGCCGCCGAGCTGGCGTTCATCGCGGCAGCGGTCTCCTCGACACTACGGTCCTCCCCGTACCGCAGCACCAGTACCGCCCGGTCCTTGGGCGGCAGCCGCCCCAGGGCCTCCAGCAGGTCAGCCGCAGCACCGGATCGCCGTCGGCCGCCACCGCGCCCGCTTCGGGGAGCTCCCCGAAGCGGGCGCTCACCGGTCGACCGGCGGCGCTGGTGGGTGAGGAAGGCCCGGACCAGCACCGTCTGCGCGTACGCGGCCGGATTGTCGATACGGGCGATCCGGCCCCAGATCAGGTACATCCGCCCCAGGGTCTCCTGGACCAGATCCTCCGCGAGGTGCGTGTCCCCGCTCGCGAGCAGACACGCCGACCGGTACAGCTGCCCCGACCGGGCCGCCGCGAACTCACGGAACCCGTCCCTGCGACCCTGCCGCATGTCCTCCCCCTCGTGTCCGCCCCACCCCACTGACGCGACGGGAGAGCAACGGTGTTTCATCCCCCCGCCCCTTCCGGAACCACCGGAACCAACCGGAAACAGCTGGAACCACCGGAACCACACCGCCACAGCCGGTACTCAGCCGGCACTCAGCCGGCGGTGGCTGCCTGGCTGGGCAGGTCGAAGACGTGCTGCGGGGTCACGACCTGGGTGACCGCCTTGCCGAACAGGGTGCTCGGCTCGGCTCCCTCGTAGGAGACATCGGTGTTGAGCAGCACCACCAGGGTGGCCTGCGGGCCCGGCAGGTACACGGTCAGCGACTGGTAGCCGGGCAGCGAGCCGTTGTGCCCGATCCACCCCTGGACGTCGAAGATGCCCAGGCCGTACCCGGTCCCCGGGAGCCCGCTCGGGCTGGTCCGCAGCCGCTCGGCCTGGGTGGCGGGGGACAGCAGCGTCCCGGTGGCCACGGTCCGCGGGTCGCCGACCTCGGAGATCATGGCCCCGGCCGCCCAGGCCCAGGAGGGATTCCAGTCCGTGGCGTCCTCCGTCAGCCCGGAAGCCGTCTGACGGGTGTAGCCGTGGGCGTGCGGACCGGGGAACTCCGCCCCCGTGGGAAAGACGGTGTGCCCCATCCCGGCCGGCCGCACGACCTCGCGGTCGATGTAGTCGGCGAGGGCGACCCCGCTGACCTTCTCCACCACCAGCCCGAGCAGGATCGCGTTGGTGTTGCTGTACTGGAACTTCGCGCCCGGCGGGAACTCCACCGGGTGGCGGAAGGAGTACGAGAGCAGCTCCTGCGGGGTGAACGGCCGCTGGGGGTCGCTCACCAGAGCGGTGAAGAAGCCCCTGTCGTCGGAGTAGTTGAACAGGCCGCTCCGCATCCCGGCCAGCTGGCGCAGGGTGATCCGGTCGCCGTTCGGGACCCCGGACACATACCTCCCGATCGGGTCGTCCAGCCCGACCCGGCCCTCGTCCACCAGCTTGAGCAGCGCGGTCACCGTGAACGTCTTCGTCTCGCTGCCCATCCGCATGTTCATGTCGGGCTGGACGGGCTCGTCCGTCACCTTGTCCGCCTCCCCGAAGGCCCGGACGTACTCCCCCTTGCCCGGCGCCGACAGCGACACGATCACCCCGGGCACCCGCGCCTCGGCCATGACCTTCTGGACGACCCCGTCCAACTGCCGCGCCAGAGCCGGGGTGAGCTGCGGAAACTCCCCGGAGGCGGGGAGGGGCACGGGTACGGGAGGGGGAAGCGTGAAGACGGGTACGGAAACGGATGCGGGGGCGAGAACGCGGACGGGGGTGGAAACGAGGGCAGGGATGGAAACGGGGGCGGAAACAGCGGCCACCGCCCCGTTCCCCATACTCACCGGCACCACCACCAGCCCCACCGCGGCCATCCCCGCCGCCACCGTGCGCCACCGTGCCGTCATGTCCGGCCTCCTGCCACCCGACGCCCCGGCCCCACTCCCCCAACCTAGCCCGCCCCCCTACCCCCGGCGAGCGGGTCACCGTCCACGACGAGGAGGCCGGCACGGCGGCCCACCCCGACCTGGCCGGTGTAGTGGGAGATGCCCAGGGCCTCCACCGCGCCCGCCGTCACCAGGTCGGTCACGCCCAAGGCCGCATGAAACACCGCCGAGGGGAGCCGCAGGCCGGCCTGCGGTGGCCGAGCCGAGTTCGAGGCCACAGAGCTCACACCGGTTCCCGGCGAACAGATGGGCACGCAATGGGCACGCGGGGACACACGGCGATCGTCGAGCGCCGCCCCGACCGGACCCCGAAAATAGCAAAACCCCCAGGTCACGGCGAGTGAGTCCTGGGGGTTCTACAGAGCCGCCTTCGGGATTCGAACCCGAGTCCCCAGGTCAGCGAGGTGCGGCCTGGGCCCTGAGTGCCGCCCAATCCACCCCGTGCCACCCCGTCCGCTCACGCATGAGCCCACCCTGGTGGTCATAGCCAAGGGATGACGTCAACGCGGGGGGGGCAGAACGCCCAACGAGCGAGCCGGCTCCCTTGGGCGTTACCCGCCCACACTGATCATTCAGGGTGAGCGAACGCCTGGAGGGCCTCCCGAGAACCGAGAGCATCCTGGATCATCTTCTCCATGGCGAAGATGTATCGCCAGACACCGAACGCTCCGAAGTCCCGGACGAAACGCGCCCAATCCTCGGCAGCTCGCTTCTTGTCCAGTACCTCCGGGTCGAGGGCATACCGCTGGTCGTCGAGATGCTGGCCGAGGTCAGCGGCGAGAAGCTGACCCTGCCCGACGTCGAGGAGACCCGGCGGCGACTCAAGGCCGGCAGGACCTGGTCGGCAGCCTGACCGTCGCCGAGTGGCTGGACCGGTGGCTGGCGGGCAAGCGGATCCGGAAGTCTGGTATCAGCCGGTACGCGACCGACGTCCGCGTACACCTCAAGCCGTACATCGGGCACCGGCGCCTCGACCGGCTGCGGGTCAGCCACCTGAGCGAGATGTTCACGGCCATCGCGGACGTCAACGCCGAGGTCCTGGGGCAGAACGCCCAGCGACGTTCTGCTGTAGAAGAGTTGACGACGATCCCGTAGAAGGGGGTGGGGAGCCGTGCTCGCCGGAAGGCGCTGAAGGCGTCGCCCGACGCGATGCCGGGCTTCCGTCGGGCGACGGGTCCGGCCACGCGCCAGCACGTGAAGGCCACGCTCCGCGCGGCCCTGAACGACGCGATCGGGCAGCAGATCATCACGTTCAACCCGGCTGCCCACGTCGAGATCGACCCGGTGCGCAAGCCGAAGGCGCTCGTGTGGACGGACGAGCGGGTCGTCAAGTGGGAGCAGACCGGCGAGAAGCCCTCCCCGGTGATGGTCCGGACGCCGGAACAGACAGGCGCCTCCCTCGACCTTGTCGCCGACGACCGGCTGTACGCGATGTGGCACCTGATCGCGTTCCGCGGCCTGCGGCGCGGGGAGGCGTGCGGGCAGCCCTGGTCGGAGACCAACCTCGACCGGCACTTCCTCACCGTGACCGGTCAGCTCGTCCAGAACGGCTGGGAGGTCGAGGCGTCCGAGCCGAAGACGGACAGCGGCTTCCGCGTCGTCGCGCTCGACGACGACACCGTCGGCGTCCTGGAGCGGCACCCCATGCAGCAAGAAGCCGACCGCGCCCAGTGGGGCTCGGCCTGGGTGAACACCGGGCTCGTCTTCACACAGGAGGACGGATCCTGGCTACACCCCGGGAAGGTGACCGATCTCTTCGAGCGGCTGGTGGCCGCCTCGTGGCTCCCGCCTATCCGGCTGCACGATCTCCGACACGGGGCGGCCACGCTCATACTGGCCGCAGACACCGACATCAAGATCGTGCCGAACAGGCTCGGGCACAGCGACACCCGGATCACGCACGACATCTACCAGAACCCTCGGGTATTGCATCTGATGGGCGAGAAATCGCAGGTCACCAGGTCAGGGCGATGCCCTATGGAGACTCTACCTACCTACCGCCTGGCCGTCTGACCTGGGGGTTTGGCAATCAGATCCCGTCTGATGCAGGATTTGCCCTCTGAAAGGGAGGGCTGGAGTGGCTCTACAGCGACGTGCCGACCTGGCTGGGGCAGCTCATCTGGAGCTGGTCTCCGGGGTGGTCCAGTTGCGTCCGCAGGACGCGATGGTCGAGGCGATGCTGCGTGGCTGGCGAGCTCAGCAGGCCGCTCGCGGGCTCCGCGAGGACACGGTCGCTCCCCGGGAACGGCTCGTGCGCCGATTCATGGCTTACACCAACGAATACCCCTGGGCCTGGACGCCAGGGCATGTGGACGAGTGGTCGCTCTGGCTGACCAGCGAGAAGCACCTCGCGCCGTCCACGATCCGCGGCTACCAGGGCGGTCTGCGCCTGTTCAGTGAATTCCTGATCGATGGCCGGTACGGCTGGGCGGTGGCCTGCGAGGACGCCTTCGGAACTCATCCGGTGGCCATCTGCCATGAGTGGAACACCATCGCTCACCTCAACGACTATGAGGGCAGCCCGGAGGCGAGACCGTTCACCCGTGAGGAGATCCAGCGTTTCCTCGACTACGCCGACGACCAGGTCGACCGGGCGATACGGTCCAAACGCAAGGGTGCTCTCGCCGCCTACCGAGACGCCACCCTCTTCAAGGTGATCTACGGGTGGGGGCTTCGCCGCACAGAGGCGGCCAAGCTCGACCTGGTGGACTTCGGACGCAACGCGTCGGCTCCGCAGTTTGGCCGGTACGGCACGCTGAATGTCCGCTACGGCAAGGCGAAGAAGGGCCAGCCGCCCCGACGGCGGAACGTACTGTCGGTGATGGACTGGGCAGTGGAGGCCGTCGCCGACTACGTGGAGAACGTCAGGCCGCGGTTCGGCTGCGAGGACAACCCCGCGTTGTGGGTGACCGAGCGGGGCGGCCGGATCAAGCCGGCGGAGATCAACGCCAGGTTCGTCACCTACCGGGACGCGCTGAAGCTCCCGAAGGCGCTGGTCGTCCACTCCGCTCGCCACGCCTACGTCACCCACCTGACGGAGGACGGAGTCGACCGGCGGTTTCTGCAACAGCAAGTCGGCCACGAGAACGACAGCTCCACGGCCATCTACACGCACGTCAGCAACGACTTCATGAACACCATGCTCCACAGGGCTCTCGCACCCGCACTTGCCGCGACTTCCTCCGCAGACAAGGACCGCTGATGGCTGCCAAGCTCGACTACCACTGGCATCTGCGCAAGATCATGGCCGACCGGGGCCTGTTCTCCACCACGGACCTCATCCCGTTGCTGAATGAGCGCGGTATCAACTTGTCCTCCAGCCAGGTCTACCGGCTCGTCGTCGAGCGCCCGGAACGGTTGAGCCTGAAGATCCTCATGGCTCTGCTTGACATCCTCGACTGCACCATGGACGACCTCATCGAGCCCATGGCCGCGGCCGGTGCCGGAACAAACACGTCCCGGACGAAGAAGGCCGTCGGCGCCGAGGCCGGTGTCGGTGATCTGCGGCCCAAGCGGGCCCGCATCCGCGGTGTCGAACGGTCGTGACCGTGAACGCGCCAGAGCACCCCGACCGTGCCGTCTCTGATCCGGTCGGGCTGATCGTGGAACTGGTCGCGGCCGTCGAAAGTCAGTTGGAGCCTGACCGGATCCGCACCATAGTCACCAGCGTCGCGGGCGGGCGCGCGAAGTCGCGTCGCCTCGCGTCGTATCTGGCCGAGCATCCCGGCGTGATCAAGGACGGCCGCTCTCCGGCTCCCAGAGCCGCTGGCGACCTGCTCATCGCTCTTCGTGAGGCCGGGGCAACGACCGTTTCACCGCCGTGTTGTGCTGAGTGCGGCAAGCAGATGCGGACCATGCAGCGCCGTGGTCAGGACTGGTACTGCTCGGTCTGCGGGCCGCAGCCAGAGGACTGCGCCAGCTGCGGAAAGTCCCGTCGTGTCACTACACGAGACCGAACCGGGAGGCCGCGCTGTGTGAAGTGTCCCGACTCCGACGGGCGGGATCCGCTCGCGGTGATTCACAGCGTCATCGCCAAGTTGGACCCGCACGTCGGTACGAGCATGGTCGCTGACGCGGTCCGCCGCACGGCACTACGGCCTGCCAACCAGCAGAAAGTGGCCTGGTCTCTCGAAGCCGACCCCTCCCTGCTGACCGGCAACGCGCACCTCGCGCCGTTCCCCGTGATCCTGCGGCTGATCGACCTGCTCGTCGATGCCGGAGTCGCCGGGGTCGTCCGGCCTGCCTGCCCCCGCTGTCACAGAGTCGTACGTATCAGCAAGCCGCTCGACGGAGAGCGGGTCTGCCGCACCTGTATCGCCCATTCCCGTATTGAGGAGTGCGCGGGCTGCGGAGCTCGCCGCGAGCCGGCCACGCGCGACGCTGAAGGGCGGCCTGTGTGTCCGAACTGCCTGAGCACCGACCCGGCGAACCTGGAGTCCTGTCTCAACTGCGGCCGACGACGGCCCGTGGGCACCCGTACCCTGGACGGTCCGCTCTGCCCGAGCTGCCCCGCCCTTCCTGTCCTGACCTGCAGTATCTGCGCAGAAAGGAAGCCCTGCGGAACCTCCCGCGTCACCGGTCGCCCGTGGTGTCCTTCCTGCCAGCGTCACTCCGCACCGTGCTCGGCCTGCGGCTGCCTCGCAACGGTCACATCCGGCACCTCTGCCCGACCTCTCTGCGCTGACTGCACCGCCCCAGAGGTCTGGCACACCTGTTCCACCTGCACCGACCCCGACTATCCCCACCCGGGCCAGTGCGTCCGGTGCCTCATCAACCAGCGTCTCAACGAACTGCTGGGCCCTCCGTCCGACTCGATCCATCCCGGGATCGAAGCCCTGCGGCGCAACATCTCCACCGCCGAACATCCCATCACCGCGAGACGCTGGCTGAACAAGCCCACGATCGGCCCTGTGCTGTCTGACCTGGCTGCTGGCCGACGGGCGCTGACGCACCAGGCCCTCGACGAGCTGCCCGACAGTCCTCCCCTCGCCCATCTCCGTCAAGTTCTCGTTGGCGTCGGAGCCCTGCCCGAACGGGACGAGCACATGGTCCGCGCCGAACGCTTCCTCACGAGTCTTCTCGCATCCCAGCAGTGCCCCGACCAGCGGAAACTTCTGCACCGCTACACACTCTGGCACCTAGTCCGGCGCCTTCGTCGACGCAACAACGGCCGACCCGCCACCCCGCAGCAGTTCCTCGCCATCCGCCAACGCACCAACGCTGCCGTCGCCTTCCTGAACTGGCTGAGGGCACACGACCTCACGCTGGACAATTGCCGACAGGCCGACCTCGACCGCTGGCTCACCGACGACTCCGCGACCTACCGCCACACAGCCGGGCACTTCATCCGCTGGGCTCGCGCCAACAAGCTCACCACCATCCACGTCCCCGCCCTCCGCTGGAACGGCCCCACCCAGCCACTCGATGACGAGCACCGCTGGAACGTCGCACGTCAGCTCCTGCACGACGACACCCTCAAGCCCGAGGACCGCCTCGCCGGGCTGCTTCTCCTCCTCTACGCCCAAGGGCCAGCAGCGATCAGCCGTCTGACCATCGAGGACGTCAAGATCGACCCTCAGAAGGTACGGATCAGCCTCGGCAATGCGCCCGTCCACCTGCCCGAACCTGTTGCGGTACTGGCCCGCATCGTCGCCGCAAACCGCAAGGGACACGCCACCATCGGGGCCCTGACCCCGTCTCCATGGCTCTTCCCCGGCGGCCAACCAGGACGGCCGATCAGCACCACACAGCTGACCCAGCGGTTGAACCAGCTCGGTATCCGACCCAACCAGGCCCGCAGCACCGCGCTCTTCCAGCTCGCCACCGAAATCCCCGCAGCGATCCTCGCCCGCACCCTCGGCATCCACACCGACGTCGCCGTCGCCTGGCAACGACTCTCCGCAGGAGACTGGGCCAACTACGCCGCCGACGTCGCCCGCCGAGGCACCCCATGACCTAGGCATTCGGACAGTTCGAATACCCGACGTCACCATTAAGCGTGCTCCCCCACGTCGGCAAGAGCGCCGCCGAGGCCACCACCAAGCTGGTCCCCCTCCAACGCAAGTCCGAGGAGGACAAGGCCCGCAAGGCCGCCGCGAAGGCCAGGTGAGCCGAGAGACGAAGGGCAAGGGGAAGAAAGCCTTACGCAAGGGCTGACAGCCGCTTCACTCACGCACGAGGTCTCGAACCCAGGCCGTCGCAACGTCGAGCTTTTCAGCCACTCACTGAGCAGCACGGTATCCGCTACCATCGGCCTCCCTGGGGGGTCAGGTTTCCGCGCGCGTCCCATGCCGTGGCGTTCAAGTCCCCCGTCGCGCAAGAGGAGCCGGGTCGCCGAGATGCCGTACGCCGCCGAAATCAGTCGCACCAACCCCGGTTGCTTCATCTTCCTCGTGGACCAGTCCGCCTCGATGAGCGATCCCATCGGCAGCGGCGAGATGGTCCAGAAGCGTGCCCAGGTCGTGTCGGACGCCATCAACCGGCTGCTGACCGAGCTGTCGGTCAAGTGCGCAAAGGAAGAGGGCGTCCGCGACTACTTCCACGTCGCGGTGATCGGCTACGGCCACACCCAGGTCGGCTCCGCCTTCACCGGCGCACTCGCCGGGCGTGACCTCGTACCGCTGGGCGACATCGCGAACAACCCCGCCCGCCTGGAGAGCCGCACGAAGAAGGTTCCGGACGGCGCCGGCGGTCTCGTCGAGACGACCGTGCAGTTCCCGGTCTGGATGGACCCGGTCACCAACGGCGGAACTCCGATGACTCGCGCCCTCGGCTACGCCGACTCCCTGGTCGCCCGCTGGGTCGACGAGCACCCGGGAGGTTTCCCGCCCATCGTCCTCAACCTGACCGACGGCGAGTCCACTGACGGCGATCCCACGAGTGCGGCCATCGGGCTCGCCTCGCACGCCACCGCCGATGGGTCGGTACTCCTCTTCAACCTTCACGTGTCCGGGGCGAGCGGCACTCCCGTCACGTTCCCCGACAGCGAGGGCGACCTCCCGGACACCTACTCCCGATTGCTCTTCCACATGTCGAGCGTGCTGCCCGGTCACATGCGTTCCTACGCCGCTTCGCAGGGCCACCGGGTCAGCGACGCCACACGCGGTTTCGTCTACAACGCCGACATCACCTCCATCGTCGAGTTCCTCGACATCGGTACGCGCGCCACGGAACTGCGCTGAGCGGCATGGGCGCACACCCGACGCCCCTCGACGTCCAGCGCTTCCTCGTGCCCAAGACAGGTAACTCGCCGGAGGAGTGTGAGGACGCCATTGGCGTCTCGTGGTCACCCGACGCGAGTTCGCTCTTCGCCGCTGTGTCCGACGGGGCGTCCGAGAGTCTGCTCGCCGGGGCATGGGCGAGGCAGCTGGTACACGGCGCCGTCGCGTCGATGGCGGCTGCCGATGACGAACCAGGGGACGGGCAGGACGGCCTGTCCGGGTCCTTCGTCGAGGACCTCCTGGCCCGCACCGTCGACCAGTGGGACGGCTACATCGCGGAATACCAGGAGGAGCGGGCGACCCACGGTCGGCCAATCGCCTGGTACGAGCAGCCGGGCCTGGAAAAAGGGGCCTTCGCCACGCTGGCGGCCGTCCACGTACGGGCGGCGTCGGCGGATCCGAAAGACCCGGAGGCTGTGCGGCCCTGGACCTGGCGGGCTTTCGCTCTCGGCGACAGTTGTCTCTTCCATCTCCGCGGCGGCCGGCTGATCACCTCATCCCCCATCACGGACGGCCATGGCTTCGGCATCACCCCTCAGCTGCTCGGCAGCCGCAACCGGGACGCCGCGCTGATCACCGAACGGGCATCGACCACAACCGGTGGACTGCGCGCG
This sequence comes from Streptomyces sp. NPDC051567, assembly GCF_044454165.1. Classification (NCBI taxonomy): domain Bacteria; kingdom Bacillati; phylum Actinomycetota; class Actinomycetes; order Kitasatosporales; family Streptomycetaceae; genus Streptomyces; species Streptomyces sp. NPDC051567. The sequence goes on along the minus strand of NZ_JBITDK010000008.1, from coordinate 106,881 downwards.
GGTGACGAACTTCTGCTCTCGACGGACGCACTGGCAGCGTGGCTGCTCTCACACCCTGAAATCAGTTCTGACCAAGCCGGAAAGCAGCTCGGAAAACTTGCCGACCTGGATGAGGAAAGCTTCACCGAGTGGGTTCAAAACGAACGTAACAGGTCCCGGATGCGCAACGACGACGTAGCCCTCATTCGCGTGCGGGTGAAGACGGAGGGGTAATGGCGGTCTCCCGCACTGGCGGACCTGTCGCCGGACGGAAATTCCCGACCGGCGCGAACTACGTGGAAGCCCTCCAGAACCCCACGCTGTGTTTCGAGGACCCGGACCTCAAGAACGGGACGGTCCAGCAGAGCCCCATGCTCGGGCCGAAGGCGATCTCCGGGAACTTCGCAAGCGTCTTCTCCATCACCGCCCCGGACGGACGGCGGTACGCGCTGAAATGCTTCACCCGCGACAGCAGCACCCTGGAGGCCCGCTACCAGGCCATCAGCAAGCAGCTCGCCGGCCTCAGGCCTGCCAAGTTGTCCCAGCCCTGGCCGGTCGGCATGGAGTATCTGCCGCACGGCGTCCTCGTCGCCGGTTACTGGTACCCGGCCCTGAAGATGGCCTGGGTGGAGGGCACCAGCCTGATCACGTGGATCGACCGGAACGTCCGGGACGCGGTGGCCGTTCTCAAGGCGGCCGAGCGGTTCGCGGCACTGGCCGCCGATCTGGAGAAGCTCGGCATCGCCCACGGCGATCTCCAGCACGGCAATCTCCTGGTCGCGGCCGACGGCACGCTCCGCCTCGTCGACTACGACGGAATGTACGTGCCCGAGCTCAAAGGGCAGGGCGCCATGGAGAACGGTCACCGCAACTACCAGTCCCCGACTCGCGCGAGCTCGGACTTCGGCCCCTCGATGGACCGCTTTTCGGAGTGGGTCATCTACCTCACCCTCGTGGCGGTCGCCACCGATCCCACCCTCTGGGATCAACTGCACGACGGTCAGGGAGAATTCCTGATCCTGAAAGAGGACGACTTCAAGGAACCGCAGTCCTCACTGGCCTGGAGTCTGCTGCTGACCCATGCAGACCCGGCCCTTCGGGCGCTAGCAGCTCAGACGCACGGCCTGCTCGCCACGGCCGCCCACACGGTGCCCCCGCTGTCCGCGGCCGGGGCGATCCCGGTCCCTGTCCCGGCTCAGCGTCCGGCCCCTGCCGCAGCTACGGCGGGTGGAGCCCCCTCCTGGCTGGCGGGGCACATTCCGCCGCAGCAGAACGTCCCTGGGGGCAGCGGGAGTGCGGGCACGCCCACCGGTACGGGCTTTGCACGCCGGCGCCCCGCAGACATCTTCTCCGGGGTCTTCGCCCTGACCGGATCTGCCGCACCGGCTGCACTGGCCGCCGTCAGCGTGCTGCCGACCGGCTACATGGCCGCCGCCCAGCTGGGAGCTCTGCTGGTATCCGGCGGGGCCCTCCACGCCACCCGACGTTCCCGCCCAGAAGCCAGGGCCTCGAAGGCCCGGCTGCGGGTCCTCCAGCAGCGGGTGAGTGCGCTGAAGGACCCCGTGGCGGCAGCACAGAAGATCCGCCAGGAGATCGAAGCCCTGGCACGGGCCAGCACGAGCCGGGACATCCAGATCAGCCAACAGGTCAAGAGCCTCCAGACCGAACTGCGCGACGAGCAGTCGCGGATCACCGTCACACTCAACAAGGAGACCGGCAATCTCAGGACCAAGCTGAGCGGACTGGCCGCCAAGGAGCAGAGACAACTGGAAGCTGCGCTGGCGTCGGCGGTCAAGACGCACGTCCAGGACAGACTCCGCCGGACTCCCATCCAGGACGTCAAGAAGCTCTCCAACATGGGCAGCGGGACGGTCATGGCCCTGACCGCCGCCGGTATCCGGACGGCCGATGACTTCACCGGGGTCCGGTACGTCCAGGGCAGCCGGTACAGCAACCGCGACGCGTATCTCATCCGGTCCAACGGTCAACAGGTCAAGGTCTCGGGTGTCGGCGAGGTCCGGGCCGCCGCGCTCGAGAGCTGGCGGACCTCGCTGGAGCAGCGTGCCCGGAATTCGGCTCCTTCCAGCGTGAGCGCCCAGGAACGGACAGCGATCCGCCAGCAGTTCGCCGCGCAGAAGAAGAAATACGAAGCGGAGATCACTCAGGCCGAGGGAGTAGCCCGACGGAAGCGCGACCAGCTCCAGCAGCGCATCACCACCAGCCAGCAGCAGGTCAGCAAGGAGAAGCAACAGCACCAGGCGGCCACGCAACGCCAGCGCGCGGTGCTGCTCCAGCGCCAGGCTCAACTCACCGACGCGAGCACCACCCACGACCTGCTGGTCACCCAGCTCGCCACAGTCGGCACGGAGCACCGTCGTGCCTTCGGCCTGCGCCGCTACCTCCGCTTTGTCGCGACGGGACACTGACCGGCCACCTGCCACGGAGCGGCCACTCTCATGCTCGCCGCCGACATCGACGTGAAGATCGTGACGGGCAATCGGGCACAGCCACACCCGGATCACGCGCGACATCTACCAGAGCGTGCTCCCCCAGGCCGGGAAAGAGCGCCGCCGAGGCCACCGCCAAGCTTGTCTCCCTCCAGCGGAAGGCCGAGCAGGAAGAGCGGGCCCGCAAGGCCACCGGAAGGCCAAGGCAAGGAAGGACGCGAAGAAGGGCTGACGCCCCCTCCGCTCACGCATCGCTCACGCACGGGGTTTCGAGCCCCAGCCACCGCACGCGCCGACCGACCCCGGAAATAGCAAAACCCCCAGGTCACGGCGAGTGAGTCCTGGGGGTTCTACAGAGCCGCCTTCGGGATTCGAACCCGAGACCTACGCATTACGAGTGCGTTGCTCTGGCCAGCTGAGCTAAGGCGGCACCGCTGGTCAGACAAGCATTCCCCCGGAGAGGTGCTCTCATCAGCAGCGGCGCCAAGTCTACAGGGTGTGGGGGGGTGCCCCTGACCGTGGGGATGTCGTGGTGGCGGGGCCCGGGGCGGGGCCGGGGTCCGGGTGTCCGGAGGCCTGGGGAGGGGTTCGTGCGGGGTGGTCGTCGTGGTGGGTCAGCACTTCTTGCCGTCGACCGGCGGCCTGCCCTGGAGGAGGTACTCGTTGATCGCGGTGTCGACGCAGTCGCTGCCGCGGCCGTACGCGGTGTGGCCGTCGCCGTCGTAGGTGAGCAGGACACCCGATTCGAGCTGGCCGGCCAGGGCCTGGGCCCACTTGTACGGGGTCGCCGGGTCGCGGGTCGTGCCGACCACCACGATCGGCGCGGCGCCCTTCGCGGTCAGCGGGTGGGCCGTGCCGGTCGCCTTCACCGGCCAGTACGTGCAGTTCAGCGAGGCCCAGGCGAGGCCCGCGCCGAAGACCGGCGACGCCTTCTCGAAGGAGGGCAGGGCTGCCGCGGCGTCCTCCGGGCCGCGGAAGGCCGGCGGCTGGTCGAGGCAGTTGACGGCGGCGTTCGCGAACATCAGGTTGGCGTACTTCCCGTCCGGCTCGCGCTCGTAGTAGCTGTCGGCCAGGGCCAGCAGCCCGGCCCCGTCGCCGTTCGTCGCCGTGGTGAGCGCCTCGCGCAGCTGGGGCCAGGCGGCGGCGTCGTAGAGGGCGGCGATCACCCCGGTCGTCGCGAGGGACTCGCCCAGCGGGCGGGCCGTCTCGCCGGTGGGCACGGGCTGGGCGTCGAGCTTGCGGAAGAAGCTCTTCAGCCGCGCGGCCACCTCGTCCGGGCCGCCCTGGCCGAGCGGGCAGTCGGGCTGCTTCGCGCAGTCCTTGGCGAAGGAGCGGAAGGCGGTCTCGAAGCCCGCCGTCTGGTCCCGGTTGAGGTCGAGGGCCGACCGGGAGGGGTCCATGGCGCCGTCCAGGACGAGGCGGCCGACACGGCCGGGGAAGAGGTCCGCGTACGTCGCCCCGAGGAAGGTGCCGTACGAGGCTCCGACGTACGTCAGTTTCTCGTCGCCCAGGACCGCGCGGAGGATGTCCATGTCACGGGCGGCCTCGACGGTCGAGACGTGCGGCAGGACGCGCTCCGAGCGGGCCTGGCAGCCGGTCGCGAACTCCTGGAAGGCGGAGACCAGCAGGGAACGCTCCGCCGGGTCGTCCGGGGTCTGGTCCACCTGGGTGAACCGGTCCATGGCCGGTCCGGTCAGGCACTCGACCGGACTGCTGCGGTCCACCCCGCGCGGGTCGAAGGAGACCATGTCGTACTGGGCGCGCACGGGCGCGGGGTAGCCGATGGCCGCGTACGCCTGGAGGTACCCGATGCCCGAGCCGCCGGGGCCGCCCGGGTTGACGACCAGCGAGCCGAGCCGCTTGCCGGGGCCGGTGGCCTGGCGGCGGGCCACCGCGAGGTCGATGTCCTGGCCGGAGCCGGGGTTCGCGTAGTCCAGCGGGGCCTTCATGGTGGCGCACTGGAACTCCGGGACACCGCAGTCGCGCCAGCTCGGCTTCTGCCCGTAGTACGGGCGGAGCGCGGCCGGGGGACCGGAGGGCGTGGCCGACTGCGCGGGGCTGCCCTTGGCCGGGGACGCGGCGGCCCGGGGTCCCCCCGAACTTCCCGAGGTGCACCCGGAGAGCAGCAGCCCGGCGGCTGCGATCACGGTTCCGGTGGTGCGCAGCAGGCGACTCGTGTCCATGCCCGGAGGGTACGGCCCCGGCGGGCCGGGATGATCCGGGAACCGGCCCCCGCCCGGCCGCTCCGGTACGGGTCTCCCGGCCGGCCGGTGGCCCCTGGCCGGTCCCCGGACCGGGTCCCGCCGGACCGGCTCCCGCCCCGGCGGCTCCCGCCCCCGCTGCGGACGACACGGCCAGGTCGCTCGTACGGGTGAACGCGCCGCCCGGGGCCGGGCCCCGGCCGCCACCACCACCGCCAGAGGCCGCACCCGGCCGCACCACCGCCACCGGCGGCCGGCCGGGGTGTCAGCCCGCGCGCAGGGCCATCGTCATCGCCTCGACCGCGAGGAGCGGGGCGACGTTCCGGTCCAGGGCGTCCCGGCAGGCGATGATCGCCTCGATCCGGCGCAGGGTCCGCTCGGGGCCGCAGGCGCGGGCCATCCGGTCGAGGTCCGGCCGTATCTCCTCGTTGGCGATGGCCACGGCCGAACCGAGCTGGAGGGCCAGCACGTCCCGGTAGAAGCCGGTGAGGTCGGTCAGGGCCAGGTCGAGGCTGTCGCGCTGGGTACGGGTGCGGCGGCGCTTCTGCCGGTCCTCCAGTTCCTTCATCACGCCCGCCGTACCGCGCGGCATCCGGCTCCCGGCGCCCGCCCCGGCGCCGAGCGCGGCCCGCAGTTCCTCGGTCTCCTTGGTGTCGACCTCCTCCGCGACCTGTTTGGCGTCCTCGGCGGCGGCGTCGACGAGTTCCTGCGCGGCCTTGAGACAGCCGCCCACGTCGTCGACCCGGAGCGGGAGCTTCAGCACGGCGGCCCGGCGGGAGCGGGCGTCCGCGTCGGTGGCCAGTCGCCGGGCCCGGCCGATGTGTCCCTGGGTCGCGCGGGCGGCGGCCTCGGCGACGGCGGGCTCGATGCCGTCCCGCCGGACCAGGACCTCGGCGACGGCGGTGACGGGCGGGGTGCGCAGGGTCAGGTGCCGGCAGCGGGAGCGGATCGTGGGCAGCACGTCCTCCAGCGAGGGCGCGCAGAGCAGCCACACGGTCCGTGGCGCGGGCTCCTCCACCGCCTTGAGGAGCACGTTGCCCGCGCCTTCGGTGAGCCGGTCGGCGTCCTCCAGGACGATGACCTGCCACCGGCCGACCGCCGGGGAGAGCTGGGCCCGGCGGACCAGCGCGCGGGTCTCCTTCACACCGATGGACAGCAGGTCGGTACGGACGATCTCCACATCGGCGTGCGTGCCGATCACCGTGGTGTGGCAGCCGTCGCAGAAACCGCAGCCGGGCTCGCCCCCGAGGGCACGGTCGGGGCTGGTGCACTGGAGGGCCGCCGCGAAGGCGCGGGCGGCGGTGGACCGCCCGGAGCCGGGTGGTCCGGTGAACAGCCAGGCGTGGGTCATCTTGGACGCGGCGGGCGGTTCCGTCCCGGCCGCGACGGCCGTGACCTGGGCGTCCGCGTCACGGGCGGCGGCGGCCAGCTGCGTCTGGACCCGCTCCTGTCCCACCAGGTCGTCCCATACGGGCATCCCGCCCACCGCCTTTCACGTTTCCGTTTTCCGTCCGTACCCGCGCACCGGGTATCCGCGCGGCCGTGCGCCCGGCCCGTCCGTGCAACCGGCCCGTCCGGTCGCCCGGCCGGCCCGGGTCGCGCGCCTGTTCACAGTGTGGCGCGCCCCACTGACAATCCGTTCCCGCTACCGGCGCTCCGGCCGGTCAGCGCCGGCGGCGCGGGCCGCCGCCCTTGCCCCCGCCGTTGCCGCCGCCGTTGCCCCCGGCACCGTCCTCGTCGTACTCGTCGCCCCCGTCGTCCTCGCAGTGGCGGCCCAGGAGTTCGTCCGCCAGCGTCGGCAGGTCGTCGAGCGGGGTCTCCTCGGCCCAGTCCGGGCGGGGGCGGCGCGGGCGGCCGTCCGCGCCGAGGACCGGCAGCTCGCGGGTCACGTCGTTGCCCGCGTCACGGCCGGACTCGTCCCGGAAGATGCCCGGCGGAACCCGGTCGGCCGGGTTCTCCTCCGGCCGCCGTGCCGTCGGCCGCGACGAGGACCGGACCGGACCACCCTGCGCGGCGTCCGCACGGTGGGCGTCCGCACGATGGGCGTCCGACAGCACCTCGTACCGGCCGCCGTCCGGGCGGACGGACGGCAGGACGGCCGTCTCGTCGGCCGGGCCGACCGGGCGGACCGCCGGCAGGACCGCGGTCTCCGTGGCGTCCTCCGACGCGGCCGAACCGGCCGCCCTGGAGCCACCACGCGTGCCGGCAGACCCACGGGCCCCACCAGCACCCGGCCCCCGGGACGACGCCCTCGGGTCGACCTTCGGCACCGGAACCGTCTGGGTGATGTCGTCCGGCTGGACGACCCGCTTGACCACCGGGGTCTCGACCGTCACGGCGTCGTCCGGGTACCGGTTCCCGGCCGTCCTGCCCGTCCCGCCTGTCCCGCCTGTCCCAGCCGTCCCGGCCCGCGGGGCCGGAGCTGCCGGAACCGCCTGAGCCTGGGCCTGGGCCGCCTGGGCCTGGGCCGCCTGGGCAGCGGCCTGGGCAGCGGCCCGGGCGGCTGCCGCCGCCGCCGCGGCGGCCTTCGCCTTCGCCGCCGCCGTCTCGGCCGCGGCGGCCTCCGCCAGCCTGCGCGCCGCCTCCGCCTTCAGCAGGGACTCCTCCGCGCGCCGCTGCTTCTCCCGCCGCCGCTCCTCGGCCTCGGCCCGCAGCCGGGCCTCCTCCGCCGCCTGCTTGCGCAGCCGTTCCTGTTCGGCCTCCCGGGCCCGCTCCTCGGCCTCCGCGCGCAGCCGCTCGGCCTCGGCCCGCGCACGGGCCTCCTCCGCCTCGGCCCGCAGCCGTTCCTGCTCCGCCTTCCGCGCGGCCTCCGCCTCGGCGGCGATCCGCGCCTCCTCGGCCTCGCGGGCCTTCCGGGCGGCTTCCTCGGCCTCGCGGGCCCTGCGGGCCTCGTCCTCGGCCCGCAGCCGCTCCGCCTCCGCCTTGCGTTCGGCCTCCTCGGCCTTGCGCGCGGCCTCTTCCTCCGCCTTGCGCCGGGCCTCGGCCTCGGCGAGGCGCCTGGCCTCCGCCTGGGCGGCCACCTCGGCCGCGGAGAGCGGAAGCATCCGGTCCAGGCGGTGCCGTACGACCGTGGTCACCGAGCCCGGGTCCTGACCGGCGTCGACCACCAGGTAGCGCCCGGGGTCGGACGCCGCCAGGGTCAGGAAACCGGCCCGCACCCGCTGGTGGAACTCCGTCGGCTCCGACTCCAGCCGGTCCGGGGCCTCCGTGAAGCGCTCGCGCGCCGCCTCCGGTGACACGTCGAGCAGGACGGTCAGGTTCGGGACGAGCCCGTCCGTGGCCCAGCGCGAGATCCGGGCGATCTCGGTCGGGGAGAGGTCGCGGCCCGCGCCCTGGTAGGCCACCGAGGAGTCGATGTAGCGGTCCGAGATGACGACCGCGCCGCGCTCCAGGGCCGGCCTGACCACGGTGTCCACGTGTTCCGCCCGGTCGGCGGCGTACAGCAGCGCCTCGGCACGGTCGGAGAGCCCGGCCGAGGAGATGTCGAGGAGGATCGAGCGGAGCCGCTTGCCGACCGGGGTCGCCCCCGGCTCGCGCGTCACCACGACCTCGTGGCCCTTGTCCCGTATCCAGTCGGCCAGCGCCTCGACCTGGGTCGACTTGCCCGCGCCGTCGCCGCCCTCCAGGGCGATGAAGAAGCCGGTGGTGGAGGGGGCCTGTACCGGCTCCCCGCCGCGCAGCGCCTCGCGCAGGTCGCGCCGCAGGGGCACGCCGGCCCGGTCGTCGGCCTTGGCCAGGACGACCACGGCGACGGGCAGCAGCAGGGCGCCGACCAGCATCAGGGTGAAGGCCGCGCCGCCGTGCGAGAGGACGGCCTCGCCGCCGGTCAGCCGGTGCGGGCCGATCAGCGCGGCCAGGAGCGGGGCGAGGACGGCGCCCAGGCCCACGGCCACCCGTACGACGGCCTGGAGGTGTGCGGTGACCCGGGCCCGGCGGAACTCCTCGGTCTCCTGGTCCAGCAGGGTGTGGCCGGTGCTCGCCGCGACGCCCGCGGCGGTGCCGGCGAGCAGGGAGAGGAACAGGACGGTCGCCATGTCCGGGACCAGGCCCGTCAGCAGCAGCGCGAGTCCGGTGACCGCGAGGGCGAGGGCGAGCATCCGGCGCCGGGAGAGCGCGGGCAGCACCTTGCCGGCCTGGTCGGCGCGGATGCCCGCGGCGGTGCCGCCGACCAGCGCGAGGACGAGCAGCGCGAAGGCGGCCGGCCCCCCGCCGAGGTCCACGGCGTGCAGGACGGCCACGGCCGCGGCGCAGGCCACCGCCGCGGCGACCGCCGCGCAGGCCAGCACCAGGAGCCGGACGGCCCCCGTACGTCCCTTCTCGGGCCGCTCGCCCGTCCTGGGGGCCCGCAGGCCCTCCAGCGGGGAACGGGGGCGCGGGGTCCGGGTACCGGGCAGGACCAGCGGGAGCAGCAGCGACACGGAGGCCGCGAAGAGCCCGGAGGCCACGTACGAGCCCAGCGCCGCCTGGTTCTCGGCGAACCAGTCGACGCCGAGCCCGAGGGCCTTGCCGACCAGGGTCGCGGCGAGGAGCACCGCCGCGGCGACGGGCATCGCCGCGAACGCGGTCCGCAGGGTCAGGCGCCGGAGCGTGTCCAGGTGGTCCGGGAGCGGCCGTACGGTCGCCCCCTCCGGCGGGGGCGCGGGCAGCAGCGCGGGAGCGGCGCTCTCCTTGGCCAGGGTCCACAGCCGCTCGGCCGCGCCGGAGACGAGGACGGTGGCCAGCAGGGCGGTGAGCGCGTGCGCGGGCAGCCAGCCGAGCCAGAGCGGGGCGACGACGAAGAGCCCGAGGCGGACCCCGTCGGCGCCGATCATGGTCCAGCGGCGGTCGAGCCTGCCGCCCGCGGCGGTGAGCCGGGCCAGCGGGCCCAGCAGCACGGCGCCGAAGACCAGCGTGGCGAGGATGCGGACGCCGAAGACGGCGGCGACGGCGAGGGCGGCGTCGCGGGCACCGCCCTGGCCTCCGAAGAAGCCCTCGGAGAGGGCCGCCTGGAACGCCAGCAGCACCAGCACCAGCAGGGCGAGGGCATCGCCGACACCGCTCACCAGCTGGGCGCTCCACAGACGGCGCAGCCCGGGGGTGCGCAGCAGTGCGCGCACCGCACGCTCGCGGGAGTCCGCGGCTAGGGCTTCGTCGTAGGTGGGGCGCTCGGAGGCGGTCACGACCGTTGGCTGCTCGGCTCGCGTCATCCGCCCAGCCTATCCGCTGCGCCCGGCTCGATGCGGTCCTCCGCCCCGGAGCCCCGCCGCCGGGTGCCCGGGACGCGGCAGGGCCCCGTGCGGTGCACGGGGCCCTGCCGGACGGGACGGACGTACCGGACGCCGCCGGTCCACGCGTCACGCATCACATGTCACGCGCCACACATCACGCATCACACGCCCATGTGACTCGTACTCGTGCTCGTGCTCGTATTCTCGTGCTCGCTACTCGTCCACGGCCACGGCCACGGCCACGGCGGCCGTCGTCTTCGCGGGTGCCTTCTTGGCGGCCGTCTTCTTGGCCGTCGTCGTCTTCTTCGCGGCCGTCGTCTTCGCGGCGGCGGTCTTGGCCGTCGCCGTCTTCTTCGCGGGCGCCTTCTTGGCCGGGGCCTTCTTGGCGGGCGCCTTCTTGGCCACCTTCTTCGCCGGACTCTTCGCCCGCTTCTCCGCGAGCAGCTCGTAGCCCCGCTCCGGCGTGATGGTCTCGACGTCGTCGTCGCGCCGCAGCGTCGCGTTGGTCTCGCCGTCCGTCACGTACGGCCCGAAGCGGCCGTCCTTGACCACCACCGGCTTCTCGCTCACCGGGTCGGTCCCCAGCTCCTTCAGCGGCGGCTTGGCCGCCGCCCGGCCGCGCTGCTTGGGCTGCGCGTAGATCGCGAGGGCCTCGTCCAGCGTGATCGAGAAGAGCTGGCCCTCGTTCTCCAGCGACCGCGAGTCCGTGCCCTTCTTCAGGTACGGGCCGTAGCGGCCGTTCTGGGCCGTGATCTCCACGCCCTCCGCGTCCACGCCGACCACGCGCGGCAGCGACATCAGCTTCAGGGCGTCGTCGAGCGTGACCGTGTCCAGGCTCATCGACGCGAAGAGGGAGGCCGTCCGCGGCTTGACCGCGTTCTTGCCCGTCTTCGGCGTGCCCTCGGGGAGGATCTCCGTCACGTACGGCCCGTAGCGGCCGTCCTTGGCGACGATCTCGTTCCCGCTGACCGGGTCCTTGCCGAGCGCGAATTCGCCGCTCGGCTTCGCGAACAGCTCCTCCGCGTACGCGGTCGTCAGCTCGTCCGGGGCCATGTCCTCCGGGACGTCGGCCCGCTGGTGGCCCTCGGCGTCCTTCTCGCCCCGCTCCACGTACGGCCCGTAGCGGCCGACGCGCAGCACGATGCCGTCGCCGACCGGGAAGGAGGAGATCTCCCGGGCGTCGATCGCGCCCAGGTCCGTGACCAGCTCCTTCAGGCCGCCGAGGGCGTCGCCGTCGGCCGGTACGACCTCCGAGGCGTTCTCGGCGCCGAAGTAGAACCGCTTCAGCCACGGCACGGACTGGGCCTCGCCCCGCGCGATGCGGTCGAGGTCGTCCTCCATCTTCGCGGTGAAGTCGTAGTCGACGAGCCGGCCGAAGTGCGTCTCCAGCAGGTTCACCACGGCGAACGACAGGAAGGACGGCACGAGTGCCGTGCCCTTCTTGAAGACGTATCCGCGGTCGAGGATCGTGCCGATGATCGACGCGTACGTCGACGGGCGGCCGATCTCGCGCTCTTCTAGCTCCTTGACCAGCGAGGCCTCGGTGTAGCGGGCCGGCGGCTTGGTCGCGTGGCCGTCCACCGTGATCGCCTCGGCGGCGAGCGCGTCGCCCTCCGCGACCTGCGGGAGCCGCTTCTCGCGGTCGTCGAGCTCGGCGTTCGGGTCGTCCGCGCCCTCGACGTACGCCTTCATGAAGCCGTGGAAGGTGATCGTCTTGCCGGAGGCGCTGAACTCGGCGTCCCGGCCGTCGCTCGCCCGTCCGGCGATCTTCACGGTGACGCTGTTGCCGACCGCGTCCTTCATCTGGGAGGCGACGGTCCGCTTCCAGATCAGCTCGTACAGGCGGAACTGGTCACCGGACAGGCTCGTCTCGGCGGGCGTGCGGAAACGATCACCCGAAGGCCGGATCGCCTCGTGCGCCTCCTGCGCGTTCTTGACCTTGCCCGCGTAGACGCGCGGCTTCTCCGGCAGGTAGTCGGCCCCGTAGAGCTGCGTGACCTGCGCCCGCGCCGCCGTCACGGCGGTCTCGGAGAGCGTGGTGGAGTCCGTACGCATGTAGGTGATGAAGCCGTTCTCGTACAGCTTCTGCGCCACCTGCATCGTCGCCTTCGCCCCGAAGCCCAGCTTGCGCGAGGCCTCCTGCTGGAGCGTGGTCGTGCGGAACGGGGCGTACGGGGAACGGCGGTACGGCTTGGACTCGACCGACCGGACGGCGAAGGACGTGTCCTCCAGCGCGGCGGCCAGCGCCCGTGCGTTCGCCTCGTCGAGGTGCAGCACCTCGCTCTTGAGCTGCCCGTTCGAGCCGAAGTCGCGGCCCTGGGCGACGCGCTTGCCGTCCACCGCGTTCAGGCGGGCGACCAGGGTCGAGGGGTCGGAGACGTCACCGGCGCGGCCGGTGGAAAAGGTGCCGGTCAGGTCCCAGTACTCGGCGGACCGGAAGGCGATGCGCTCGCGCTCCCGCTCGACGACGAGGCGGGTGGCCACCGACTGGACGCGCCCGGCCGACAGCCGGGGCATGACCTTCTTCCACAGGACCGGCGAGACCTCGTAGCCGTAGAGGCGGTCGAGGATGCGGCGGGTCTCCTGGGCGTCGACCATGCGCTGGTTCAGCTCGCGCGGGTTGGCGACGGCGTCACGGATCGCGTCCTTGGTGATCTCGTGGAAGACCATCCGGTGGACGGGGACCTTGGGCTTGAGGACTTCCTGCAGGTGCCACGCGATGGCTTCGCCCTCGCGGTCCTCATCGGTGGCGAGGAAGAGCTCGTCGGATTCGGCCAGCAGCTCCTTGAGCTTCCTGACCTGCGCCTTCTTGTCGGCGTTGACGACGTAGATCGGCTGGAAGTCGTGTTCGACGTCCACGCCGAGGCGACGGACCTCGCCGGTGTACTTGTCGGGAACCTCGGCCGCGCCGTTCGGGAGGTCGCGAATGTGCCCGACGCTCGCCTCGACGACGTATCCCGGGCCGAGGTAGCCCTTGATCGTCTTCGCCTTGGCAGGGGACTCGACGATGACGAGTCGGCGGCCGCCCTTTGCGGTCTCGCTAGTCGGGGACAACTTGGCTCTTCTCTCCGGTCGGCACTCGGTCGCGGTACGGCGACGCTGCGGAGTGTGACGGTACAACCCGCCCCCGTGTCAAACGGCACAAGCCCGCAACGGCCACTCGAACGGTAACCCGACAAGTGCCACTTCTGCCGCCCGGATGCCCCGCGGGCCCGTTCCCGGTCACCGGGCCGGGTGGCCCGGGGGCCGTCTGGCCCCGTCCGCGTACGCCGGTCCGCCGGTGTGCCGTCACCGGTTTTCCCGGCCGGACCACGCCCCTCCGCACCCCTCCGCGCCCTTCGGGGCCTGTCCTTCCGGCACCTCCCGCGCGCCTGCGCGCCCGTCGGTGCCCGCCCGCGCCCGCCCGGCGCTGCCCGGCATGTCGCCCGTCCGTGGCCCCGCGCGGGTCGGGGCCGCGCGGGGCCACGGACGCCGGCGGACGGCGGGACCGCGCCGACCTGCGGTGGGAGCGGTCCGGCCACGGCGGGGCGCACGTCTTCGACAACCGGCGCGCGACGCGGGACGCACGCCCCCCACCACGGCCCGCCACGACCCGGCAGGGCCCCGCGCCGACCCGTTCACCAGGCCGGTACGGACCTTCGCGGACCCTCGCGGACCTGCCGGACGCCCCGCGCGGGCCCCCTGGCCGGGGCCCGTCAGCCAGGGGAACGCACCGGGCGGACCCGGGGGTGCCTCACGGCTTGGGCCGCCCCCCGGACTTCGGCAGCGGCTCCAGGAAGCCCTGCTCCACCAGCATCCGGATGGCCTCCGGGGTCCGGTCGCGCAGGACGACCGGGTCCTCCTGGACGAGCTGCGCGATCGCGTCCAGGATGCGGCCCGCGCTCAGTGAGCCGTCGCACACCCCGGCGAAGCCCGCGCCGACCGTGTCGACCTTGGTGGCGCGGCGCATCCCGCGGTTCTGGCGGAGCACCACGTGCTCCGGGTCCTCCGCCCCGGGGGCTCCGACCTGCTCCTGGACCACTTCTCCGGCCAGCAGGAAGTACTCCTCCAGCAGGGCCGCGTCGTCGTGGGCGCGCAGGTAGTCCTGCCGGGCGAAATGTGCCACGACGGTGTCGCCGAGCGGCTGCTCCACCGAGTGCGGCCACTCCTCGACCACGATCGAGGGCTCGGCCGCGTCACTGCGCCGCAGGGTGATCCAGCCGAAACCGACCGCCTTGGTCCCGCGCGCCTCGAACTCGTCCAGCCACGCCTCGTACCGCCGCGCGTACTCGGCCGGGTCCTCGCGGTGGTCGCCCGCATCCCGCAGCCACAATTCCGCGTACTGCGTCACGTCCTGCACATCGCGCTGCACGATCCAGGCGTCGCAGCCGCGCGGTACCCAGGAGCGGAGCCGGTCGTGCCAGTCCTCGCCCTCCACGTGCTGCCAGTTGCCGAGGAACTGCGCGTACCCGCCCGGGTTGAGCCGGGCACCGGCCTCCTGGACCAGGGTCCGGCACAGGTCGTCGCCGCCCATTCCGCCGTCCCGGTAGGTCAGCCGGGCGCCGGGCGAGATCACGAACGGCGGGTTCGACACGATCAGGTCGTACGTCGCCCCGTCGACCGGTTCGAAGAGCGACCCGGCGAGCAGTTCGGCCTCCGGCGCACCGGACAGCGCCAGGGTCAGCCGGGTGAACTCCAGGGCCCTGGGGTTGACGTCGGTGGCGGTGACCCGGGTGGCGTGCTGGGCCGCGTGCAGGGCCTGGATGCCCGATCCGGTGCCCAGGTCGAGGGCGGTGGCGACCGGGGTGCGGACGGTGATCCCGGCCAGGGTGGTCGAGGCACCGCCGACGCCGAGGACCACGCCCTCCTGACGGCTGCCGATCCCGCCGGCCCCGCCCACGGCGCAGCCGAGGTCCGAGACGATGAACCAGTCCTCCCCGTCCGGGCCGCCGTAGGGGCGTACGTCGACGGTGGCGCGGACCTCGTCGCCCTCGCGCCGCAGCCAGCCGTCGGCCAGGGCCGACCCGACGGGCAGCGCGGCCTCGGCGCGGCGGGCGGGGACGGGCCGCTGGAGCAGGAACAGCAGGACCAGGCTGGCGAGCGGGTCGTCCCCGCGGCCACGGGTGGCGCGCAGGGCGGGAACGGTCTCGCTGCGGGCCAGCGCGGCGTAGGCGGGTGCGCCGAGCAGGTCGAGCAGCCCGTCGGCGGTGAAGCCGGCGGCGAGCAGGGCCTTGCGGAGTTCGGCGGCGCGGTCGGGCGAGGGAAGGCTGGTGGTACTCACCCGTCCATTGTGTCGGCCCGCGCCGACAATGCGTGCGCCACGCGGCGCTCGGCGTGGGGACCGCCCCGCCCGTGTCCCCGGGCCGGTCCGGACAGCGGCGTGCCCGGCCCGCACCGCAGGCCGGGCGCACGGCCGGGGACGGTCGCCGGCGTCACCGCACGGACGTCACCGCACGGACGTCACCACGCGGCCGTCACCGCACCGGAGTCACCCGCACCGGAGTTCACTGCGCGGGCGACTGGGTCGTGACCTGGCAGCCCTTCTGGCTGTTCATCGCCTTGTCCAGACCACCCGAGTTGAGCTTGCCGAGCGCGTCCTTGCCGCCCTTGGTCGCCGCGTCGAGACCGCCCGCCACCTCCTTGAGGCCCTCGGCGAACTTGCCCTGGTCCTTGACGTCGAGCCCGTCCATCTTCGTCTTCAGGTCGGCATAGCCCTTGGAGGTCGACTCGAACCCCTTGACCGCCGCGTCCTGCGTCCCCTTGCCGTCCTTGACCGGCGGAACCCCTGCCTCCTGAACGGCGTTGCCCATCGCCTTGTAGGACTCGGACATGGTCGCGAAGGCCGCCGAGTCCGTCTTCTGGACCTCCTCGGGCTTGCTGCTCTCCGTCGCCACGCGCTTGATGTCGGCGTTGGCGTTCTCGATCTTCTTGAGTTCGGGCTGCCACTTGTCACAGACCTTCTTGGCCCAGGCGTCAGCCTTCTGGTCGCTGTCGTCCCCGCCGCAGCCGGAGAGGACGAGCATCAGTACCGCACTGCCCGACAACGCGGCAGCAAGCTTCTTGTTCACCGGATTGGTCCCTTCGAAGGCTCTCGGCCCGGAAGATACACGCCTGCCGTCGGGGGACGCGCAAAGGCGGACAGACGGCGCGTCGGTCCGCACCGCCTGTCCGCCTTTCGGGCGCACGGCCGGCCCTGCCCGGCCCGCGCCCGTCCCTCGTCCGGAATCCGGGTCAGGAGACCGGCGCGGGATCGGCCTGCTGGCCCACCCGCTCGGCGGCTCCGCCCTCGCTGTCGGAGCCGACCACGATGCCGCGGCGCTTGGAGATGTACACCGCACCGATGATGACGGCGATCGCGAGACCCGCGACGACCGCCCGTACGGTCGCGTTGGCGTCCACGCCGTAGCTGAACTGCACGACCGCCGGAGCGATCAGCAGCGCCACCAGGTTCATGACCTTGAGCAGCGGGTTGATCGCCGGACCGGCGGTGTCCTTGAAGGGGTCGCCGACCGTGTCGCCGATGACGACCGCGGCGTGGGCCTCACTGCCCTTGCCGCCGTGGTGACCGTCCTCGACGAGCTTCTTCGCGTTGTCCCACGCGCCGCCGGAGTTGGCGAGGAAGACCGCCATCAGGGTGCCGGTGCCGATGGCGCCGGCGAGGAAGGAGCCGAGCGCGCCGACCCCGAGCGAGAAGCCGACCGCGATCGGGGTGAGGACCGCGAGCAGGCCGGGCGTGGCGAGTTCGCGCAGCGCGTCCTTGGTGCAGATGTCGACGACGCGGCCGTACTCGGGCTTCTCCGTGTAGTCCATGATCCCGGGGTGTTCCCGGAACTGGCGCCGCACCTCGTAGACCACGGCCCCGGCGGAGCGGGAGACCGCGTTGATGGCGAGGCCGGAGAAGAGGAACACGACGGCCGCGCCCAGGATCAGCCCGACCAGGTTGTTCGGCTGGGCGATGTCCAGACTGAGGTTCATCTCCCCGGCCTTGGCCCCGACCTGCTTGACGGCGGTGGCGATCGCGTCGTTGTACGAGCCGAAGAGCGCGGCGGCGGCGAGCACGGCCGTGGCGATGGCGATGCCCTTGGTGATGGCCTTGGTGGTGTTGCCGACGGCGTCCAGGTCGGTCAGGACCTGCGCCCCGGCCCCCTCGACGTCGCCGGACATCTCCGCGATGCCCTGCGCGTTGTCGGAGACGGGCCCGAAGGTGTCCATGGCGACGATGACGCCGACGGTGGTGAGCAGGCCGGTGCCGGCCAGCGCCACCGCGAAGAGCGCGAGCATGATCGACGTACCGCCGAGCAGGAACGCCCCGTAGACGCCGAGGCCGATCAGGAGCGCCGTGTACACGGCGGACTCCAGGCCGACGGAGATGCCGGCGAGCACGACGGTGGCGGCGCCGGTCAGCGAGGACTTGCCGATGTCCCGGACGGGACGGCGGCTGGTCTCGGTGAAGTAGCCGGTGAGCTGCTGGATCAGGGCCGCGAGCACGATGCCGATGGCGACGGCGACGACGGCCAGCACGCGCGGGTCGCCCGCGTGGTTGGCGATCGCGGGGTCCTCGACGCCCGCGAGCTCCTTGTACGTGGACGGCAGGTAGGCGTAGACGGCGACCGCGACCAGGACCAGGGAGATCGCGGCGGAGATGAAGAAGCCGCGGTTGATCGCGGTCATCCCGCTGCGGTCGGAGCGGCGCGGGGAGACCGCGAAGATGCCGATCATCGCGGTGACGACGCCGATCGCGGGGACGATCAGCGGGAAGGCCAGGCCCAGGTCGCCGAAGGCGGCCTTGCCGAGGATGAGCGCGGCCACCAGGGTGACGGCGTACGACTCGAAGAGGTCGGCCGCCATCCCGGCGCAGTCGCCCACGTTGTCGCCCACGTTGTCGGCGATGGTCGCGGCATTGCGCGGGTCGTCCTCCGGAATGCCCTGTTCGACCTTGCCGACCAGGTCGGCGCCGACGTCGGCGGCCTTGGTGAAGATGCCGCCGCCGACGCGCATGAACATCGCGATCAGGGCGGCTCCGAGGCCGAAGCCCTCCAGCACCTTGGGGGCGTCGGCGGCGTAGACGAGCACGACGCAGGAGGCGCCGAGCAGACCGAGGCCGACGGTGAACATGCCGACCACGCCGCCCGTGCGGAAGGCGATGCGCATCGCCTTGTGGGAGACGTCGGTGAGGTCCTTGGCGGGCTCGCCCGGCGCGGGGGTCGCCTCGCGCGCGGCGGCGGCGACGCGCACGTTGGCCCGGACCGCCAGGCGCATGCCGATGTAGCCGGTGGCCGCGGAGAAGAGGGCGCCGACGAGGAAGAAGGCGGAGCGTCCCGACCGCTGCGACCAGTCGTCGGCGGGGAGCAGGAAGAGCAGGAAGAAGACCAGGACGGCGAAGACCGCCAGGGTGCGCAACTGCCGGCCGAGGTAGGCGTTGGCGCCTTCCTGGACGGCCGCGGCGATCTTCTTCATCGAGTCGGTGCCCTCGTCGGCGGCGAGGACCTGGCGGACCAGGATCTGCGCGACGACGAGCGCGGCGAGTGCCACGGCCGCGATGACGATCACGATGAGCCGATTGTCATCGGTGAGTACTGCGGATGCCAGATCATGGGTGCGATCGGGCGCGATAGGGGTGAAGAGCCCCGTCATTCGTCCTCCTTGACGTGATGAGCTCAAGATGTGGACGGATTGTAGGGAGCAGATCCTGATCAAAACAGTGCGCCGGAAACAGAATTGGCTCGCACCTGCTCCTCAGCAATGGATCACGTCACTCCTTTACCCCCGAAAGTAGTAATGGGGCAAAACCATTGACACCCGGTGACACCCGGTCGCCGGCCGGGGGATTATCGCAAAGCATGAAAAAGGCCCTGCTCAGCAGGGCCTTGGTGGAGATCGGACGATACGACGGACCGTCACGCGCAGGGTGACGGGCGCCTGACCCGAACGGACTAGTCCGCTTCGGCGGCGCCGTGCAGCGGCCAGCGCATCCGGATGGTTCCGCCCGAATCCCCACGGGTCACCTCGACGTCGTCGACGAGCCCGCTGATCACGGCGAGACCCATCTCGTCCTCGCCGTCCTGGTCCAGGGCGGCGTCCCTCCCGGGCACGGCACCGGCCGGACCGCCGGCCGGGCCGGGAACCTCGTCGCCGACCTCGATGGAGAACACCTTCTCCTCGTCGGTCAGGACGACCCGGACGGGCGCGGTCAGTCCGTTGCCGCGATGGAGCCCGACGGCGCGCGAGCATGCCTCGCCCACGGCGAGGCGGACCTCGTCGAGGACGGCTTCCTCCACCCCGGCCCGGCGCGCCACGGCGGCCGCCACCAGGCGGGCCGTCCGGACGTGTTCGGGCTGGGCGCTGAAGCGCAGTTCAACGGTGGCCATGCGCGTCCCCCTCGGACTACAGGCGTGCCTTGCGGAGGCACCGGGCCATGGCCCGGTGCCCCTCGCTTCTCGTCGGCTCCTCCACGTGCCCGGAGCCGTCAGTCGGTGGCGTTGACCGCCTCTTCCACGGTCTGGTGGATCGGGAACACCTTGGTCAGACCGGTGATGCGGAAGATCTTCAGGATGCGCTCCTGGTTGCAGACCAGACGCAGCGAGCCCTCGTGCGCACGGACGCGCTTGAGACCTCCCACCAGCACCCCGAGTCCGGTGGAGTCGAGAAAGTCCACTCGCTCCATGTCGACGACCAGGTGGTAGCTGCCGTCGTTCACCAACTCGACCAACTGTTCGCGCAGCTTGGGCGCGGTATACACATCAATCTCGCCACCGACCTCTACGACCGTGCGGTCGCCTACAGTGCGAGTCGACAGGGACAGGTCCACGGAACCTCCAGCACCTTGCTATCGAGCGGCGCCCCCCAGGGGCCTCCCCGCCCGAAGGTTGGGGAGGGATTGGCTGCCGCGATGGCATTCAATCACTTACCGGCAGGCGCGCACGACGCCTTCCGACCATTGTCCCGCACGCCGGTGACACACTCGGTTCCAATGGCCAATACTCACCGTCCCGGTCGGCCCACGGCGCCCGCGGACCTCCGACCCACCCCCGGCACGGTCCTGGACCGGCTCTCACGGGGGCCTTCCCGGGCTGCGCGCATCACCCATACGGAGCACTTGCCCCCGCGGGAGGGCCGTCATGCGGTCTGGCCCGACCGCATCCGGACGGATGTCGTGGCCGCCGTCCGGGCCGCGGGGATCGAGCATCCCTGGGAACACCAGGCCGCGGCGGCCGAGCACGCCCTGGACGGCGAGTCGGTGGTCGTCGCCACCGGCACGGCCTCGGGCAAGTCGCTGGCCTACCTCGCGCCCGTCCTCTCGGCCCTCGCGGACGGCGCCGAGGCCCCGAACGGCCGGGGCGCCACCGCCCTGTACCTGGCCCCGACCAAGGCCCTCGCCGCCGACCAGCGGCGCGCCGTACGGGCGCTGGCCGCCCCGCTCGGCAACGCCGTCCGCCCCGCGGTCTACGACGGCGACACGCCCGTCGAGGAGCGTGAATGGGTACGCCAGTACGCCAACTACGTCCTGACCAACCCCGACATGCTGCACCGGGGCATCCTTCCCGCCCACCCGCGCTGGTCCTCCTTCCTGCGGGCACTGCGGTACGTCGTGATCGACGAGTGCCACACCTACCGCGGGGTCTTCGGCTCCCACGTGGCCCAGGTGCTGCGCCGGCTGCGGCGGCTGTGCGCCCGCTACGGCTCCGAGCCGGTCTTCCTCCTGGCCTCCGCCACGGCGAGCGATCCGGCCATCGCCGCCTCCCGGCTGACCGGGGTCCCGGTGACCGAGATCACCGACGACGCCTCACCGCGCGGCGAGGTGGTCTTCGCCCTGTGGGAGCCGCCGCTCACCGAGGCGCGGGGCGAACGGGGCGCGCCCGTACGCCGCACCGCCACCGCCGAGACCGCCGGCCTGCTGACCGACCTGGTCGTCCAGGGCGTCCGCACGGTCGCCTTCGTCCGCTCCCGGCGCGGCGCCGAGCTGATCGCCGTGATCGCCCAGGAGCGGCTCGCGGAGGTGGACCGCTCGCTGCCCGGGCGGGTCGCCGCCTACCGGGGCGGCTACCTGCCCGAGGAACGCCGGGCCCTGGAGCGGGCCCTGCACTCCGGGGAGCTGCTGGGGCTGGCCGCCACGACCGCCCTGGAGCTGGGCGTGGACGTCTCGGGGCTGGACGCCGTCCTGATCACCGGGTACCCGGGCACCCGGGCCTCCCTGTGGCAGCAGGCCGGACGGGCCGGACGCGCGGGCCAGGGCGCCCTGGCCGTGCTGGTCGCCCGGGACGACCCGCTGGACACCTACCTCGTCCACCACCCGGAGGCACTGTTCGACCGGCCCGTGGAGGCCACCGTCCTCGACCCCGACAACCCCTACGTCCTCGCCCCCCACCTGTGCGCGGCGGCGGCGGAGCTGCCGCTGACCGAAGCGGACCTGGCACTGTTCGGCCCGGCGGCGGCGGAGCTGATCCCCCAGCTGGAGGCGGCCAAGCTGCTGCGCAGGCGGGCCACGGCCTGGCACTGGACCCGGCGGGAGCGGGCCTCGGACCTGACCGACATCCGGGGCGACGGCGGGCGCCCGGTGCAGATCGTGGAGGCCGCCACGGGCCGGCTGCTCGGCACGGTCGAGGAGTCGGCCGCCCACACCGCCGTCCACGACGGGGCCGTCCACCTCCACCAGGGCCGCACCTATCTCGTGAAGCGCCTGGACCTGGAGGACTCGGTCGCCCTCGTCGAGGAGGCGGCCCCACCCTTCTCCACCACCGCCCGCGACATCACCTCCGTCTCCGTCCTGGAGACCGAGACCGAGGTCGCGTGGGGGCGGGCCCGGCTCTGCTACGGCTCCGTCGAGGTCACCCACCAGGTCGTCTCCTATCTGCGCCGCAAACTGATCACCGGCGAGGTGCTCGGCGAGGCGAAACTCGACCTGCCGCCCCGCACCCTGCGCACCCGGGCCGTGTGGTGGACGGTCACCGAGGACCAGCTCGACGAGGCCCGGATCACCCCGGAGATCCTCGGCGGCGCCCTGCACGCCGCCGAACACGCCTCCATCGGCCTGCTCCCGCTCTTCGCCACCTGCGACCGCTGGGACATCGGCGGCGTCTCCGTCCCCCTGCATCCCGACACCCTCCTCCCCACGGTCTTCGTCTACGACGGCCACCCCGGCGGCGCCGGCTTCGCCGAACGCGCCTTCCACACGGCCCGCGCCTGGCTGACCGCGACCCGCGACGCGATCACCGCCTGCGAATGCGAGGCCGGCTGCCCCTCCTGCATCCAGTCCCCCAAGTGCGGCAACGGCAACGAACCCCTCCACAAACGCGGCGCCGTCCGCCTCCTGACCCACCTCCTCTCCACTGCTCAGGACCCCACCCCGACCACCGGCCCCTCGGGGATGTCCGGGGCCGTACCCGCCCCGGACACCGAAACCCTGGACACCGGCACTCCGGACACTGGCACTCCGGACACCCGTGCTCCGGAGCCCCGGACCTGACCCCGGCGGATCGGCCGACCGCCGCCGGGAGGAGCGGCCACGCGACGGACGCGGTCAGCCGGCCTCAGGGCGGCCGGTCCCCGGCCGGCCGGGAACGGCCTTCGGGCGGGGCCGGTGATGAGGCCGGGGGCGGTGATGAGGCCGGGGGCGGGCCCGCGCGGGCCCGGATGCCGGGAGCGAAGGGACCCGTCGCGACGCGGGCCGTCACCTCGGCCACCTCACCGTGGAGGCGGCAGGCCGTCACGGTCGCGCTCTGGGCCCGGGCGACCCGCAACGCGGCGGCACAGGCTGCCTCCGGCCCGTGGGCCCAGGTCGCGGCGGCGGCCAGCGAGGCCAGGTCGGCGGCGGCAGCCGCGCGGTGGCGGGCCACGACGGCCTGGCCCAGCAGAAGCACCCCGCCGAACACCGCGCCCAGCACGGTGGCCACCAGCGCCGCCCACACCGTGGCCGAACCCCGGTCCCGGCTCACGACGGCGGCCCCACGCTGTCCTCCGCCAGGGCCGCCGCCTGCGCGCCGAGCCGTACGGGCAGCCCGCCCGGCCCCGGCGCGGGCGCCGCCACCCGGACCCGCCACAGGTCACCCACCCGCTCCACCTCCACCTCCGCCCCCGGCGGCGCGGCCGACCGGGCCGCCGCCACCGCCACCTCCACCGGCTCCGCCCGGGACGCGGCCCGGGCACCGGCCCGCGCCGCGTCCACGCACCGGATCTGCGCGGCCGCCGCCATCAGCGCCCACACCAGCAGCGCCGCGAACAGCACCAGTGCCGGGATCACCAGGGCGGCCTCCGCCGTCACGAATCCCCGGTCCCGCATTACGCGGGCTTTTTCCTCAGAACGGCACATCAAGCGCCTTCCCGATGGTCGACTGAAGGGCCGTGGAAACCACCTCGCTCGTCACCACCTTGTACAGAACAGCGGCGAACGCACAGGCCGCGATCGTGCCCATGGCGTATTCCGAAGTCGACATCCCGTCATCACCGCCACGCCCCTTCAGTACCGCCCGCACACGAAACCAGATGATCCTCATGGCAACCTCCTGTTGATTTCCGTTGTTGAAGTGATGTCAGGTGTTCGAGAGAAGACCGGAAGCCATACCGATCACCACGGGTGCGACCCCGATCGCGAGAAATGCGGGGAGGAAACACAGACCCACCGGAGCGGTGACGAGCACCGCCGCCCGCTGGGCCCTGGCCCCGGCCCGCCGGGCCCGGTCCTCCCGGAGGGCCGACGCGAGGCGGGAGACCGGTTCCGCGGCCGGTGCGCCCGTCCGGGCGGCCCGCTCCAGACACTCCGCGAGGGGCCCGGCGCCCGGTAACTGCGCCAACCTCCCCCACGCGGCGCCCGGTTCGCCGCCGAGCCTCAGCTCGGCCCCGGCCAGCGTCAGCCGCTCACCCACCGGGCCGCCCAGGGACTCCCCCACCACCTCCGCGGCCTCCACCGGACCGGCGCCGGCCGCCAGACACGCGGCCAGCAGATCGGCGGCGAACGGCAACTGCCGCCGCGCCTCCCGCAGGTCCGCCCCGGTCGGCGGCCGGGCCCTGGCCTGCCACCGGCGCACCCCGAACGCCGCCGCGCACCCCGCCGCCGCGCCCGTGACCCCGCCGAGCAGCAGCCAGCCCGCCAGCAGAGCCCCTGCCGGGCCCGCCCATGTGACCGCCACGCCCCGGCTCCGCCTGCCCCGCGCCGGTGCGCGGCGCACCGGTTCCACGGCCAGCAGGACCGCGATCCGGCGCCGGGCGTCCCGCGCCCGGACCCGGGACGCCACCTCCGACGCCACGCACAGCACCGCCGTCGCGAGACACACCGCTGTCACGAGAGACAGCGTCGCCC
Organism: Streptomyces sp. NPDC051567; assembly: GCF_044454165.1. NCBI lineage: Bacteria > Bacillati > Actinomycetota > Actinomycetes > Kitasatosporales > Streptomycetaceae > Streptomyces > Streptomyces sp. NPDC051567. Next base: position 82,775 of record NZ_JBITDK010000008.1, on the reverse strand, counting down.
CCAGGCTGTGGACCGCGAAGCCGCCCCTCACCGCTCCCCCGCCCGTACGATCCGCAGGCACCACACCGACCCCAGCGCTTCCAGCACCCCGCCCGCCAGCAGACAGCCCCATCCCATCGGGGTGTGCAGCAGCACGTGCAGCGGATCAGCCCCCAGCCCGGCGCCGATCAGCAGCCCCACCAGTGGCAGCAGGGCCAGCACCACCGCCGTCGACCTCGCCCCCGCCATCTGGGCCCGGAGCGACTCCCGCCGGTCCCGCTCGGCCCGCAGCGCGGCCTCCAGCCGGTCCAGACCGGCGGCCAGCCCCGCGCCGCCGTCCACCGACACCTGCCAGCAGGCGGCCATTCCCGCCAGTCCCTCCGCGCCGGGCTCCCGCGCCGCCTGGCGCAGCGCCCCGGGCACGTCCCCGCCGAACGCCGCGGCGGCCAGTACCCCCGTCTCCGCCGCGCCGGGGCCGCCGGGGCCCGGGGCCGTACGGCGCATCGCCGCGGTGAGCGCCTGTCCCGGCTGCGCCCCGGCCCGTAGTTCCCCGGCCGCGGCTGCGCACAGCGCCACCACCTCCGCGGCTCGCGCGGTCCGGGCCCGCTCCCGTTCGCGCCGCCGCAGCCACCGCCGCACCAGGGGCATCGCGGCGACCCCCACCACCAGCGGGATCACCGACGACCCCAGCAGCGCCACCACCAGCCCGGCGCCGAGGCACGCCCCTTCCCGCCACCGCGCGGCCCGCACCCGGACCGCGATCACGAGCCGCTCCCGGAGGACCGGCCCGCCCGGGACCACCGGTCCGCCACCGGCCAGGACCAACCGGGCGCGCCGGGAAGCCCGGTCACCTCCGGCCAGCGCCCCGGCGACCGCCGCGGCACACAGCACCCCGGCGAACACCGGTACCGGCAGTACCGTCCCGGCGCTCACCGCGCACCTCGCAGCAGCGGTTCCAGCCGCTCCCAGCCCCGTTCCCGCACGAAGCCCCGCGCGCCCCAGCGCAGCGCCGGTACGGTGAACACCAGTCCTGCGGCGTCCCGCTCCAGCACGTGCACCTCGGCCACCCTGCGTTGTCCACCCCGGTCCCGGACCAGGTGGACCACCAGGGTCAGGGCGGCGGCCAACTGGCTGTGCAGGGCGGCCCGGTCCAGTCCCGCGGCCGTCCCGAGCGCCTCCAGACGGGCCGGGACGTGCGCGGCGGCGTTGGCGTGGACCGTGCCGCAACCACCTTCGTGCCCGGTGTTCAGGGCGGCGAGCAGGTCCGCCACCTCGGCGCCCCGGACCTCCCCGACCACGAGCCGGTCCGGCCGCATCCGCAGCGCCTGGCGGACCAGGTCCGCCAGGGTGACCAGCCCGGCCCCTTCCTGATTGGCGGGGCGGCTCTCCAGCCGCACCACATGGGGGTGGTCGGGCCGCAGCTCGGCCGAGTCCTCCGCCAGCACGATCCGTTCACCGGGTCCGACCAGTCCCAGCAGGGCGCTGAGCAAGGTGGTCTTGCCCGTCCCGGTACCACCGGAGACGAGGAACGACAGCCGGGCCTCGACCATGTCCCTCAGCAGCCGCTGGCCGCCGGGCGGCAGTGTCCCCGCCACGACCAGCTCCTCCAGCGTGAACGCCTTCGGCCGCACCACCCGCAGCGAGAGGCAGGCCGAGCCCACCGCCACCGGGGGCAGCACGGCATGGAGCCGGGTCCCGTCCGGCAGCCGGGCGTCCACCCAGGGCCGGGCGTCGTCCAGCCTGCGCCCCGCGACGGCGGCCAGCCGTTGGGCGAGCCTGCGCACCGCCTCGGCCCCGGCGAACGTCACCCCGGTCAGTTCCAGTCCGCCGCCGCGGTCGACCCACACCCGGTCCGGGGCCGCCACCAGCACATCGGTGACCTCGGGGTCACGGAGCAGTGCTTCCAGCGGGCCCGCGCCGACCAGCTCGGAGCGCAACTCGGCCGCCACGCCGAGCACTTCCGCGTCCCCCAGCAACCGCCCCTGGGCCCGCAGGGCCGCCGCCACGCGGGCCGGGGTCGGCTCGGCGCCGCTCTCGGCGAGCCGCTGGCGCACCGCGTCCAGGAGTACCGCACTCATACCGGCGCCCCCTGAGCGGAACCGGTGGAGCCGAGCGCGCGCTGCCAGAAGCCGTCGCAGAAGCGGGCCAGCACGCTCCGCCCCTGGGACCCGGGCGGCTCCCCCTCGGCCACCCGCCCCGGGAGCCCCACCTCGGCCGGCACCTCACCGGCCAGCGGCGCACCCAGCAGTCCGGCCACCGCCTCGGCGTCGAGGCCGCCGGGGCAGCGGCCCCGTACGACGACGCGGACGTCCCGGGCCACCATCCGGACCCCGGCCGCCACCCGGCCGGCGGCGGCCACCGCCCGCAGCTCGCCCGGCACCACCATCAGGACGAGATCCAGCTGCGCCAGTACCTCGGCCACGGTTTCGTCCACCCGCCGCGGCAGGTCGACCACCACCACCCCGCCCCGGCGGCGGGCGGCGGCCACCACCGACCGCATCGCGGCGGGCGGCACCACGACCCGGTCCCCGCGGTCCCAGCTGAGCACGCGCAGCGCGTGCAGTTCGGGCAGGGACTCCTCCAGGGCTCCGGCGCCGACCCGTCCCCGTGAGGCCGCGAAGTCCGGCCAGCGCAGCCCTTCGGCGGTCTCACCGCCCAGCAGGACGTCCATGCCGCCGCCCAGCGGGTCGCCGTCGATGAGGATGGTCCGCTGCCCGGCACGGGCGGCGCGGACGGCCAGGGCGCAGGCGAGGGTGGAGGCTCCGGCTCCGCCGCTGCCTCCGATCACGCCGACGGTGAGGGCGGGGCGCCCCGCGCCCTCCACCACGTCGGCGATGCGGTCGACGAGCTGGTTCTCGGCGTCGGGAAGCCTCAGCACCTCCTCGGCCCCGATCTCCACCGCCCGCTGCCACACCAGGGGGTCGTCCAGGTCCCGGCCGACCAGGAACACCCCGCTCCTGCGCGGCGCCCCGCGCACCCGCCGGGCGGCGTCGTCCCCGACCAGGACGAGCGGCGCGGATTCCCAGCCGATGCCGCCCCGGTCCCCGGCGGACTCCTCCTCCCCGTCTCCGCCGGGCCCGCCGACGGTTCCGCTTTGCTCCGGCACCGTGTGACGCACATGCGGTTCGGCTCCCGCGGCGGCGCACAGCCGCAGCAGGTCGTCGAGCAGCTGCGGGTCCTCGGTGATGATCAACGGCCGCCCAGCACCGGGCGCGGCTCCCGTCACCGGGGCCTTCGGGACTTCACACGACTTCGATCGAGCCACGATCTCCGCCCCCTTCTCACAGCAAATCCAGCACCGCGGACTTCGCGGCTGGAATCACCGTGCCGTGATCGGGAAAAGGGAGTGGATCTTGCTTGAAATCTGTGGACGACGAGCCGATTGTGAATAACTCCGTCACCCCGACAGGTGACTTCCGGAGCGCGGCGGAACCACTACGCAGCGTCACGAGTTGGGGGAGGTGAGGGTCTTCGACACGCAGGCCCACGGACGGGAAAGGGGCCAGGAGATGATCACTTGGGGCCGAAGGCAGGGACGCGAACCGCGTCCGGACATGCGACGACCCCCGCCGGGGGGGAGAGCGGGGGTCGTCCCCACGGTCCGACTCGGGGGGGGAGGAGCCAGACCGGGTTAGCACGGTCGCGAACGATCCGTGACTTCCATGGTGTACCCGAGAGGCTTCTCAGGCAAACCCACGCGCCACACCTTACGCCGAATGGTGGGCGCATATGCTCAAGGCGTGGAAAATCAGCCCTTGCCGCGCTCCTTGCCCCGCACCGCTGCCTTCTTCGACCTGGACAAGACGGTCATTGCGAAGTCGAGCACTCTGACGTTCAGCAAGTCCTTCTACCACGGGGGGCTGATCAACCGGCGAGCCGTGCTGCGTACCGCTTACACGCAGTTCATCTTCCTGGCCGGCGGCGCCGACCATGACCAGATGGAGCGGATGCGCGAGTACCTCTCAGCCCTCTGCAAGGGCTGGAACGTGCAGCAGGTCCGGGAGATCGTCGCGGAGGCCCTGCACGACCTGATCGACCCGATCATCTACGACGAGGCGGCCTCGCTGATCGAGGCCCACCACACGGCGGGACGCGATGTGGTGATCGTGTCGACCTCCGGGGCGGAAGTGGTCGAGCCGATCGGGGAGATGCTCGGCGCGGACCGGGTCGTCGCGACACGGATGGTGGTGGGCGAGGACGGCTGTTTCACCGGCGAGATCGAGTACTACGCCTACGGCCCCACGAAGGCGGAGGCCGTGCGTGAGCTGGCGGAGTCGGAGGGGTACGACCTGGCGCGCTGCTACGCGTACAGCGACTCGGCCACCGACGTGCCGATGCTGGAGGCGGTCGGGCACCCGCACGCGGTGAACCCGGACCGCGCGCTGCGGCGGGAAGCCGTCGCGCGGGAGTGGCCGGTGCTGGTGTTCAACCGGCCGGTACGGCTGAAGCAGCGGCTGCCGGGGCTGTCGATGCCGCCCCGGCCCGCGCTGGCCGCCGCGGCGGCCGTGGGTGCGGCGGCGGCCACCGCCGGGCTGGTCTGGTACCTGAGCCGGCGCCGGGGTCACGCGTCGATCGTCACCTGAGCCGCGCTCCCGGGCCCGGACCGTCCGGCTCCGCCGCTTCCCCGCGCCGGGCCCGCCCGGGCGGGCCCGGCGCGGGGGCCCAGGCGCCCTGGCCGGGCGCCGGAAGGGCGGGGGGATACGACCCCGGGGGCGTGTCGGGGCAGGTACGGGTCCGTGCGCGGGTGACGCACAGACACCCTGTCGGGTTTAGTCGGTTTCGTCCGGAAAAGTAAAGAAGTGCGGCCAGGGCTTTCGCTCACCTCCGAAGCGGAGTACAAAGGAGTCAACGGCCCGCGAGACCAAAGAACATCCGAGAGGATCATCTTTACAACGCAGTAAGGCCCACGGACCGAAGCATGAACGCCGAGGACCCACGCGACGTCGACCCGTCGAATACGGGCCAGCCGCACCAGGTGACGGGCAGAGTTCCCGGCCTGATGGGCAATCATCGAGGACGCTTGGTACCTGGGCGCAAGTGCCAGCGGCGACACCAGAGCAAGACGGTGTCGCCGCAACCCCGTTCAGGGGAGGAACCTCACGCCGCGCCGCGCTGGAGCGCTTCGCAGACCGCCGTCGACTCCCTGGCGCCGAGTCCGACCGCCCGGCCGCAGTGGGCGATCCAGGCGGCCATCCCCTCCGGAGTCCCGGACACATAGCCCTCGAAGGCCGCCAGGTACGCCGCCCGGCCCTGCTCCGCATGACCCACCTCCGCCGGGCAGACCGCCTTCGGGTCCAGGCCGCTGTTGATCAGGACGATGCGTTCGGCCGTCCGCGCGATCAGCCCGTTGTACGAGGCGAAGGGGCGCAGCGCCAGCAGCTCGCCGTGCACCACCGCGGCCGTGACCAGCGCCGGGGCCGAGCCGCCCGCGACGACCAGGCCGGAGAGGCCTTCCAGCCGCCCCGCCACCTCCTGGGCGTCGGGCAGTTCCAGCTCCACCAGGGGTTCGTCCACCGGCTCGTCGCCCAGCCGGGGACGGCCCACCACGTCCCCGTCCGCCGTCGAACCCGACGCCACGAGGTGCAGGCGCGCGAGGACCCGTAGCGGCGACTGGCGCCAGATGCTCAGCAGCTGACCGGCCTCCGCCGTCAGCCGCAGGGCCGCGCCCACCGTGCGCGCCTGCGGTTCCGAGCCGAAGTCGGTCCGGCGGCGCACCTCCTCCAGCGCCCAGTCCGCCCCGGAGAGCGCCGCGCTCCCGCGGGCGGCGCGCAGTGCGGCCTCCGAGGCGATCTCCGGGCTGCGGCGGCGCATCACCCGGTGTCCGTAGACCCGGTCCACGGCCTTGCGTACGGAATCCACGGACTCGGCGACGCCCGGGAGGGCGCCCAGGGCGGCCAGCGGGTCGGAAGCGCTACTCATAAGTAGGGAGCCTACGCACTGCGCACCCCCGCCACCGACCCCTCCTTGGAGTGGTCTTCTTCACTCACCTTGACCACACCACGCGGTCGATCCACTACTCTTGGTGAACATGAAGATCGCTTTCGTGGGAAAGGGCGGCAGCGGCAAGACGACGCTGTCCTCCCTCTTCATCCGCCACCTCGCAGCCAACGAAGCCGCCGTCGTCGCCGTGGACGCCGACATCAACCAGCACCTGGGTGCCGCGCTCGGACTCGGTGAGGACGAGGCCGCCGCGCTGCCCGCCCTGGGTGCGCACCTGCCGCTGATCAAGGACTACCTGCGGGGCTCCAACCCGCGCATCCCGTCCGCCGACGCGATGATCAAGACCACCCCGCCCGGCACCGGATCGCGCCTGCTGCGGGTCACCGAGGACAACCCGGTGTACGAGACCTGCGCGCGCACGCTGCTGCTCGACGGGGAGCCCGTACGGCTCATGGCCACCGGACCGTTCACCGAGTCCGATCTGGGGGTGGCCTGCTACCACTCCAAGGTCGGCGCGGTCGAGCTCTGCCTCAACCACCTGGTCGACGGCCCGGACGAGTACGTCGTCGTCGACATGACGGCCGGTTCCGACTCCTTCGCCTCGGGCATGTTCACCCGGTTCGACGTGACCTTCCTGATCGCCGAGCCGACCCGCAAGGGCGTCTCCGTCTACCGCCAGTACAAGGAGTACGCGCGGGACTTCGGGATCACGCTCAAGGTGGTCGGCAACAAGGTCCAGGGGCCGGAGGACGTCGATTTCCTCCAGGACGAGGTGGGCGAGGACCTGCTCGTCACCGTGGGGCACTCGGACTGGGTGCGGACGATGGAGAAGGGCCGGCCGGCCGCCTTCGAGCTGCTGGAGGCGACCAACCGGCTCGCCCTCCAGACGCTCCAGAACGCCGCCGACGACTCGTACGCGCACCGCGACTGGGCCCGGTACACGGAGCAGATGGTCCACTTCCACCTGCGGAACGCGCAGAGCTGGGGCAACGCCAAGACCGGGGTCGACCTGGCGGACCAGGTCGACCCCGATTTCGTCCTGCACGAGGGGATCGAGGGGCTCGTCAGCCCTCGTTCGCACCCGCATCAGCCGGCTCAGCAGCCGGCTTGACATCCGCGGGGGCGGACGGCTTGGCCGGCGGCCCCGCGGTCAGGAACTTGGCCCAGCCGTCCTTCGGCGTCTGGCCGACGTCGAGCGTGCGCATCCATTCCAGGGTCTTCGGGTCCTGGGCGTCCAGCCAGTCGGCCAGCTCGCGGAAGGGCACGCAGCGGACCTCCTTGCGGGTGCACATGCTCTTGATGGACTCCTCGACGGCGCGCATGTAGGTGCCGCCGTTCCAGGACTCGAAGTGGTTGCCGATGATCAGCGGCGCGCGGTTGCCCTGGTAGGTGCGATCGAACGCCTGCAGCAGGCCGTCGCGCATCTGGTCCCCCCAGTAACCGTGCTGCGAGGGGTCGCCCTGCGTCGTCGTGCCGGACTGGTTCACGAGGTAGTTGTAGTCCATGCTCAGGGTCTCGAAGGCGCGGCCCGGCAGGGGTACGAGCTGGAGCGGGAGGTCCCAGAGCCCGTCCGTCTTCTTGGGCCAGATCTGCTTGCTGATGCCGCTGGAGTCGTAACGGAAACCCATGTCCTTCGCCGCCAGCATGAAGTTCTTCTGGCCTTCGAGGCAGGGGGTCCGGGCGCCGATGAGCTCCTTGTCGTAGTCGAAGGGGAGCGGCTCCTGGTTCTTGAGGCCGGCGTTGGTCCTCCAGTTCTTGACGAAGGACTTGGCCTGGTTGATCTCGCTCTTCCACTCGGCGACGGACCAGGTGCCGACGCCGCCGTCGGGGCCGCAGAAGTGGCCGTTGAAGTGCGTGCCGATCTCGTTGCCCTCCAGCCAGGCCCCGCGGACCTGGGTGACGGTGTCCTTGATGCCCTGGAGGTCGCCGAAGCCGATGTCGGAGCGGCCGGGCGAGTGCTGCGGCGCGGTGTAGAGGGAACGCTTCTCCTCCGGCAGGAGGTACACACCGCTGAGGAAGTAGGTCATCCGGGCGTTGTACTTCTTGCCGACCTCGCGGAAGTGCGAGAAGAGCTTCTGGCTGTCCTCGCCGGCCCCGTCCCACGAGAACACCACGAACTGCGGCGGCTTCTCGCCGGGCTTGAGCTTCTGCGCCTTCTGCACGTGGGGCTGCTGGCCGGTGTACACGGTCGAGCCGTCGCCGATGGGCCGCTTGACGGTGCCGGGGGCGGGTGCCTCCGGGGCTCCGGCGCCCTCCTTGGTGGCCTGGCCGCCGGGGGCGGTGGGCTTGGCGGGCCCCGAGGTGCTGCACCCGGCGACCCCCAGGACCAGCGCCGTGGCGACCAGGCCACCGGCGATCTTCTTCGTGGCGGCGATCATCCGTCCACCTCTCCCTCGCAGTTCCTTCGCAGGACTTCCGCGCCGCAACGTCCCATGCGGTCTGCTTTGAAGAAGGTGTGACAAGCCGTACTAAATACTTAATCACCCTTGCGGGGGAATTCGTAGGCTATTTGCCCGTATTACCTACCGCAGATCTTTACTCTCCATTACCGTTCATTTACCGAGTGTTGAGACTCCCGCCGCTTCACCCCTCCGACCGAGGAGACGGGACCTATGACAGCCACCTCCCCGGACACCGCTTCAGGCGTCCGTACGGCCACCTCCCCCACGCGTCCCCGCAAGGACCTGCCCGCAGACCTCTCCGCCTCCGTCGCCGTCTTCCTGATCGCCCTGCCCCTCTCCCTGGGCATCGCCCTGGCCACCGGCGCCCCGCTCCAGGCCGGCCTGGTCGCGGCAGCCGTCGGGGGAATCGTGGCCGGGCGGCTCGGCGGGGCTCCGCTCCAGGTCAGCGGGCCCGCCGCCGGACTCACCGTCGTCACCGCCGAGTTGATCCAGCGTTACGGATGGCGTACCACGTGCGCCATCACGGTGCTCGCCGGCGTGTGCCAGCTCGCCCTCGCCGCGCTGCGGACCGCGCGGTCGGCGCTCATGGTGAGCCCGGCCATCGTGCACGGCATGCTCGCGGGCATCGGCGTGACCATCGCCCTGGCCCAGCTGCACATCGTGCTCGGCGGCACCCCGCAGAGCTCCGCCGTGGCCAACGTCAAGGGGCTGCCCGCCCAGTTGGCCGACCTGCACCCCGCGTCGCTCGGCATCAGCCTGCTGACCATGCTCGTCCTGCTCGGCTGGACCCGGCTGCCCGGGAAACCGGGCCGGGCCCTGCGCAAGGTGCCGGCCGCGCTCGCCGCCGTCACCGCGGCCACCACCGTCGCGGCGCTGGCCGGGCTCACCCTGCCCCGGGTGGACCTGCCCTCCTGGCGCAGCCACGCCCTGCCCGAGCTGCCCCAGGGGCCGGTCCTCGGCCTCATCGCCGCTGTCCTGACCATCACCCTCGTCGGCAGCGTGGAGTCCCTGCTCTCCGCCGTCGCCACCGACAAGCTGATCGCCTCCGAGCGGGGTACGGAGAACCGTCCGCCACGCGCCGACCTCGACCGGGAGCTGCGCGGCCAGGGTGCGGCGAACATCGTCTCCGGGGCGCTGGGCGGGCTCCCCGTCACCGGGGTCGCCGTCCGCAGCGTGGCGAACGTCAAGTCCGGCGCGGTCACCCGGAGGTCGTCCATGCTGCACGGGTTCTGGGTCCTGCTGGCGGCCGGACTGTTCGTCCCGGTCCTCGACCTGATCCCGCTGGCCGCGCTGGCCGCGCTGGTGATGGCGGTGGGGGTGCAGATGGTCAGCATCACCCATCTGCGCAACGTCACCCGGCACCGGGAGATCCTGGTCTACGGGGCGACGATCGTCGCCGTGGTCCTCGGCGGGGTCCTGGAGGGCGTCGCCATCGGCATCGCGGTGGCGGTGGCCGTCGCCCTGCACCGGGTGGCCCGGACCCGGATCACCCTGGAGGAACTGGACAGCGGGGTCCACCTGGTGTGCGCGCGCGGGCAGCTGACCTTCCTGGCGGTGCCTCGGCTGAGCCGGGTGCTGAACCAGATCCCGGCCTACGGGCACGCGGTGGTCGAGCTGGACGGCTCGTTCATGGACCACGCCGCGTACGAGACGCTCCAGGACTGGCAGGACTCCCATCTGGCGCACGGGGGCTCCCTCGAAGTCACCGGCCGCTCCGGGGCCCGTATCTCCGAAGCCGGGCCGGAGTCCGGGCCGGGACCCGACCACGGCGGGAGCCCGCGCGCGGCGCACCACTGCTGCCGGCCCTGGACCCCCTGGCAGAACCACTGCGACCACCGGCCCACGGGCGCGCGTACGGCGTCGGAGGCGGAGCGGACCGCCTTCGAGGAGGCGGCGGCGCCCGCATCGCGCAAGCGCGGCGCCGGGCAGCTGGCCAGCGGGATCAGCGCCTTCCAGCGGGACACCGCACCCCGTGTCCGCGAGGAGCTGGCCCGGCTGGCCCGCGAGGGCCAGCGGCCCTCGCAGCTCTTCCTCACCTGCGCGGACTCCCGGCTGGTGACCAGCATGATCACGGCCAGCGGCCCGGGGGACCTGTTCACCGTCCGCAATGTCGGCAACCTGGTCCCGCCGCCGGGGGCCGAGTCCACCGACGACTCGGTCGCGGCGGCCATCGAGTACGCCGTGGACGTGCTCAAGGTGGACAGCATCACGGTCTGCGGGCACTCGGGCTGCGGGGCGATGCAGGCCCTGCTCAGCTCCGTGCCCGGGGCGCCGGTGACCCCGCTGCGCCGCTGGCTGCGCCACGGCCTGCCCAGCCTGGAACGGATGGCCAGCCGCCACCACGCCTGGGCCCGGATCTCGGGGCGGCTCCCGGCGGACGCCGTGGAGCAGTTGTGCCTGACCAACGTGGTGCAGCAGCTGGAGCACCTGCGGGCGCACGAGTCGGTGGCCCGGCGGCTCGCCGAGGGCACGCTGGAGCTGCACGGGATGTACTTCCACGTGGGCGAGGCCCAGGCCTACCTGCTCTCCGCGGGCGAGGACTTCTTCGACTGCCGTGTCTTCGACAGCGTGGGACAGCACGTCTGAACCGATACCCTCCCGTATCCGTGCAATCGGTTGGCCTCCTCCCGCCCTGGTGGCGGGGGGAGGCCAACTGTGCGTCGGTCCGGAAGGGGTATAGGTCTACACCAATTTCCGGCTACCCCTTGTCACCCGGGCCGCTGACTGATGAGCTATGCCCGGGGACACAACGGACACCCTGGGAAAGGGAGATGTCGTGAGCAATGACAGCCTGGCCAATCTGCTCAAGGAGGAGCGGCGGTTCGCACCGCCTGCCGATCTGGCCGCCGCCGCCAATGTCACAGAGGCTGCGTACACACAGGCCGACGCGGACCGGCTGGGCTTCTGGGCCGAGCAGGCCCGGCGGCTGACCTGGGCCACCGAGCCCACCGAGACGCTGGACTGGTCCAACCCGCCCTTCGCGAAGTGGTTCGCGGACGGCAGTCTGAACGTCGCGTACAACTGCGTGGACCGTCACGTCGAGGCGGGCAACGGCGACCGGGTCGCCATCCACTTCGAGGGCGAGCCCGGCGACAGCCGCGCGATCACCTACGCGGAGCTCAAGGACGAGGTCTCCAAGGCCGCCAACGCCTTGACCGAGCTGGGCGTCCAGGCCGGTGACCGGGTCGCGGTCTACCTGCCGATGATTCCCGAGGCGGTCGTCGCGATGCTCGCGTGCGCCCGTGTCGGCGCCGCGCACTCGGTGGTCTTCGGCGGATTCTCCGCCGACGCCGTCGCCTCCCGCATCCAGGACGCCGACGCCAAGCTGGTGATCACCGCCGACGGCGGCTACCGCAGGGGCAAGCCCTCCGCGCTGAAGCCCGCCATCGACGAGGCCGTCGCCAAGTGTCCGCAGGTGGAGCACGTCCTCGTCGTCCGCCGGACCGGACAGGACACCGCCTTCAGCGAGGGCCGCGACGTCTGGTGGCACGACATCGTCGGCCGCCAGTCCGCCGAGCACACCCCGCAGGCGTTCGACGCCGAGCACCCGCTCTTCATCCTCTACACCTCGGGGACCACGGGGAAGCCCAAGGGCATCCTGCACACCTCGGGCGGCTACCTCACGCAGGCCGCGTACACCCACCACGCGGTGTTCGACCTGAAGCCGGAGAGCGACGTCTACTGGTGCACCGCCGACATCGGCTGGGTGACCGGGCACTCGTACATCGTCTACGGGCCGCTCGCGAACGGCGCCACCCAGGTGATGTACGAGGGCACGCCGGACACGCCGCACCAGGGCCGGTTCTGGGAGGTCGTGCAGAAGTACGGCGTCACCATCCTGTACACGGCGCCCACGGCCATCCGTACGTTCATGAAGTGGGGCGACGACATCCCCGCGAAGTTCGACCTGTCGAGCCTGCGCGTGCTGGGCTCCGTCGGCGAGCCGATCAACCCCGAAGCCTGGATCTGGTACCGCAAGCACATCGGCGGCGACCGCTGTCCGATCGTGGACACCTGGTGGCAGACCGAGACCGGCGCGATGATGATCTCCCCGCTGCCGGGCGTCACCGAGACCAAGCCGGGCTCCGCGCAGCGCGCGCTGCCCGGGATCTGCGCCACCGTCGTGGACGACGAGGCGCGCGAGGTCCCGAACGGCGGTGGCGGCTACCTGGTGCTCACCGAGCCGTGGCCGTCGATGCTGCGCACCATCTGGGGCGACGACCAGCGGTTCATCGACACCTACTGGTCCCGCTTCGCGGGCAAGTACTTCGCGGGCGACGGCGCCAAGAAGGACGAGGACGGCGACATCTGGCTGCTCGGCCGGGTGGACGACGTGATGCTGGTCTCCGGCCACAACATCTCGACCACCGAGGTCGAGTCGGCGCTCGTCTCGCACCCCTCGGTCGCCGAGGCGGCCGTCGTCGGCGCCAACGACGAGACCACCGGCCAGGCCATCGTGGCCTTCGTCATCCTGCGCGGCACCGCCTCCGAGACCGACACCCTGGTCGCGGAGTTGCGCAACCACGTCGGTGCCACGCTCGGCCCGATCGCCAAGCCGAAGCGGATTCTGCCGGTCCAGGAGCTGCCGAAGACCCGCTCGGGCAAGATCATGCGCCGGCTGCTGCGCGATGTGGCGGAGAACCGCGCGGTCGGTGACGTCACCACTCTGGCCGACTCCTCGGTCATGGACCTGATTCAGTCCAAGCTTCCTGCCGCGGGCAGCGAGGACTGACACTCCCGCACCCACGGCGGTGAGCAGGGGCATTCGGCGCAACGCGCCGGATGCCCCTTTCGCGCATAAAGTGACGATCACCGGATACGACCTTGCGTGCACCCTGTAAAATATTGAAAGCGTAAAGAAAGTCCACAGGGTGTGCCGGGAAGTCTGGTCGGCAAGTGCTTCGCCATGCCGTCCAACCCACCCCGGAGGTTCCTCACGTGGCCGCGCCCCGCTCCACCGACCCCCAGAGCCGCAAGCTGCTCGGCCGGCTCTCGCTGCCCGAGCGCCGGTTCGTCGCCGACGCCCTGCGCGCCGAGACGGTCGGCGGTGTGCTGCTCCTCGTCGCCGCGATAGCCGCCCTGATGTGGGCGAACATCCCCGCCGTCTCGGACAGCTACGACAGCGTCCGCAACTTCCACATAGGCCCCGCCGCCCTCGGACTGGACCTCTCGCTCCAGCACTGGGCGGCCGACGGCCTGCTCGCCGTCTTCTTCTTCGTCGCCGGCATCGAGCTCAAGCGCGAACTCGTCGCGGGCGACCTGCGCGACCCCAAGGCCGCCGCCCTCCCGGTCGTCGCCGCCCTGTGCGGCATGGCCGTGCCCGCGCTGGTCTACACCCTGGTCACCACCCTCGGCAACGGCTCGACGAGCGGCTGGGCGGTCCCGACCGCCACCGACATCGCCTTCGCGCTCGCCGTCCTCGCGGTCATCGGCACCTCGCTGCCGTCCGCCCTGCGCGCCTTCCTGCTGACCCTCGCGGTCGTCGACGACCTCTTCGCCATCCTGATCATCGCGGTCTTCTTCACCAGCGACATCGACTTCCTGGCGCTCTGCGGCGCGCTCGCGGGCCTGGTCCTCTTCTGGTTCCTGATCCGCAAGAACGTCCGCGGCTGGTACCTCTACGTCCCGCTGGCCCTGGCCATCTGGGGCCTGATGTACAACAGCGGCGTCCACGCGACCATCGCGGGCGTCGCCATGGGCCTGATGCTGCGCTGCCACCGCAAGGACGGCGAGGAGCACTCCCCCGGCGAGCACATCGAGCACATGGTCCGGCCGCTCTCGGCCGGGCTGGCCGTGCCCCTCTTCGCCCTCTTCTCCGCCGGGGTCTCCCTCTCCGACCACGCCATCGCCCAGGTCTTCACCCGGCCCGAGACCCTCGGCGTCGTCCTCGGCCTGGTCGTCGGCAAGACCGTCGGCATCTTCGGCGGCACCTGGCTGGCCGCCCGCTTCACCAAGGCCGAACTGAACGAGGACCTCGCCTGGCCCGACGTCTTCGCCGTGGCCACGCTCGCCGGCATCGGCTTCACCGTCTCCCTCCTGATCGGCGAACTCGCCTTCGCCGGGGACCAGGTCCTCACCGACGAGGTCAAGGCCGCCGTCCTGATCGGCTCCCTCATCGCCGCCGTGCTCGCGGCCGTCATGCTCAAGCTCCGCAACCGCACCTACCAGGCGCTCACCGAGGCCGAGGAGCGCGACGAGGACCACGACGGCATCCCGGACATCTACGAGGAGGACAAGCCCGACTACCACCTGCGGATGGCCAGGATCTACGAGGAGAAGGCCGCGGAACACCGCCGCAGGGCCGCCGCCGCGACCGAAGCGACCGCCGGGTCCAGCGGCGGGGGCAACCGTCCGGCATGATCTGACTGACGACGCGGGACAGCCGCCGAAAGCCGCCGACGGCACAGACGTCACGGACGGCCCCGGCGGCAGACGACAAGAGGGAGAGAGTGATGAGCGCAGTGGACCAAGAGGCGCGAGGAGCCGAGCGCACACTCGGCCAGCTGGTCGCCTCGGCCACCGCCGAGATGTCCGCCCTGGTGCACGACGAGATCGCCCTCGCCAAGGCGGAACTCCGCCAGGACGTCAGGCGCGCGGGGATCGGCAGCGGCGCGGCCGTGGCCGCCGGAGTGCTCGCGCTCTTCTCCCTCCCGGTGCTGAGCTTCTCCGCGGCCTATGGAATCCACAGCACCGGACTCGGCCTGGTCTGGTGCTTCCTGATCGTGGGCGCGGCCTTCCTGCTGATCGCGCTCCTGCTGGTGCTGCTGGCCGTGGCGAAGTTCAAGAAGGTCAAGCCGCCGGAGCGGACCATCGCCTCGGTCAAGCAGACCGCGGCGATCGTAGGGACCGTCAAGCCGCACCCGCGACCGGTGAGTGAGCAGGCCCTGGGTGTGACACGCTCCTCCTCATGACAGCGCCCACGCCGGACTCCAGCACTCCCCCCACGGCCGCCTCGGTGGTCCGGCGGGAGGGCCCCTGGACGCACCGGGACGTCGCGGCCAACGGCGCCCGCTTCCACGTGGCCGAACTGGGCGACGGGCCGCTGGTGCTGCTGCTGCACGGCTTCCCGCAGTTCTGGTGGACCTGGCGCCACCAGCTGACCGCGCTCGCCGACGCCGGCTACCGGGCGGTCGCGATGGACCTGCGCGGGGTGGGCGGCAGCGACCGGACCCCGCGCGGCTACGACCCCGCCAACCTCGCCCTCGACGTCACCGGGGTCATCCGCTCCCTCGGCGAGCCGGACGCCGCCCTCGTCGGGCACGACCTGGGCGGCTACCTCGCCTGGACGGCGGCCGTGATGCGGCCCAAGCTGGTGCGCCGGCTCGTGGTCTCGTCCATGCCGCACCCGCGCCGCTGGCGCTCGGCGATGCTGTCGGACTTCGGGCAGACCCGGGCGAGTTCGCACATCTGGGGCTTCCAGCGGCCCTTCGTCCCCGAGCGGCAGCTCATCGCCGACGACGGGGAACTCGTGGGGCGCCTGATCAGGGAGTGGTCGGGGCCGCGCCCGCCGCAGGACGAGGACGTCGACGTCTACCGGCGCGCCATGTGCATCCCGTCCACCGCGCACTGTTCGATCGAGCCGTACCGCTGGATGATGCGGTCGACGGCCCGCCCGGACGGGCTCCAGTTCAACCGGCGCATGAAGCGGCCGGTGCGCGTGCCGACGCTGCATCTGCACGGCTCGCTCGATCCGGTGATGCGGACGCGGAGCGCGGCGGGTTCCGGGGAGTACGTCGAAGCCCCGTACCGCTGGCGGCTGTTCGACGGCCTGGGGCACTTCCCGCACGAGGAGGACCCGGCGGCCTTCTCCGCCGAGCTGGTCAACTGGCTCAAGGACTCCGAGCCGGACCGCTGACCACCCGTCGGCCCGCCGGGGCGCCCGCCGGGGCGCCCGCCGGGCCCTCCTTCACTTGCCGCGCGCATAGGCCAATTGGCCGCCCCGGACGGGATTACCGACCTTGGGCCACGGGCACAGCTCGATGTATGGGCTGGACGCACGACGACTACGGTGACACCGCACACGAAAGCCGCCCGGCCACCCCGCCGGGCCCCCACGAGAGGGCGGGCCGGCACGGCCACGACCCCCGACTCGGAATCTCCCGCATCCTGCGCCGCAGGGCCCGCTGGGTCTCCGCGCGCCTGCGCCACACCCGGACATGACCACCACCGGCCCGCCCTGCTGCCGTACCGGGCGGCGCGGGCCGGTGGACCTTTCCGGTCGGACGGGCCTAGGCCCTGTCGTCAAAGTGATGCCTGGCCCGCGACGCCCGGCACCGCACCTCACCGCGTTGCCGGAGCGCCCAAGTACTCCAGTACTACGGGCACCCCTCCGCCTTGCGATGCACGGCACCGGGCGCCACGGGCCTTACCGGCATCACTTTGACGACAGGGCCTAGAGGGCGCAGCCCTGGCTGTCGACACGGCGGTCGGCGGTCGTGCCGAGCCGGATGTCGTCGCGGATCTCGTCCGCCGTCAGCGCGTAGCCGGTGTTCGGGTCGTCGAGGGACTTCGCGAAGACGACCCCGTACACCTTGCCGTCGGGCGCCAGCAGCGGTCCGCCGGAGTTGCCCTGGCGGACCGTCGCGTAGAGCGAGTAGACGTCGCGGCGGACGGTGTCCCGGTGGTAGATGTCCGGCCCGTTGGCGTTGATCCGGCCCCGGACCCGGGCCGCGCGGACGTCGTAGCCGCCGTTCTCCGGGAAGCCCGCGACGATCGCGTCGCCGCCGCTCACCGCGTCCTTGTCGGTGAACTCCAGTGGCGGAGCCTTCAGGCTGGGCACGTCCAGGACGGCGATGTCGCGCGCCCAGTCGTAGAGCACGACCTTGCCGTCGTAGAGCTTGCCCTCGCCGCCGACCTGCACGGTGGGCTCGATCACCCCGCCGACGACATGCGCGTTGGTCATCACCTTGCCGGGCGCGAAGACGAAGCCCGTGCCCTCCAGCACCTTGCTGCACGTGGGCGCGGTGCCGACGACCTTCACGATCGAACGTTTGGCCTGCTCGGCTACGGAGCCGTGCGCGAGGGCCGGATCGGGCTCCTTGACCTCGGTGATCTGCTCGTCGGCGAACGGGCTGAAGACCTGCGGGAAGCCGCTCCGCGCGAGGGTGGAGCTGAAGTCCGAGAACAAGGTGTTCGCCTGGCTGGGCATCACACGTGACACGCCGAGGAGCACCTGGGAGGCGCGGACCTCCTTGCCGAGGGTGGGCAGGGAGGTCCCGGCGAGCGCGGAACCGATCAGCCAGGCCACCAGCAGCATCGCGACCACGTTGACCAGCGCGCCGCCGGTCGCGTCGACCGCGCGCGCCGGTGACCAGGTGATGTGGCGACGGAGCCGGTTGCCGAGGTGGGTGGTGAACGCCTGGCCGATCGAGGCGCAGACGATGACCACGACGACGGCGAGGACGACGGCCGTGGGCGAGACCTGGGTGCCGTTGTCGGTCACCCGGTCCCAGACCAGCGGGAGCAGGGCCACGGCGACGAGGCCACCGCCGAGGAAGCCGGTCACCGACAGGATGCCGACGACGAACCCCTGGCGGTAACCGACGATCGCGAACCACACGGCGGCGAGCAGCAACAGGATGTCCAGCACGTTCACGTGGGTCACCGTCTCACGCGCTCCAGTCCAGCGGGACCTGCCGCGAGCGGTCCCACGGACGCTCCCAGCCCGCGAAGTACAGAATCCGGTCGATCACCCCGGCGGTGAAACCCCAGACCAGAGCCGATGCGACGGTGAAGGCCGGGCCGCGGTAACCGGCGGGGTGGACGACGGTGACGCGGTGCGCGGGGTCCGTGAGATCCGCCACGGGGACGGTGAAGACGCGCGCCGTCTCGGCCGGGTCCACGGCGCCGACCGGGCTGGGGGCCCGCCACCAGCCGAGGACGGGGGTCACGACGAACTCGCTGACCGGGATGTAGAGGCGGGGCAGCACCCCGAAGACCTGGACCCCGGCGGGGTCGAGGCCGGTCTCCTCCTCGGCCTCGCGCAGGGCGGCGCGGAGCGGGCCGGTGGTCCGCGGGTCGCCGTCCTGCGGGTCGAGGGCGCCACCGGGGAAGGACGGCTGACCGGCATGCGAACGGAGGCTCCCGGAGCGCTCCATGAGCAGCAGCTCGGGGCCGCGGGGACCCTCGCCGAAGAGGACGAGGACAGCGGACTGGCGGCCTCCGCCGTCCTCGGGCGGCAGGAAGCTGCTGAGCTGGAGCGGCTCGACGGTCCGGGCGGCCCGCTCGACCGGTTCCAGCCACCCGGGCAGACCGGCGACGGAGACCGCGGGGGCGGCCGGTGCCGGTCTCGCGCGCGCGGCGGGCCCCTCGGCCCCGGCCGGTCCCGCGAACTCCGTGGGCCGGTTCTGCGTCGCCCCAGTCATAGGCACCCCTGTCCATGTTCTCCCACACCGCCCAACGCGGTCCGGGTACCGATTCGTTCCGCCGGGCCGGTCCGCCGACCTGTCCCGCCGCTCCGCCGGGCCGGTCCGCCGCTCCGGTCCGCCGCTCCACCGGGCCGGTCCGCCGCGGGCCGCGGGCCGGTCAGGACTCCGTGGCACCGCCCAGCGGCGGCGCCGGAAGCCCCGGGTAGTCCGGGGGCGGGCTCAGCCGCTGGCCCGGACGGCCGCCCTTCTCGTACTTCAGCAGCAGCCGCGCCTTCTCCGGATCGGTCTCGCCCTCCCCGTACGCCGGGCAGAGCGGGGCGATCGGGCAGGCACCGCAGGCCGGTTTGCGCGCGTGGCAGATCCGGCGTCCGTGGAAGACGACACGGTGCGACAGCATCGTCCACTCGCTCTTGGGGAAGATCGCGCAGATCTCCGCCTCGACCTTCACCGGGTCCTCCTGCCCGGTCCACTTCCAGCGGCGGACCAGGCGGCCGAAGTGGGTGTCCACCGTGATCCCCGGAACACCGAAGGCGTTACCCAGGACCACGTTGGCCGTCTTGCGGCCGACTCCGGGCAGGGTCACCAGGTCCTCGATGCGGCCCGGGACCTCCCCGCCGAAGTTGTCCCGCAGGGCCTGCGAGAGGCCGAGCAGGGACTTGGACTTCGCCCGGAAGAACCCGGTCGGCCGGATGATCTCCTCCAGGTGCTCGGGGGCCGCCGCGGCCATGTCCTCGGGGGTCGGGTAGGCGGCGAAGAGGGCCGGGGTGGTCTGGTTCACGCGCAGGTCGGTGGTCTGCGCGGACAGCACGGTGGCCACCAGCAGCTCGAAGGGGTTGCGGAAGTCGAGCTCCGGGTGGGCGTACGGATAGATCTCGGCCAGTTCGCGGTTGATACGGCGGGCCCGGCGGACCATGGCCAGGTGGGATTCGGGCCTGACCGCCTTCGGTTTCTTGGCCGAACCTTTGCCCTGAGGACGGGCCGGGGCCTTCGTGGACGCCTTCTCAGGGGGTTGTTCGCCCACGGCTGAATCGCGGAGCCTCGTCACTCCTGTGGACCCCTTGGCCTGTGCTCTCACCGGGTTATTGGACACCCGACCAGCCTAGGGCCGGTCGCCGACAGCCGCCCGGACCTCAGGTAACACCACCCCGATCGGCCTCTCGCCGCACACCACGCCCTGACGTCCGGCATCCTTGTGACTGATCGCACTGTTTGAGCCGTCCGGCAAAATGGGGAGCACGCTCCCCTGAGCTGGTCGACATAGGAGAGAGACTCGTGGACGACGTACTGCGGCGTGCCCCGCTCTTCGCGGCGCTCGATGACGAGCAGGCCGCGGAGCTCCGCGCCTCCATGGGCGAGGTGACCCTCGCACGTGGTGACGCACTGTTCCACGAGGGCGACCCCGGTGACCGGCTGTATGTCGTCACCGAGGGCAAGGTGAAACTGCACCGCACCTCCCCCGACGGCCGCGAGAACATGCTGGCCGTCCTCGGCCCCGGCGAGCTGATCGGCGAGCTGTCGCTGTTCGACCCGGGCCCGCGCACCGCCACCGCCACCGCGCTGACCGAGGTCAAGCTGCTCGGCCTGGGCCACGGAGACCTCCAGCCCTGGCTGAACGCCCGGCCCGAGGTCGCGACCGCGCTGCTGCGCGCCGTCGCCCGGCGCCTGCGCAAGACCAACGACCAGATGTCCGACCTGGTCTTCTCCGATGTCCCGGGCCGCGTGGCGCGGGCGCTCCTCGACCTGTCGCGCCGCTTCGGCGTGCAGTCGGAGGAGGGCATCCACGTCGTCCACGACCTGACGCAGGAGGAACTCGCGCAGCTCGTCGGCGCCTCCCGCGAGACCGTGAACAAGGCCCTGGCCGACTTCGCGGGCCGTGGCTGGCTCCGGCTGGAGGCCCGCGCGGTCATCCTGCTGGACGTGGAGCGGCTGGCGAAGCGGTCCCGCTGACACACGCCGTACGGCGTGTGCTGTGTGACATCTGACGGCTGAGGGCCGGGGGATGACGCCCGGAGACCGGCCGGCCGTCGTGAAGGGTCCCGCCCGATGGGCGGGGCCCTTTCGCGCGTCCCCGCCCGCTCCCCGGCCCCGGGAGGCCGCGGAGCGCCCGTACCCCGGGTCAGGGGCCGGTCAGGCCCCCGCCCGGGCCGGGCCGGGGCCGCCGGGTCATTCCGGTCCGCCCGGGATCAGGCCGTGCTCCCGCAGGTACTCCAGCTGCGCCTGTACGGACCACCGCGCGGCCGGCCACAGCGAGCGGTCCACCTCCGCGTAGACGTGGGCCACGACCTCCTCGGGGGTGACGAAACCGTTCTCCACCGCCGTCTCGATCTGGGCGAGGCGGTGCGCTCGGTGGGCCAGGTAGTACTCGACGGCGCCCTGCGCGTCCTCCAGCACCGGCCCGTGGCCCGGCAGGACGGTGTGGACCCCGTCGTCCACGGTGAGCGAGCGCAGCCGGCGCAGCGAGTCCAGGTAGTCCCCGAGCCGGCCGTCGGGGTGGGCGACGAGCGTGGTGCCGCGGCCGAGGACGGTGTCCCCGGTCAGGACGGCCCCGTCGGCGGGCAGGTGGAAGCAGAGCGAGTCGGAGGTGTGCCCGGGGGTCGGCACGACGCGCAGCTCCAGCCCGCCGGTCCGGATCACGTCCCCGGCGGCCAGCCCCTCGTCGCCGAGGCGCAGCGCGGGGTCGAGGGCGCGGACCTTCGTACCGGTGAGTTCGGCGAAGCGGCCCGCGCCCTCGGCGTGGTCGGGGTGGCCGTGGGTGAGCAGGGTGAGGGCGACCCGCCGGCCCGCCCGCCCGGCGGTGGCGACGACCTCACGCAGGTGGGCCTCGTCCAGCGGACCGGGGTCGATGACGACGGCCAGGTCCGAGCCGGGCTCGGCGACGATCCAGGTGTTGGTCCCGTCCAGGGTCATCGCGGAGGCGTTGGGGGCCAGCACGTTGACCGCGCGGGCGGTCGCGGGCCCGGAGGTGACGGCCGCGCGGGGCCGGCCGGGCAGGGCGGCGGCATCGGTCACGAGGGGGTACCTCCGGGGCTTACCCGCCGGGTGAACTCGTCGTGGCCCGGCCAGCTGAGCACCAGCTCGTCCCCGTCCAGCACGGCCCGCGCCAGCACCGGGGCGAGATCCCGCCCGGCGGCGGCGCCGAGCACCTCGGCGGCGCGCGCGTAAGGCTCCAGGGAGCG
The DNA here is from genome assembly GCF_044454165.1 of Streptomyces sp. NPDC051567. NCBI lineage: Bacteria > Bacillati > Actinomycetota > Actinomycetes > Kitasatosporales > Streptomycetaceae > Streptomyces > Streptomyces sp. NPDC051567. The sequence goes on along the minus strand of NZ_JBITDK010000008.1, from coordinate 60,911 downwards.
CAGGGTGGAGATGGTGGGCGGCATCATCAGCAGCTCGCCCCGGTCGTAGCCGTCGGCGGCGTCGGCCGGGCTGATCCAGACGGTCCGGTCGGCCTCGGTGGAGGCGTTGCGGGTGCGCTGGCCCCCGGGGAGCGCGGCGACGAAGAAGCAGGTGTCGTAGCGGCGGGGCTCGAACTCCGGGGTGATCCAGCGCGCCCAGGCCCCGAGCAGGTCGGAGCGGAGCCGCAGGCCCCGGCTGCCGAGGAACTCGGCGAAGGACAGCTCCCTGGCCACGAGCGCCCGCCGGCCGGCCTCCCACTCCTCGCCGGTGGTGTCGCCGACGACGGTGTCCGGGCCCTCCCCGGCGAGCAGGACGCCCGCTTCCTCGAAGGTCTCGCGCACGGCCGCGCACACGATGGCCTGGGCGGTGGCGGTGTCGGTCCCGAGCCGCGCGGCCCACTCCCGCCGCGACGGACCCGCCCAGCCGACGGCACGGTCCTCGTCGCGCGGGTCGACCCCGCCGCCGGGGTAGGCGTACGCGCCCCCGGCGAAGGCCATGGAGGCCCGGCGGCGCAGCATGTGCACGGCGGGTCCGGCAGGGGTGTCGCGCAGCAGCATGACGGTGGCGGCGCGGCGGGGCGCGGCCGGGGTGAGCGAGCCGGCCGCGAGCGCGCGGATGCGGTCGGGCCACTCCGGCGGGTACCACTGGCCTCCGGGGGAGGGCTGTCGCTGACCGTTCTGAGCATGGGGCGGCATGACGGGATGCTACGGCCATCCGGCCCGATGTTCGAGAGCCCCCCGCCCGGACCCGCCCGGGACCCGCCCGGACCGGCCCTGGCGGGGCCCGGACCAGGCCCCGCCAGGGCTCCGGCCCCCGGAACGCGGAACGGGCCACGGTCGCGCTCCGCGCGCGGCCGTGGCCCGTGAACACCGGATCGGGAAGGTCAGGCCCCGGGAACCAGCTCGACCTGGATCTCGACCTCGACGGGCGCGTCCAGCGGCAGGACCGCCACACCGACCGCGCTGCGGGCGTGGACGCCCTTGTCGCCGAGGATCTCGCCCAGCAGCTCGCTCGTCCCGTTGATCACGCCCGGCTGGCCCGTGAAGTCCGGGGCCGAGGCGACGAAGCCGACGACCTTGACGACACGGGCGATCAGGTCGAGGTCACCGGTCACGGACTTGACGGCGGCCAGGGCGTTCAGCGCGCACGTGGCGGCCAGCTCCTTGGCCTGCTCCGCCGAGACCTCGGCGCCGACCTTGCCGGTGACGGGCAGGCTGCCCTTGACCATCGGGAGCTGCCCCGAGGTGTACACGTAGGAGCCCGACCGGACGGCCGGCTGGTACGCGGCCAGCGGCGGGACGACCTCGGGCAGGATCAGGCCGAGCTCGGCGATCCTCGCCTCGACCGCCCCGCTCATGCCCTCTCCCGCTTGAGGTAGGCCACGAGCTGCTCGGGGTTGTTCGGGCCGGGCACGACCTGGACGAGCTCCCAGCCGTCCTCGCCCCAGGTGTCCAGGATCTGCTTGGTGGCGTGGACCAGCAGCGGGACCGTCGCGTATTCGAACTTCTTGGTCATGGGGGCGAGCGTAGTGCCTCGCCCCGCAGGGCTCACGCACACCCGTCCCCGGGGCTCCTGCACGCCTCCGGGGACGGGTCGTTAGGCTCGGACGCTGTGAGCAGGCTCCAGGTGGTCAGCGGCAAGGGCGGCACCGGCAAGACCACGGTCGCCGCGGCACTCGCGCTCGCCCTCGCACGCGAGGGCCGGCGGACTCTTCTGGTGGAGGTCGAGGGCAGGCAGGGAATCGCACAGCTCTTCGGTACGCAGGCGCTCCCGTACGAGGAACGGAAGATCGCCGTCGCCCCCGGTGGCGGGGAGGTGTTCGCGCTCGCCATCGACGCCGAACGGGCGCTGCTCGACTACCTCCAGATGTTCTACAAGCTCGGCTCCGCCGGACGCGCGCTCAAGAAGCTCGGCGCCATCGACTTCGCGACGACCGTCGCGCCCGGTCTGCGGGACGTCCTGCTGACCGGCAAGGCGTGCGAGGCGGTGCGGCGCAAGGACAGGACGGGCCGGTACGTCTACGACCACGTGGTCATGGACGCCCCGCCGACCGGCCGGATCACCCGGTTCCTGAACGTCAACGACGAGGTGGCGGGGCTGGCCCGGTTCGGGCCGGTCCACCACCAGGCACAGGCCGTCATGAAGGTGCTCAAGTCTCCGGAGACGGCCGTGCACCTGGTCACGCTGCTGGAGGAGATGCCCGTCCAGGAGACCGCGGACGGCATCGCGGAACTGACGGAGGCCGGGCTTCCGGTCGGCCGGGTCGTCGTCAACATGGTCCGGCCGCACCACCTCGACGAGCGGACCCTGCGCGCGGCGGCCGGTGAGCGGCGCGCCGACGTGGCCGGGGCCCTGTCCCGGGCCGGGCTGGGCGGCGCGGGCCGGGGCGAGCGGGCCGAGCAGCTGGTGGACCCGCTGCTGGCGCAGGCCGCGGAGCACGCCGGCCGGGTGGAGCTGGAGCGGGCCCAGCGCACCGTGCTGGAGGAGCTGCGCGTACCGGCGTACGAACTCCCGCTGCTCGGCGCGGGGATGGACGTGGCCGGGCTGTACGAGCTGGCCGCCGCGCTCCGCGAGCAGGCGGGGGCGGGGACCGCATGAGCGAGGGGTGGGACATCGTGGGCCTGGACACACCGCCGCGGCTGGCCGTCGACCGGCTGCTGGACGATCGCGGGACCCGGATCATCGTGTGCTGCGGGGCGGGCGGGGTCGGCAAGACCACCACCGCCGCGGCGCTGGGCGTCCGGGCGGCGGAGCGCGGACGGAAGGCGGTCGTCCTCACCATCGACCCGGCGCGCAGACTCGCCCAGTCGATGGGCATCGACTCGCTGGACAACACCCCGCGCAGGGTGCGGGACGTGAACGGAACAGGCGGGGGCGGCCACGGGAACGACGGCGGCGGCCCCGGGAGCGACGGTGAGGGTGCCGGCCGGGACGGCGGTGGGCCCGGTGTCGGCCGCGACGGCGGCGAACTGCACGCCATGATGCTCGACATGAAGCGGACCTTCGACGAGATCGTCGAGGCGCACGCGGACGGCGAGCGGGCGCGGGCCATCCTCGCCAACCCCTTCTACCAGTCCCTGTCGGCCGGTTTCGCGGGCACGCAGGAGTACATGGCGATGGAGAAGCTGGGGCAGCTGCGGGCCCGGGACGACTGGGACCTGATCATCGTGGACACCCCGCCGAGCCGGTCCGCGCTGGACTTCCTGGACGCGCCGAAGCGCCTCGGGTCCTTCCTGGACGGGAAGCTCATCCGGGTGCTGACGGCTCCGGCGAAGGTCGGCGGCCGGGCGGGGATGAAGTTCCTCAATGTCGGCATGTCGATGATGACGGGCACGCTCAGCAAGCTGGTGGGCGCCTCGCTCCTCAAGGACGTGCAGACCTTCGTGGCGGCGATGGACACGATGTTCGGCGGGTTCCGCACCCGCGCGGACGCGACGTTCCGGCTCCTGCAGGCTCCCGGTACGGCCTTCCTGGTGGTCGCGGCGCCCGAGCCGGACGCCCTGCGCGAGGCGGCGTACTTCGTGGAGCGGCTGGCCGCGGAGCGGATGCCGCTGGCCGGGCTGGTCCTGAACCGGGTGCACGGCAGCGGCGCCGACCGGCTCTCCGCCGAGCGGGCACTGGCCGCCGCAGAGAATCTTGAGGAAGGCGGCATGGTCGATCAGGAGTCCGGGAAAGCTGAACTTCGTGACGCCGACGCGGGCGCTCCCGGTACCGGCTCCCCCCACGCCGACCGTCCCGACCGCGCCGACGGCGGGAACGACGGAGACAGCGATGACGAGGGCGGCGACGGCAGCGGTGCCGACGGCCGTGCGGCGGACGTGGACAAGATCACGGCGGGCCTGCTGCGCCTGCACGCGGAACGGATGCGGGTGATCGCGCGCGAGCAGCGTACGCGCGACCGCTTCACCTCACTGCATCCGGAGGTGGCGGTGGCCGAAGTGGCCGCCCTGCCCGGCGACGTGCACGATCTCACCGGGCTGCGGGCCGTCGGAGAGCGACTCGCGGCCGGGGTTCCGGCCGGAGCGTAGGCGTTCGTACGACGTGGTGCGCGGGTGGTCTACCCGGCCGCCGCGTAGGTTTCGTACGGAACGTCGATCTCCACGTCCACATCCACGGTGAGGATGCCCGTACTGCGTTCGTACTCCGTGCGGGCGGTTTCGAGCAGCCGTCGCCACGAAGTGACGGTGGGACGGCGGCGCAGCAGCGCGCGTCGTTCCCGCTCGGTCATTCCACCCCACACGCCGAACTCGACACGGTTGTCGAGCGCGTCGGCCAGGCACTCGGTCCGCACCGGACATCCGGTGCACACCGCCTTGGCCCTGTTCTGTGCCGCTCCTTGAACGAACAGTTCATCCGGATCGGTAGTGCGGCAGGCTGCCTGCGCACTCCAGTCGGTAACCCAGCCCATCCCGGCGCCGTCCTCTCCCGAATCGAGGCTCCCCCACGGCGGCAGCGGCATATTCACCGCTGCCAGTTGAGGACGTTACGGAAGGCGAGCACCCGGCAACACCCCCGTCGGGCCCAATCTTGAATGGTCCGAACGGACTATGGGTAAGCGGCAGATCACCCGACGGAGTGATCCGGCGACATGCCCGACCATTCGCGCGATTCGGGTGAAATCGGCGAAGAGTGGAGGGGCCGAACTCCGTGCGATGGACGAGATTCGGACATCCGTCCACCCATTCGGGAAGGGTGAAAATCAAGCCGCGAGGTTGATGCGGCGCCACACTGCTGTGACAGTTGGGCACAGCTTAGGCCAAGGCATTCACGTGTGTCCGGTGAATGAGAACGTAGGCTGCCCTCATGGGAAAGAAGCGCTCGGGCGGCGGGCTCACGGGGAGCCAGCAGGCCGCCAAGTTCCTCGGAGTGTCCGTTCTCTCCGGAGTTGTGTTGGCCGGCATGGCGATCCCGGGCGCAGGCGCCCTGGGACTCGCGGCCAAAGGCACGGTAGAGGGATTCGACGAGATCCCGGCCAATCTCAAGACACCCCCGCTGAGCCAGCGCACCACGATTCTGGACTCCGAGGGTGGCTTGATCGCCACGGTCTATTCGCGTGACCGGCAGGTGGTCCCGTTGACGGCCATCTCCCCGTACATGCAGAAGGCGATCGTCGCGATCGAGGACTCCCGTTTCTACGAGCACGGCGCCATCGACCTCAAGGGCATCCTGCGCGCGGTCAACCGCAACGCGCAGGAGGGCGGCGCCGCTCAGGGAGCCTCGACGCTCACGCAGCAGTACGTGAAGAACGTGTTCGTCGAAGAGGCCGGCAATGACGAGACCAAGGTGCGCGAGGCGCAGGAGAAGAGTCTCGGCCGCAAGATCCGCGAGCTGAAGTACTCGATCCAGGTGGAGGAGGAGCTCGGCAAGAAGAAGATCCTTGAGAACTATCTGAACATCACCTACTTCGGGCAGCAGGCGTACGGCATCGAGTCCGCGGCCCAGCGCTACTTCAGCAAGCCGGCCAAGGACCTGGCACTGGAGGAGGCGGCGCTGCTGGCGGGCGTCGTGCAGTCGCCGAGCCGGTACGACCCGGTGAACGACTCCCAGGAGGCGACCAAGCGCCGGAACATCGTGCTCCAGCGGATGGCCGACATCAAGGACGTCTCCCAGGCGGAGGCGGACGCGGCCAAGGCCAAGCCGGTCCAGCTGAAGGTGACCCGCCCGAAGAACGGCTGCATCACGGCGGTCAAGGGCGCGGGCTTCTTCTGCGACTACGTCCGCAACTCCTTCCTGACCGACTCCGTCTTCGGCAAGACGCGCGAGGAGCGGGCCAAGGTCTGGAACCAGGGCGGTCTGACGGTACGGACGACCCTGGACCCGCAGGCGCAGGACGCGACGAACGAGTCGATCAAGGACCACGTCTACGAGGACGACAAGATCGCGACGGCCGTGACCATGGTCCAGCCGGGCACCGGACGGGTGCTGGCGATGGGTCAGTCCAAGCCGTACGGCTTCGGCAAGAACGAGACGCAGATCAACTACTCCGTGGACAAGCGGATGGGCGGCTCCAACTTCGGCTTCCAGGTCGGCTCGACGTTCAAGCCGTTCATCGCCGCCGCCGCCCTGGAACGGGGCATGTCGCCGACCAAGACGTACGCGTCGCCGAACAAGATGGAGTACCCGAGCCCGATCCCGCGCTGCGACGGCACCGACTACATCAACCTCAAGGACGAGACGGCGAAGAACGAGACCGAGGACGAGATCGGCCCCTACGGGCTGAAGACGGCCATGGAGAAGTCGATCAACACGTACTTCGTGGAGATGATCGGCGAGATCGGCCTCTGCCCGGTGGCGCAGATGACGCAGAAGCTGGGCGTGGCCCCCGCGAGCGGCGCGAGGATGGCGGACGGTCCGGCCATCGCGCTCGGCTCCGAGGAGATGTCCCCGCTGACGATGGCCAACGCGTACGCCACCTTCGCCAACCGCGGGGTCTACTGCACCCCGATCGCCATCGAGTCGATCACCGACACCCACGGCAAGGCGCTGGCGGTGCCGAAGAGCAAGTGCGACCGGGCGATGTCGACGGCCACGGCCGACACCATCAACACCCTGCTGCGCGGAGTGGTCGACTCCGGTACCGGTGAACGGGCCGGCCTGACCGACCGCGACAGCGCCGGCAAGACCGGTACGACCGACGCCCGGTACAACGCCTGGTTCGTCGGCTACACCCCGAACATCTCCGGCGCCGTATGGGTCGGCTCGGGCGGCGCGAAGAAGATCACGATGGAGAACATCGTGATCGGCGGCAAGTCGTACGACAAGGTCTTCGGTGGTGGTCTGCCCGGTCCGATCTGGAAGAACGCGGTCTCGGGCGCGCTGTCCGGCCGTGAGGCGCCCAGCTTCACCACGGTGCCGATCGCCGACACCTCGCCCTCGTCCGGCGGGCCCCGCGGCAACAGGCCGGGCACGAACCCCAGCTCCCCCCCGACCCCCGGCCCGAACCGGTCCGGGAGGTAGCGCACCGCGAGGTGGTCACGCCGGGTCCGGGTGGTCGTCCACCCGGGCCCGGGCCACGAAGGAGGGGCCCCGCCGGATTCCGCATCCGGCGGGGCCCCTCCTTCGCTGTTCCACCGCTCCGCCGTCCCTGTCCGCCGACCGGGTGACCGCGGGACGCGGCGGGCCGGGCAGGACCGTGACGGCAGGAACTAGGACAGCTGCCGCTTGACGAGGGCGGCGACACGGCCGCCCTCCGCCAGACCGGCGACCTTCGGGTTCACGATCTTCATGACGGCGCCCATGGCCCGCGGCCCTTCGGCACCCGCCGACCGGGCCTCCGCGACGGCCTGGGTCACGATCGCCTCAAGCTCGTCGTCGGTGAGCTGCTTGGGCAGGTAGGTGTCGAGGAACTCGCCCTCCGCGGTCTCCCGCGCGGCCTGCTCGGAGCGACCGCCGAGCGCGAACGCCTCCGCGGCCTCGCGGCGCTTCTTCGCCTCCCTGGCGATCACCTTGAGGACTTCCTCGTCGGAAAGCACGCGTGCCGCCGTACCCGCGACCTCCTCCTTGGTGATGGCGGAGAGGGTCAGTCGCAGGGTGGACGAGTGCAGCTCGTCGCGTTCCCTGATGGCGGTGGTGAGGTCTTCCCGGAGCCTGTCCTTGAGCGTGGTCATGACCTGAGTCTGCCAGGTGCGGGGGCGGTGGCGCCCGCCGGTTTCCCTGGTCTGCGACGATGGGGCCATGCGCGCGCGTTACGGAGTACCCCTGAAGGTGGCCACCGGGATCGCGGCGGTGGGGGCCGCGGGTGTGGCCTACGCCGCCGGTTTCGAGGCGCGGTCGTTCCGCCTGCGCCGGGTCACGGTGCCCGTCCTGCCCCAGGGGATGCGCCCGCTGCGCGTCCTCCAGGTCTCGGACATCCACATGGTCGGCGGGCAGCGCAAGAAACGCGCCTGGCTCCAGTCCCTGGCCGGCCTGCGCCCGGACTTCGTCGTGAACACCGGCGACAACCTCTCCGACACCGAGGGCGTGCCGGAGGTACTGGACGCGCTCGGTCCGCTCATGGAGTTCCCCGGGGCGTACGTCTTCGGGTCCAACGACTACTACGGGCCCCGGCCGCGCAACCCCGGGCGCTACCTGATCGAGAAGACCCAGGGCCGGCACGGGCTGAACGGCAACAAGCCGGTCGTCGGCGTCGTCCACAACCCGTGGGAGCAGATGCGGGACGCCTTCGACGCGGCCGGCTGGCTGAACCTCACCAACACCCGGGCGCGGATGAAGCTGGACGGCCTGGAGCTGGCCTTCACCGGACTGGACGACCCGCACATCAAGCGGGACCGCTACGAGCGGGTGGCGGGCGGACCGGAGGCCGACGCGGACTTCTCGCTGGCCGTGGTGCACGCCCCGTACCTGCGCGCGCTGGAGGCGTTCACGGCCGACGGCTACCCGCTGATCCTCGCGGGCCACACGCACGGCGGGCAGCTGTGCGTCCCCTTCTACGGGGCCCTCGTCACCAACTGCGACCTGGACACCAAGCGGGTGAAGGGCCTCTCCACGCACGAGACGGACAGCCACCGCGCCTACCTCCACGTCTCCGCCGGCTGCGGCACGAACCGCTTCACCCCGGTCCGCTTCGCATGCCCGCCGGAAGCGACCCTGCTGACCCTCACCCCGAAGGCCTGACGCCCCGCTCCCCCTCCCCGAGCCCCCGCCGACCCCGCGCCCGCCGCGCGAAACCGGATTTCGTCTCCGGCCGACGGTCCGCTAAAGTAATCGATGTCGCCACGGCAGCAAGCTCTGCAAGGGCGACGATCGGGGTGTAGCGCAGCTTGGCAGCGCGCTTCGTTCGGGACGAAGAGGTCGTGGGTTCAAATCCCGCCACCCCGACAGCTGAAAGAAAAGATCCCCCACCTACTCACGTGAGTAGGGTGGGGGATCTTTTCGTGTGCCTGACCGGCCGAGCGGGTACCTCCTCGGGGCGATTCTGGGGTGCCGCCCCCTCGCGGGCGCCGGGGCGGTTGGCCGTCCGACCCGCTCATGCCGGTCACGGCTGTGCCTCAGACTGGTCGCGTGAGTGATCAGGAGTACGAAGGTGCGTACGCCCTCTGGCGTGCCTCACTGGAGACGCTCGTTTCGGACGGGCACCGCCTCGGGGTGTGGCAGGACCAGCGCTTCCGGTTCGCCCACGAGGTCGGAAGGCTGCTGACCGAGTCCGCAGCGGGCTCGTCGTCCGTCACGGGGCCGGCCCTCTACGGTGTCTTCGCGCCCGGAGTGGGGCTCTGTTACGTGGGTCAGACGCAGGAAGCCCAGCGCCGGCTGAGGGACCTTCCCGTCGGCGAGAGCCACCACTTGGCGAACACCTTGCCTCCGGAAGTATGGGAGCGGGTCGTGGTGGTGCGCTGGCCGGAACTCGTGGAGAAAGCACCTGCCGCGGATCGTGCGGCCGTCGCCGAGCTGGGGCCGGCCGTGTGCGGTCTCGCCCTGGAGCACTTGCTCCAACTGGCCACGTCTCCTCCGCTCAACAGCCGGCGGAGGCAGGCCGACGGGGTGTGGCGCCCGAGGAACCAGGCGGCAAGCCGCTCGCGAGGGGCCGTCCACTCCAAGGTCCTGCCCGGACTGTGGCAGGTGACCTGGGAGATGTGGCGGGAGCTGGCCGCCGTCCCGGCAGTACCGGGCAGCCCTGTGGGGTCGCTCACGGACGTGGGCCGTGTGGTCTTCCCTGCCTCGTTGTCCCATGAGTTCGGGGCCGGCCCGCAAGTTCCCTGACCGCCGGAATGCGTCGGAGAACGCGGTTCCCCGCCTTCACCCATCGATTTCTGCCCTGCGTTCACCCGTTCCCGGGTCCGGTGAGAGCCGTGAGTTCCGTGTGGGTCAGGGTCAGGAGCTCCGGGGAGGGGCGGAGGGGGAGCGCGCGGGCCGTGGCCCGTGTGTGGAGGTGGGTCAGGACCGCTTCGACGGTGGGGAAGGGACCGACCGGGCGCAGGAGCCACAGGCGGTGCCGGGGGCGGGGTGGGAGGCCCAGTGCGGTGAGGGCGGCGTCGGCCTCGCGGTCGAGGTCGTCGCGGTCGGGCCCGGAGAGCGGGGCGCACTCCACACCGGTGATGTGGCCGTGGCCGTCCAGGCGGGTCTCCACCGCCCAGCGGGTGGAGCGGTCCGGGACCCAGGTGCGGGCCGTCGGGGGCCAGACGTAGGGGAGGAAGACCCAGAGCGCGTCCTCGGGCGCCGGTTCCCAGCCGAGCACCTCCAGCTCCCGGATCTCGGGCAGCCGGTCCGGCTCCTGTTCGCTGCGGCCGGTGCGGCGCAGCGCGAGCGGGTGCGGTGTTCCGTCCTCGTCCCACGACATGCGCGCAGGTTACCGCCGGGCGGGTCCGCGCGCCGGGCGCCACCTCGGGGCGGGACGAGGCGTGGGGTGCCCGGTCGGCAGGAAGCGGGCGGGCCTCGGCCCCGCCCCGTCCAGCGGGACCACCGGGAGGTGGCCGAGGGGCCGGTGTGCCGTCAGCTCGGGTGGCTCCGGCTGAAATCGACCTCCGTCGGCCCTTCGCCCGGCCAGGTGAGGCGGGTCGGGGTGGGAGGGGTTTCGGCGAGGAGGGTGCCGTGGGAGACGACGTGGCTGGGGCGGACCTGGCGGCGGATCGCCTCCTGCGGGGTCGGGGCCGGGAGGAGGGCGAAGGAGGCGGGGGCGCCCTCGGTGATGCCGTACTCGTCGGGGCCGAGACCGAGGACGCGGGCCGCGCGGTCCGTCACCATCGAGAAGGCCGTGGCGATCTCGGCGTCCCCGGTGAGCTGGGCGGCGTACAGCCCGACCAGGGCGGTCTGGAGCGGGCTGGCGGTGCCGAGCGCGTTCCAGGGGTCCATCACGTCGTCGTGGCCGAAGGCCACGTTGACGCCCGCCGCCAGCATCTCCTTGACCTGGGTGAGGCCGCGGCGCCGGGGGTAGCCGTCGAAACGGCCCTGGAGGTTGAGGTTGGCGAAGGGGTTGGAGACGAGGTTGATCCCGGAACGGGACAGGAGGCGCCGCAGCTTGAAGCTGTAGGCGCCGCCGTAGGAGCCCATCGCCGTCGTGTGGGAGGCCGTGGCCCGCTCGCGCAGGCCGGAGCGGAGGGCGAGGGTGGCCAGGACCTCCACGAACCGGGACTGTTCGTCGTCGATCTCGTCGCAGTGGGCGTCCACGCGCAGCCCGTACTCCTCGGCCACCGCGAAGGCGATGCCCAGGGACGCGACGCCGTCCTCGCGGGTGTCCTCGAAGTGCGGGATCGCGCCGACGACGTCCGCGCCGCGGGCCACCGCCTCGCGCAGCAGCGCCTCGCCGTCCGGGAAGGAGACGATCCCCTCCTGCGGGAAGGCCACGATCTGGAGCGTCATGAACCCCCGCACCCGGTCGCGGACCTCCAGCAGCGCGTCGAGCGCGGTCAGGGAGGGGTCGGTGACGTCGCAGTGGGTCCGGACGTGCAGCACGCCCTGGGCCGCCTGCCAGCGCAGCACCTCGGTGGCGCGCGCGATCACGTCCTCACGGGTCAGGGTCCGCTTGCGTTCGCTCCAGCGGGCGATGCCCTCCCAGAGCGTGCCGGAGACGTTCGGGCGCGGTTCGCCCGCCGTGAGGGCCGTGTCCAGGTGGATGTGCGGTTCGACGAAGGGGGCGGTGAGGAGGGCGCCGCGGGCCTCGACGAGGGTGCCGGTGGCGGGTGGTTCCTTCCGGTCGTCGTACGGGACGACGCGCGCGATGCGGCCGTCCTCGCCGACCTCGACGTCGGACAGGCCACGCGGGCCGTCCCCTTCGGTGTGCGACAGCCGGGCGCCTCGGACGATCATCCGCATGTCCTCAGCCTACGCAGGCGGCCCGCGACCCGCCGGGGGACGGCCGATCGCGGGCCGGCCGGGGAGCCGTTGCCGGACTCAGCCGCGCTTGGCCTGGGCCTTCTGCCGCATGCCCCGTGTCTTCTCGGTGACGGACTGGACCTCCCGGACCGCGGCCTTGGCCCGTGCCTCGGCTGCCGTGTTCTTCGCTGTCTCCCGCTCTGAATCCTGGTGGCCGTGGTGGCCGTGGTGGCCCGTACGAGCCTTCTTGGCCATGATCACTCCTCCTCGGAGCCCGGATCACGTGTACGCACACCACCATGCGCTCCTGCGGGCCGGTCGGCATCCCGGTGGGCCCGGCACCTGCGGCACCCCCGATGTTCCCGGTCCGTCCCGGTGCTCCCGCCGCCCCGGCGAGAATGGGGACATGAGCAGCGACAGCGATGTGACCCGGGCCGATGTTTCACGTGAAACCGGCTCGACCGGCGGGACGGGACCGGCCGACGTTTCACGTGAAACGGGCCCGACCAGGACAACGGGACCGGCCGGTGTTTCACGTGAAACCGGCCCGGACGGCGATGCCGGGTGGCCCGACTGGGAGAAGAGGTTCCGGGCCCCGCGCGTCGGGCTGCCCGACTGGGCCGAGGACGCCCCGGACCGCGCCCTCTTCGTCTCCAACGCGACGGGGACCTACGAGCTCTACGCCTGGGACCGGGCCACCGGCGCGCAGCGGCAGGCCACCGACCGCCCCAACGGCACCACCGACGGCACCCTCTCCCCGGACGGCGAATGGATCTGGTGGTTCTCCGACACGGACGGCGACGAGTTCGGCACCTGGGTCCGCCAGCCCTTCGCGGGCGGACCCGACGAGCCCGCCACCCCGGGGCTGGAGCCCTCGTACCCCGCCGGGCTGGCCATCGGCCGGGACGGTACGGCGGTCGTCGGGCGCTCCACCGACGAGGACGGGTCGACGGTCCACGTCGTACGGCCGGACGGCTCCGCGCCCACCGTGATCTACCGGCACCGGGAGTCGGCGGGCGTCGGCGACCTGTCCCGTGACGGGCGGCTCGTGGCCGTCGAGCACACCGAGCACGGCGACGCGATGCACTCCGCCCTGCGCGTGCTCTCCCTCGACGGTGCCACCGTCGCGGAACTGGACGACTCCAAGGGCGGGACCGAGGAGCTGGGCCTGGAGGTGCTCGGCTTCGCCCCGGTCGCGGGCGACACCCGGCTGCTCGTCGGCCACCAGCGGCGGGGACGCTGGGAGCCGATGGTGTGGGACGTGGCCACCGGGAGCGAGCAGGAACTCGCGATCGAGCTGCCCGGCGATGTGAGTGCCGAGTGGTACCCGGACGGCTCCGCGCTGCTGGTCGCGCACAGCTTCGAGGCCCGCAGCGAGCTGTGGCGCTACGACCTGGCCGCGCGGGAGCTCGTCCGCGTGGACACCCCGCCCGGTTCGGTGTCGGGGGCGACGGCGCGGCCGGACGGGACGGTGGAGTACCAGTGGTCCTCGGCCGCCGAGCCCTCGGTGGTGCGGTCCACGGCGGGCGGGGTCGTCCTGGACCCTCCGGGGTTCCGGGCGCCCGGCTCGGTCGCGGTGGAGGACGTGTGGGTGGAGGGCCCCGGCGGGCGCGTGCACGCGCTGGCGCAGCGGCCGACGGGCCACGGCGACGGCCCGTTCCCGACCGTCTTCGAGATCCACGGCGGGCCCGCCTGGCACGACAGTGACGCCTTCGCGGCGACCCCGGCGGCCTGGCTGGACCACGGTTTCGCGGTCGTGCGGGTCAACTACCGGGGCTCGACGGGGTACGGCCGTGCCTGGACGGACGCGCTCAAGCACCGGATCGGCCTGATCGAGCTGGAGGACATCGCTGCGGTCCGGGAGTGGGCGGTCTCCTGCGGCCTCGCGGACCCGGCGCGGCTGGTGCTGTCCGGCGGCTCGTGGGGCGGGTACCTCACGCTCCTGGGCCTCGGTACACAGCCCGGCAACTGGGCGGTAGGGCTGGCCGCCGTACCGGTCGCCGACTACGTGACGGCCTACCACGACGAGATGGAGGCGCTGAAGTCCCTGGACCGCACCCTCTTCGGCGGTACGCCCGAGGAGGTCCCGGAGCGGTTCGAGGTCTCCTCGCCGCTGACGTACGTGGACGCGGTGAAGGCGCCCGTCCACATCGCGGCGGGCGTCAACGACCCGCGCTGCCCGATCCGGCAGATCGACACCTACGTGGACCGGCTGGCGGCGCGCGGCGCGGAGCACGAGGTCTACCGGTACGACGCCGGGCACGGCTCGCTCGTGGTGGAGGAGCGGATCAAGCAGGTCCGGATGGAGCTGGAGTTCGCGCTGAAGCACCTGCCGCCGCACCCGGCGGCCTGACCCGCCACACACCGGCCGGTGCGCCCCCCGTACGGTGGTGGGGTGCACCGGTTTCTCCTGACCCCGCGCTGGTGGGGGATCAACATCTTCGTCGCGCTCTCCGTTCCCTTCTGTCTCTACATGGGGAGCTGGCAGCTCGGCCGGTTCGAGGACCGCGTCGACAGCCACCGGGAGGCGACCGCCGAGCGGCCCGCCGACCTGGACGCCACGCCGCTGGACTCACTGCTCCCGGTGGACAAGAGGACCTCGGGACGGCTCGCGTCCGCCACCGGGGAGTACGGCGAACAGCTGCTGGTCCCCGAGCGGCGGCTCGACGGCGCCGCCGGGTACTACGTCCTGACCCTGCTGCGGACCGACTCCGGCAAGGCCGTCCCGGTGGTCCGGGGCTGGCTGCCGGGGGTGGCGGACCCGGCGAAGGCGCCGGCCGCGCCGACCGGGCGGGTCGAGGTCACCGGGGCGCTGCAGTCCTCGGAGAACTCCCGTACCAAGGGCGTGCACGCCGAGGGCGGTCTGCCGGCCGGGCAGCTCGGGGTGATCGGGTCGGCCTCCCTGGTCAACCTGGTGCCGTACGACCTGTACGACGCCTGGCTGACGGTGCAGACCCCGGCGGACGGGATGGTGCCGGTGCCCGCGCAGGCGCCGAACGACACCGGGCTCGACCTGAAGGCCTTCCAGAACCTCGGTTACACGGGCGAGTGGTTCGTCTTCGTCGTCTTCGTGTTCTTCATGTGGTTCCGGCTCTACCGGCGTGAGGTGGAGACCCTGCGCGACACGGAGGCGGAGCTGCTCGCGGCGGACCAGCGGGCCACGGCCGCGCAGCGGTCGCCGGAACCGGCGGCCGGGCGGGCCACGGCCGCTACCGCACCGGCGCGTCCAGCGGAATGACCCCCGTCCGGTAGACGGTTCCCCCGCAGGCCGAGGGGATCGTCGTCCGGGTGGTCGGGGCCCCGGACGCCAGGGTGTAGGGCGTGTGCGACACGGTGATCCCGGGCGGCTCCGGGGCCGGGCCGCCCTTCTGCGGCTCCTGGCCGGGCGGGTGGTCCGCGCCGCCCGACGCGGGTACCGAGGTGTCCGGGGGGACGCCCTGCGGGGGCTTCTTCGCCGGCTCGCGGCCCCCCGCCGGGCAGGACGGCCCGGACGGCACCCAGGCGAAGCGGACCTCGTACGCCATGTCCGGGTGGAGCAGCAGCAGCGGCGCCTCCGCCGAGGGGTCGGGCAGCCCGCTCGCCGGGTCCCCGGTCCGGTGGCCGATGACCGAGACCCGGGTGCCCTGGACGGGCATCGGGCCGGACCGGGTCACCGAGGCCGCGGTCACGGTGTCCGGGCCCGTGACGGTACAGCCGCGCGCCGAGACGTTGGTGACCTTGAAGCTGCCGTAGACCTTGCCGTCGGCCTCCGGGGCGCGGGCCGCGGCCATGACGCGCAACTGCTCCGCGCCGCACCCGGGGACGCCCGGCACCGACGCGGGCGGCACCCTGCCCCGGTCCGCGCCGGTCGTGGCGGCGGCGTCCGGGAGGGGCTCCGTCGCACCGTCGGTCGGGGCCGGGGTATGCGGGTCGGGCCCGCCGCCCGTGGTACCGCCCGCGGCCGGGGTCCCGTCGGCGGACCTGTCGGCCCTCGGGATCGCCTCGGAGCCGCTCTGGTGCGGGCCCGAACGGCTGCCGCCCGTTCTCCCGCCGGGGTCCTCGCCGGGGCCGGCCATGGCGGAGGGGCGGGCGGCGCCCTCGCCGCCCGTCAGGTGCAGGGCGGCGGGGATGGCCGTCCCCGCCAGCACGACCGCGGTGGCGGCGCCGACGAGGACCATCCGCTTGCGGGTCCGGCGGGCGGGGACGGCGCGCCGCAGCCGCTCCAGCGCGTCATCGGTGGGCTCAAGGCCCGCGACGGCTCCGCGCAGCAGGCTCCGCAGGGCCTCTTCCTCGCCCGCGCCATCCGGCGGGGTGTGGTCTTCCGTCATGACTGCGCAGCCTCCATCGCCACCCGCAGCGCGGCAATGCCCCGCGATCCGTACGCCTTCACCGAGCCGATCGACACGCCGAGCGTCTCGGCCACCTGGGCTTCCGTCATGTCCGCGAAGTAACGCAGCACCAGCACCTCGCGCTGGCGCCGCTGGAGTCCGCGCATCGCCTTGATCAGATCGTCCCGTTCCAGCTGGTCGTAGGCGCCTTCTTCGGCGCTGGCCATGTCCGGCATCGGCTTCGGGAGCAGCTTGAGGCCGAGGATGCGGCGGCGCAGGGCCGAGCGGGAGAGGTTGACGACCGTCTGGCGCAGGTAGGCCAGGGTCTTGTCCCGGTCACGGACCCGGTTGCGGGCCGAGTGGACGCGGATGAACGCCTCCTGGACCACGTCCTCGCAGGAGGCGGTGTCGTCGAGGAGGAGCGCGGCGAGGCCCAGGAGCGAGCGGTAGTGGGCCTGGTAGGTGCGGGTGAGGTGGTCGACGGTGGTGCCGGCGACCACGGTCCGCTCCTCGGCCGCTTCCGCCCCGCCCCCGGTGGTGCCCGCGCCGGTGCTCTTGGCGGTCTCCGCGCCGCCGCCGCGGGGCGAGGGCACCCGGCCGCCCCGGTTCGGTACGGCTCCCCGTACGGGGAGCGCCTCGTACGGTCCGGCCGGCGGGACGGGAACCATCACAGGGAGGCCGCCGTTGGACGTACGGGAGCCAGGGCGCGCCGGAGCGGTCCCGGGGTGCCGTGTCGGTAGGACGGCGAAGTCGAGCAGTGCCTCAGCCACGCCAGTAGGACACGCGTCGTCCCGTCAGGGTTGTACGCGCGAGCCGACCTGACCGGCGCTGTCCTTTTTGCCCTCATACGTACCCGCTCTTCCCGATTGCCCCGGCCATCGAGGCGGCAGTCGGGCCATCACCTTGTTCAGGGGATCAGTACCGATCCTACAAAGCCGATTACGCGTATTCACCCGCGATCAGTTCCGCGATCTGGGCGGCGTTCAGGGCGGCGCCCTTGCGCAGGTTGTCGGCGCAGACGAAGAACTCCAGCGAGAACGGGTCGTCGAGCGAGGCCCGGACCCGCCCCACCCAGGCCGGGTCCGTCCCGGCCGCGTCCGCCGGGGTCGGGAACTCCCCCGCCTGCGGGTCGTCCACGAGCACCACGCCGGGGGCGGCCTCCAGGACCTCCCGGACGTGCGCCACGTCCACCACGGCCTCGAACCGGGCCCGTACCGTCAGCGAGTGCCCGGTCACCACCGGCACCTGGACGCAGGTCACCGCCACCGGGAGCCGCTCCAGGCCCAGTATCCGGCGGGTCTCGGCCCGCACGGCCAGCTCGTGCGAGGACCAGCCGTCCGCGCGCAGTTCGCCGGACCACGGCACGACGTTGAGGGCGAGCGGGGCCGCGAAGGGGCCGGTGTCCTCGCCCACGGCACGGCGTACGTCCCCGGGCTGTTCGCCCAGGGAGGTTCCGGCGACCACGGAGAGCTGGCGGCGCAGGGCCTCGGAACCGGCCCGTCCGGCGGCGCCGGCCGCCTGGTACGAGGAGACGGCCAGCTCGGTCAGCCCGTACGCGCGGTGCAGGGCGCCCACGGCGGCGATCATCGCGGCGGTCACGCAGTCCGGCCCGGCCACGATCCCGCGCGGCCGGTCCCGTACGGCATCGGCGTTGACCTCGGGGACCACCAGCGGCACACCGGGGTCCTCCCGGAAGGCGGCCGACCGGTCCACCACGACGGCGCCGCGCGCGGTGACGAGGGGCGCCCAGTGGGCCGAGACCTCGGCCGGGGTCAGGAAGATGGCCACGTCGCCCTCGCCGAGGCCGTCGAAGGCGTCCTCGGTGAGGGCGAGCACCTCGGTCTCCCGCGCGCGGACGGCCAGCACCCGGCCGGCCGAGCGCGCGGAGGCGATCAGGCGGATGGCGCCCCAGACGTCCGCCCGCTGGGACAGGATCTGGAGCAGGACCGAACCGACTGCCCCGGTCGCCCCGACCACGGCGAGCGCCGGGCCGGAGGACCGGTGCGCGGTCATCGTCCGGTGCCTCCGTAGACGACGGCCTCGTCGCTGTCGGAGTCGAGACCGAAGGCCGTGTGCACGGCGCGGACGGCCTCGTTGACGTCGTCCTGGCGGGTGACGACCGAGATGCGGATCTCGGAGGTCGAGATCAGTTCGATGTTGACCCCGGCGTCGGAGAGCGCCTGGAAGAAGGCGGCGGTGACGCCCGGGTTGGTCTTCATCCCCGCGCCGACCAGGGAGATCTTGCCGATCTGGTCGTCGTAGCGCAGGGACTCGAAGCCGATCTTGCCCTTCGCCTTCTCCAGGGCGTCGATGGCCTTGTGGCCCTCGGCCTTGGGGAGCGTGAAGGAGATGTCGGTGAGGCCCGTGGAGGCCGCCGAGACGTTCTGCACGATCATGTCGATGTTGATCTCGGCGTCCGCGATGGCGCGGAAGATCGCCGCGGCCTCACCCGGCTTGTCCGGGACACCGACGACCGTGATCTTGGCTTCGGAGACGTCGTGAGCGACTCCGGAGATGATGGCGTGCTCCACCTGCTCGTCCCCTTGCGGATTCTCGTTGCTGACCCAGGTGCCCGGCAGTCCCGAGAAGGACGAGCGGACGTGGATCGGGATGTTGTATCGGCGCGCGTACTCGACGCAGCGGTGCAGCAGCACCTTGGAACCGGAGGCGGCGAGCTCCAGCATGTCCTCGGAGGAGATCCAGTCGATCTTCCGGGCCTTCTTCACCACGCGCGGGTCGGCGGTGAAGACGCCGTCCACGTCGGTGTAGATCTCGCACACCTCGGCGTCCAGCGCCGCGGCGAGCGCGACGGCGGTGGTGTCCGAGCCGCCGCGGCCGAGGGTGGTGATGTCCTTGGAGTCCGCGGACACGCCCTGGAAACCGGCGACGATGGCGATGTTGCCCTCGTCCAGCGCGGTGCGGATACGGCCCGGCGTGACATCGATGATGCGCGCTTTGTTGTGGACCGAGTCGGTGATCACACCCGCCTGGCTGCCGGTGAACGACTGGGCCTCGTGGCCCAGGTTTTTGATCGCCATGGCCAGCAGGGCCATGGCGATCCGCTCTCCGGCGGTCAGCAGCATGTCGAATTCGCGTCCGGCAGGCATCGGGGACACCTGCTCGGCGAGATCGATCAGCTCGTCCGTCGTGTCGCCCATCGCGGAGACCACGACGACCACTTGGTGGCCGTTCTTCTTGGCATCCACGATCCGCTTGGCGACGCGCTTGATGCCTTCGGCATCGGCTACGGAGGAGCCTCCGTACTTCTGCACGACAAGGCCCACGTGCGCTCCTCGCTCAGTCCGTCTGAATTTGCTGGTGCAGTCTAACGAGCGGCCGCGATCCGACTGCTTCGTACCACATCATGAGACGAAATGATCAGCGCAGAAGTTCCCGCGCGGAGTGCCGGACGGCCCCGCGCGGACCGGTCCTCACCCGCGGCCCAGACCGCCCAGCTCCTCGGCCATCACCCGGCCGGCCTGCTCGGCGAGCTCGTCCTCGGTCAGGTCCTCGTCGGTGTCCAGCCCGTCCAGGGCCGCCAGCGGCTGGTCCAGTCGGACGTGGGCCACCAGTGACTGGAGGGCGCGCAGGGTCGCCGAGGCCGTCGGGCCCCAGTTGGTGAAGTACGAGAACTGCCACCACCACAGCGCCTCGGTGGTCCGGCCCGCCCGGTAGTGGGCCAGGCCGTGCCGCAGGTCGGCGACCACGTCGGCCACGTCGTCGGAGATCCGGTGCGCGACCGGGGCCTTGCGCGGCTCGTACGGGTCGAAGACCTCGGAGTAGACGTCGACCGGTTCCAGCATCAGGGCGAACCTCTCGCGCAGGTCGTCCACGTCCGGCTCCGGGCCGAGGTCGGGCTCGTAGCGCTCGTCGGGCAGGACGTCCTGGTAGGCGCCCAGCCTGCCGCCCGCGAGCAGCAGCTGGGAGACCTCCAGGAGGAGGAACGGCACCGCGCTGTCCGGGTCCTCGCCCTTGGCCACCTCGGTGACCGCGACGACGAAGGACTCGATCTGGTCCGCGATCTGGACGGCGAAGTCGTCCGGGTCCTGGTCCACGGCGTGCAGCGTTGCGTCAGACATCGAGTAGTCGCCTTCCTTCAAAGGCCCGCCCGAGCGTGACCTCGTCCGCGTACTCCAGATCTCCCCCGACGGGGAGCCCGCTGGCCAGGCGAGTGACCTTCAGGCCCATGGGCTTGATCATGCGGGCGAGGTAGGTGGCGGTCGCCTCGCCCTCCAGGTTCGGGTCGGTGGCGAGGATCAGCTCGGTCACCTCGCCGTCCGCGAGCCGTGTCAGCAGTTCGCGGATGCGCAGGTCGTCCGGGCCGACGCCCTCGATCGGGCTGATCGCGCCGCCGAGGACGTGGTACCTGCCCCGGAACTCCCGCGTCCGCTCGACCGCGACGACGTCCTTCGGCTCTTCGACCACACAGATGACCGTCAGATCACGGCGCGGGTCGCGGCAGATGCCGCACCGCTCCTCCTGGGCCACGTTCCCGCAGACCGCGCAGAACCGGACCTTGTCCTTGACCTCCAGCAGCGCGTGCGCGAGACGGCGGACGTCGGTGGGTTCGGCCTGGAGGATGTGGAAGGCGATCCGCTGCGCGCTCTTGGGCCCGACGCCGGGCAGTCTGCCCAGTTCGTCGATGAGGTCCTGGACCACGCCTTCGTACAACGGACTGCCTGCTTTCTGTGGGCGGAACTGCGGGTCGGGCCACGGGCCGGGACGCGGACCGGGACGCCGGTGCGTCTGCGGATGCGGACGCTTCCTGCGGCGGCGTCCTGCGGTGGCGTCCGCGCCCGCGTCGGTGCGGGCGGCCGGGGGCTAGAAGGGGAGGCCGGGGATGCCGCTGGAGCCGCCCAGGCCCTGGGCGAGGGGGCCCAGTTTCTGCTGCTGGAGCGCCTGGGCGTTGTCGTTGGCCGCCTGGACCGCCGCGACCACCAGGTCGGCGAGGGTCTCGGTGTCCTGCGGGTCCACCGCCTCCGGGTCGATCACCAGCGCGCGCAGCTCGCCGGAACCGGTCACGGTCGCCGTGACCAGACCGCCGCCCGCCTGGCCCCGGACCTCGGCCCGCGCCAGCTCTTCCTGGGCCGCGGCGAGGTCCTGCTGCATCTTCTGGGCCTGCTGGAGCAGCTGCTGCATGTTGGGCTGGCCACCACCGGAAATCACAGGAAACTCACTCCATCCCTCGGAACGCTTGGTCAATCCGAGCCTACGTGCTCCCCGCGCACCGCGCCCTACGCCGTGAGGACCAACTCTTTCGAGTGAGAGCCGGGGCATACGCCTACCTGATGGAGACCTCCCTGTACACGGGAATCCCGGGATTCGTCGCCCATCGCGGGTCATTCGAAGGTAGGAAGAGCGTGCGCACCATTGCGCACCACGCACCACGCACGAATCGCGCACACGCGCACCACCACACGTTCAGTGCAGGCAGAGGGAGTGCCGGGTGAGCCAGCCGGACATGCAGCCCGAGGGGCCACCCCGGGAGCCGCGGGATTCCCGCGATCCCCGGGAGGAGGGCGGCGGGGCGACGGCGGCGGGCGATCTGACCGGACGGCCGTTCCCCCTCGGGGACTGGGGCGAACCCGCCGAGCGGCTCGACGAGCTCTACCGGCGGGTCGAGGCCGACGCGCTGCGCACCGCCGCGTGGTACCTCTCCGACCGGGCGTGGAAGCGCCGGGGCGCGCGGGTCCTGCGGGCGGGGGCGGCGCTGGGCGCCGTCACGGGCGCCGCGATGCCGCTGGTGGAGCTGACGGGGTCGGTGCACGGCGCGGCGCTCTACGGGTACCTCGCGCTGCTGCTGGGGGCCGCGGCCCTGGCCTGCGACCGGTTCTTCGGGCTGACGTCCGGGTGGATGCGGGACGTGGCGACGGCGCAGGCGGTCCAGCGGAGACTGCAGACGCTCCAGTTCGACTGGGCCTCGGAGAACGTCCGGGAGGTGCTCGGGCCGACGGAGGGCACCGCCAGCGAGGCCGCCGAGCGGTGTCTGACCGTCCTGCGGCGCTTCTCCGAGGACATCACGGAGCTGGTGCGCGCGGAGACGGCGGACTGGATGGTGGAGTTCCGGGCCGGGCCCGTCCCGCTGCTGACGCAGTCCCCCACCACGAGCCCGGTGCGCGGCCCGGAGCCGGGCGGCCTGCCGGCCCGCTTCCCGCTGCCGCCGGGCACCCGGCCGAACATGCCCCGCCAGCGCCCGCCGGAACAGCCGCGCTGAACCCGGCGGCCGTCGTGGCGGCCGGGTCAGCGGCCGGGGCGGGACGGCACAGGCCGTACGGGCGGGGCGAGTGGTACGGGCGGGGCGGGCGGTACGGGCGCCCGGCCGGGCCCGCTCAGCTGAAGATGATCATCGAGCCCTGGCCGAGGCAGCGGGTCGCCGCCGCGTGCAGGCCGAGCCAGACGTGGCGTTCCCGGGCGAAGGGGCTCTCGTCGTACGGGATCGGTCCCGCCGGCTCCTCCGGTGACGTCGGCCGGCCGGGCGGCGCCGGGGCCGCGGGCGGGTTGCCCGGGTCGATGCCGATCGCGGGGGCCACGAAGACCAGTTCCCGCAGCAGCCCCTGCGCGGAACCGAGCGGTCCGCCCCCGGCCAGCAGCTCCTCGTTGGCCAGCGGGGCCGCGAAGTCCACCGGGACGTACGCCCCCGCGTGGTCGTAGTGCCAGACCAGGTGCGACTGCTGGGCCGTGGGCTCGAACATCTCCAGCAACTGCTCGTAGTCCCCGCCGAGTTCGTCCACCGGGGTCACCGGCAGCCCGCAGACCTGGAGCAGGTACGCCCGCCGCAGGAAGTGCAGGGCGTCGTAGTCGAAACCGGCGACCGGGGCGACGTCCCCGCTCAGGCCCGGCATGTAGGAGAAGACGGGCACGGACGGCAGTCCGGCCTCGCCCAGCGCCTTGTCGTACGAGGCGATCTCTTCCGCGAAGGGGTTGTCGGGGCTGTGGCACAGCACGTCGACAAGGGGTACCAGCCACAGGTCGCAGGCCACGTGGGCTCCGATCAGTCGTTGCCGCCGATCGGGCCAGCGTAGTGCGCCGGACACGCTCCGCGAAGAGGCCCTCGGCGACCGGTCCCCCCGGGCGCCGCGGGCACGGACGGGGCCCGGCGCCGCGACCGGGACGGACGGGGAGGCGCGGGCCGGGGACCGGGCGGGCGGTGACCGGGGCGTGACCAGGCGGTTCGGCGGGCCCTGCCCACGGGGCGGCCCTCAGAGCCGGGCGGACCAGTCCAGCACGTGCTGGTTGTAGCCCTGCACGATCCGCCGCACCTCGGCGGCGTCCGCCAGGGTCACCGCGTCCACCAGGGCGCTGTGCCCGTCCCACAGCGCCGCCCGCAGTGCGGGGTCGCGCTGGAGGTGGGGGACGGCGAAGACCCAGCACTGCACCCGGATGCGGTGCAGGAAGTCGGAGATGTAGGTGTTGCCGACCAGTCGGCTCAGCTCCCGCCAGAAGCGCAGGTCGTAGCCGATGAGCACTTCGAGCGAACCGCTGCGCGCGGCCCGCCGGGCCTCCTCGGCCCGGCGGCGTATCGACACCAGCATCTCCCCGGAGCCGGGGAGGGTGCCGCCCTCGGTGAGCCGGCGGAAGATCCCGTCCACGATCAGCGTGCGGGCCTCGACCATGCCCCGGAACTCGTCCACGGTGTAGGACCGGACGCGAAAGCCCCGGTGCTGGACCAGTTCGAGCAGCCCCTGCGCCGAGAGGTCCACCAGGGCCTCGCGGACCGGGGTCGCGGAGACCTCGTACTGTTCGGCGATCTGCTTGACGGTGAACTCGGTCCCCGGGGGCATGCGCCCCGCCAGCACCTCGTCGCGCAGCGCGTCCGCTATCTGCTGCCGGAGGGTGTTGCGGGTGACAGCGCCGCTGCCTGGCATAGGGGTCCGTCTCCTCTGTAGAACTCCGGACACCTTAGGCCAGGCGGCGAGGCCGAAATCGGGCGGTTGGTGGCCGGTATGCGGATTTACCGCTCGTTATCCGGACGCGGACCGGCCGTCTCCGTACGGGTACATCCGGCCGGAGTCGGCGGCCCGGCCGACGGACCGCCGCCGGGCCGCCGACCGGGGAATCCGGCCGTCCGCCGCTATCCGGCCGTCGTGTGGCGGTCGGCGACGGTCAGTGCCTCGTCCAGCAGGGCCAGGCCCTCCTTGGCCTCCGCCTCGGTGACCGTGCAGGGCGGCACGACGTGCGTCCGGTTCATGTTGACGAACGGCCACAGACCGGAGGACTTGCAGGCCGCCGCGAATTCGGCCATCGGCGCGTTGTCGGCGCCGGAGGCGTTGTAGGGGACGAGCGGCTCGCGCGTCCCCTTGTCCCGGACGAGTTCCAGCGCCCAGAACGTGCCCAGGCCCCGGACCTCCCCGACGGACGGGTGCCGTTCGGCGATCTCCGCGAGCCCCGGGCCGATCACCCGCTCCCCGATGCGGGCGGCGTTCTCGACGATGCCCTCCCGCGCCATGGCGTCGATCGTGGCGACGGCGGCGGCGCAGGCCAGGGGGTGGCCGGAGTAGGTCAGTCCGCCCGGGTAGGGGCGGGTGGCGAAGGTCTCCGCGACGGCGGCCGAGATGGCGACACCGCCGAGCGGGACGTAACCGCTGTTCACGCCCTTGGCGAAGGTGATCAGGTCGGGGGTGACGCCCCAGTGGTCGGCGGCGAACCACTTCCCGGTGCGGCCGAAGCCCGACATGACCTCGTCGAGGACGAAGACGATGCCGTACCGGTCGCACAGCTCGCGCACGCCCGCGAGGTAGCCCGGCGGCGGGGTCATGATCCCGGCGGTGCCCGGCACGGACTCCAGGATGATCGCCGCGATGGTCTGCGGCCCCTCGAAGGCGATGGTGTCGGCGAGGTGGGTGAGGGCGCGCGCGCACTCCTCGGCCTCGGTGGTGGCGTGGAAGGCGGAGCGGTAGAGGTACGGGCCCCAGAAGTGCACGACCCCGGCCGCGGCCGTGTCGGAGGGCCAGCGGCGCGGGTCGCCGGTCAGGTTGATCGCGGCGGCGGTGGCCCCGTGGTACGAGCGGTAGGCGGAGAGCACCTTGGACCGGCCGGTGTGCAGCCGGGCCATGCGGACGGCGTTCTCGACGGCCTCGGCACCGCCGTTGGTGAAGAAGATCTTGTCCAGGTCGCCGGGGGTCCGCTCGGCGATGAGGCGGGCCGCCTCGGAGCGGACGTCGACGGCGAAACCGGGGGCGAGGGTGCAGAGCCTGGCGGCCTGCTCCTGGACGGCCGCGACGACCTTGGGGTGCTGGTGGCCGATGTTGGTGTTCACGAGCTGGGAGGAGAAGTCGAGGTAGCGCCTGCCCTCGTAGTCCCAGAAGTACGAGCCCTCGGCCCCGGCGACGGCGAGCGGGTCGATCAGGGCCTGGGCGGACCAGGAGTGGAAGACGTGGGCCCGGTCCGCGGCCTTGACGGCCGCGCCCGCGACCGGGTCGGCGTACGAGGCCGCGGGCGGGACGGTGGCGGACGGGACGGCGGCGGGCGGGACGGAAGGGGCCACGGTTACGGGAGGGACCACGGTCACGGGAGGGGTGGCCGGAGGAACGACGAGAGGAGCGATGGGAGGAGCGGTGGGAGGGATCATGCCGTCACGCTAGAAGTGCGCAGGTGGGAAGCGGTATCGGCGGACTGTACGCGAGTGGGGGGCGGGTCTCGGCAATCTGTCTCGCGCCGGCGGCCGTGCGGTGCTCCCGGCCCCGGCGGCCTCCCGTCGAGGCCGGGAGCACCGTACGGTCCCGGACACCGGAACCGTTCCCGCCGCCATGTCCGACGACAGGACCTAGGGTTCCCCTCGTGCGCGTATTGCTGGTGGAAGACGATGAGCCCGTGGCCGAGTCGCTGCGGCGCGGGCTGCTGCGCTACGGGTTCGGCGTGGAGTGGGTGACCACGGGCGGCGCGGCGCTGGCCGTCACCGCGCCGTACGACCTGGTGCTGCTGGACCTCGGGCTGCCGGACACCGACGGGCTGGACGTGTGCCGGGCGCTGCGCAGGCGCGGCGACGTGCCGATCATCGTCATCAGTGCCCGCAGCGACGAGACGGACCGGGTCGTCGGCCTGGAGATCGGGGCGGACGACTACGTCTCCAAGCCGTTCGGGGTCCGCGAGGTGATAGCCCGGATCAGGGCGGTGATGCGCCGCGTCCAGCCCAAGGAGCAGCGGGCCGCGAGCGGGCCGGACCTGTACGGGGAGCGGCTGGCCGTGGACCGGAAGGCGGCCCGGGTGCGGGTGGACGGGGTGGAGGTGGCCCTCACCCCCAAGGAGTACGACCTGCTGGCGTTCCTGACCGAGGAGCCGGGCGCGCTGATGTCGCGCGAGCAGATCATGGAAGCGGTCTGGGACGCCAACTGGTTCGGGCCGACGAAGACGCTCGACGTGCACGTGGCGGCGCTGCGGCGCAAGCTCGCCGGTGCGGTGGTGATCGAGGCGGTGCGCGGCGTCGGCTTCCGTCTGGTGGTCGGCGGGGACACGCCGTGATCCGACGGCTGATCGTCAGTTACGTCCTGCTGGTCGGCGTGGCCCTGGCGGCGTTCACCGTGCCGGTGGCGTTCACGCTGACCGCGCAGTTGCGCGGGGACACCGAGGAGTCGGTGCGCCGGGAGGCGACCACCATGGCGCTGCTGCTCGGCGTCGGCGACGCACCCGCCCGGCAGGCGCTGGCCCGGATGGCGGGGGCGTACGCGGACGAGACCCCCGGGGCGGTGGAGGTGGTGGCCGCGGGCGGGGCGGCCGTGCCCCCGCTGCCGCGGCCCGCGCGGCCGGGCGACGCCGCGTTCACCAGGGCCCTGCGGGACGGGCGGTCCACGGCCGACTGGGGTTCCCGTTTCGTCTGGGGGCCGGAGCTGGTGGTGACCGTGCCCGCGTACGCGCAGGCCGACAAGGAACGGATCGTCGGCGCGGTGCGGATCAGGTACGCGACCACCGACCTCACCGACCGGCTCTGGCGGATCTGGGGATTCCGCGCCGTTCTCGCCGTCGGCGTGCTGGCGGTCGCCGCCGGGCTCGGCGCGATCGTGGCCCGGCTGCTGACCAAGCCGCTGCTCCAGCTCAACGACATGGCCAGCCGGTTCAGCGACGGCGACCTGACCGCCCGCTCCCCCGTCACCGGCCCGCAGGAGACGCAGACCCTGGCCCGGACGCTCAACCAGGGCGCCGAGCGGCTCGACACGCTGGTCGCCTCGCAGCGGATCTTCGTCGCGGACGCCTCGCACCAGTTGCGCACCCCGCTGACGGCGCTGCGGCTCTCCCTGGACAACATCGCGGACGGGGTGGACGACGAGTCCGTGCGCGAGGACGTGGAGCAGGCCACCGCCGAGGTGGTCCGGATGAGCCGGCTGGTCAGCGGCCTGCTGGTGCTGGCGCGGGCGGAGGCCAAGGTCTCCGCGCCCGAGCCGCTCGCCCTGCGCGAACTGGTCGAGGAGCGGCTGAGCGTCTGGCGGCCGGCCGCCGACGAGCGGGGGGTGACCATCGTCCTCGACTGCGACGTGGACGACCCGCTGCGCGTCCTGGCCGGCCCCGGCAATCTCGACCAGGTGCTGGACAACGTCCTGTCCAACGCCCTGGAGGTCTCCCCGGACCGGGGCGCGATCACGGTCCGGCTGGAGGCGGCCTCGGCGGACGAATCGGTGCTGGAGGTGTTCGACCAGGGGCCGGGCATGTCCGCCGCCGAGCAGTCCCGCGCGTTCGACCGGTTCTGGCGCGGCCAGGGCCTCACCGGCCGGTCCGGGTCGGGCCTCGGGCTCTCCATCGTCAAGCAGCTGGTGACGGACGACGGCGGCACCGTGGCCCTGCGCCGCGCGCCCGGCGGCGGGCTGGGCGTACGGATCGGTCTGCGGGCCGCCACCGGCCCGCGGACCGACACGCGGGTGGGACCGTGGATCAGCCCGCGGCCGGGAGCACCGAGGAGTGGTGGTTGACGATCAGCCACTTGCCGCCGCGCTTCTCGTACGAGTAGGAGTAACGGGCCTCGAGCGGCTTGGTCACGCCGGTGATCGGGTCGGTGAGGTAGAAGCGGTACAGGCCCGCGTCGATCGCCGAGTCGCTGTCCAGGATGTTGATGACCGTGCGGATCTTCTCGCCGCGCGGCTTCTTCAGGAGGAAGTGCTGGAAGTAGTCGACGATCTCGGCCTCGTTGGTACGGATCTGCGGCGAGGCGGTGGGGAGCAGCACCGCGTCGTGGGCGTACCGGTCGGCGACCCTCTCGGCGTCACCGGTCTGGAGGGCGCTGTTCCACTGGTCGAAGAGGCCGGCGATCTCCCGCTCGACCTTGACGCGCTTGTCGTGCTTGCTGCGCTGGTCGCGCTGGTCGCCCGCCTGGGCGACGCCGACGCCGACGGTGACGGTGCCGACGACCGCGACGGTGACGGCGGTCGCGACGGTGGCCAGGGTGGATATCTTTCGCTGACGCCTCATCAGAACTCCTGTTTCAGTTGGGTGTTCGAATGCTCCTCACTCTCGCGTCCGCCGGGTTAACGCCCGTACAGCGCACGCCCAGCGCACGGACAAGGACTTGTGAAAATCCACGCGGGCGCGCGCCGGAGCGCTCGACCGGTGTGCGGGGGCCGGGGTGAGGCCGGGGGGCGGGACGGGTCCGGGGGCCGGGGGGCGCGCGCCGGTCCGCCGGACGGGCGTGGCATATGCGGTGGGGATGGTACACACGTAGGGGATGTCCACCCGATACCCGGGATGAGTACGGTGTGTTCCGCCCGGAACCCGCCGTGCGCGGGACCCGCCGCCCGCGTACGCCGGGCCCGCACGCCCGGGCCCGGCGCGCAAGACCCGGTGGCGGGCCACCCTCGGGTCGGCAACCGGACGCGCGGGCGAAACCGTCCTCCCGGGCGGAGTCCGCCGCACTATTCTCAGGCCGTTCTACAGCCCCAGGGGGAGGGACAACCCGGCCATGGAACCACTGCATCCGCGGGACCCGCACCGCATCGGCCCGTACCGCCTCCTGTCCCGTCTCGGCTCCGGCTCCGGCTCCGGCTCCACGGGTCAGGCGTACCTCGCCCGCTCCGACCGGGGCCGCACCGTCGCCGTGAAACTGGTCCGCCGGAGCCTCGCCGCCCGCGAGGAGTTCCGTGCCCGCTTAGGCCGGGACATCGCCGCCGCCCGCCGCGTCGGCGGCGAATGGACCGTCCCGTTCCTCGACGCCGACACCGAGGCCGAGGCCCTCTGGCTCGCCACCGGGTACGTCGCCGGGCCCAGCGTCCACGAGGTCGTGGCCCACGGGTTCGGCCCGCTGCCCGGCCGTTCCGTACGGGTCCTCGCCGCAGGTCTCGCGTACGCGCTCCAGGACCTCCACGGCGCGGGCCTCGTCCACCACGGCCTGAAGTCCTCGAACGTCCTGCTCACCCTCCACGGCCCCCGCGTCCTCGACTTCGGCATCGCCCGTGCGCTGGCGGACCCCGCCGGGGACCGCCCGGAGCGGGCGGGCGGAGCCGGAGCACCCGGCCGGGACGGGGAGGGCGGCGCCACCGGTACGTCCCGAACAGACGTGCCCCGAACAGACATGTCCCGGCTCGACGCGTCCAGGCTCGACGTGTCCCGAACAGACATGTCCCGGCCCGGTGGACGCACGCATCCGGAACGTGGCGGCGCGCCGACCGGACCCGGCCGGGCCGGCATGTCCGGCGCCCCGGACCGCACCGGCACGCCGACCGGCGCGAGCGGCTTCATCGCCCCCGAACAGGTCCGCGGTGAGGCGGTGACCGGCGCCTGCGACGTCTTCCGGCTCGGCGTCGTCCTGTCCTACGCGGTCACCGGGCGGCTGCCCTTCGGCGACCCGGGGCAGCCGGGAGGCAGCGCGGCGCTCCTGCGCCGCGTCACCGAAGCGGAACCGTCGCTGGACGACGTACCGGCCGACCTGCGCGCACTCGTCCGGGACTGCCTGCGCAAGGAACCCGCCACGCGGCCCGGACCCGACGAGATCCTGGCCCGGGTCGGCGCGAACACGGCCAGGGCCACGGGGACGGGAGCGGGTCCGGTGGCGGGGCGCGCGGGCGGCGGAGGAGGTCCGGGGGGCGGCGAGGGCCCGGCCGCGGGCGCCGCAGACGCCGGGAGGGCTGTGGAACCGTGGCTTCCGATGCTGCTGGTGGCCCAGATCGGGCGGCACACCGTACAGCTGCTGGACCGTGAGGACGCCGGTCCGGACCGCGTCCCGGCTCCGGGCCGGAGCGGAAACGGAAACGGAAACGGAAGTCGGACCGGAGACAGGGGCGAGGGCGGGGGCGGAATCCGGAGCCGTGGGGGGATCGGTGGGGGGAGTGGGAGCGGTGGCGGGAGTGGGGACCGGCTTCCGGGCACGGCCCGGGGCGCGTCCGTACCGGCGCACTCCCCCTACCCGGAGTACGCGCCCCTGGAGGAGGAACCTCCGCAGCGGGCCCGCACCGCGTCCACGGCCTTCCTCCTCGTGGTGGCCGTGGTCGTCGCCATCGCGGCGGGCGGCTCGGTGTACGCGGTGATGAGCGGGAAGGGCCACCCCCTCCCCCCGGGCAAGAGCCCCCGCACCCCCAACACCGCACCGGCCACGACCACGGGCAGCGACGACCGAGGCGACGCGGGAAGGACCAGGTCCACCACGGGTCCGGGGGCGGGGAACGGGTCCGGCACCGGGAAACGGGGCAAGGACACTCCGGGGGCGGGAGACGGCCCGGAGGCGGGTGTGAGTTCCGGTACCGGTACCGGGGCCCGGAACGGAACGGGGAACCAGACCGGAAACGGAACCGGAACCGGAGGTGAAAGCGGAACCGCCGGAAGGCTGCCCCAGGCGTACGTCGGCACCTGGCGGGCCACCGCGGGCGCCCAGGTCTGGCAGCTCGTCCTCACCCCGGGCGCGGTCGGGGACCAGGTGATGTCCCTGAGCGTCCACGACCCCGGCTTCGCCTGCACCTGGAAGGCCCCGCTCCACACCGCTGCCGAACCGGTCGAACTCGGCGCCTCGACCGTGACCTCCACCATCACCTCCGGCACCCCGCACGCCTGCGCTCCGGGCGCCCGGAGCCTGCTGCGCCTGCTCCCCGACGGCACGCTCCAGCGCGAACTGACGGGCGCCTCCCACCCCTCGCTCAGCTACCACAGGCAGTGACTCGCACTCAATTGTGTCGAAGTCAATAAGCCTGCAAGCAGAGCTTGTTACGTACAACACCGTCATCGGACACTGCCGCACATGGAGCCGTTGAACGTAGTGGCACAACTGTGGGAACGGATCGAGGCACGCGACTGGGACGGAGTGGCCGGGCTCGTCGCCGAGGACGCGGTCATCGAATGGCCGGTCAGCAGCGAACGCATCGTGGGGCGCGCCAACTTCATCGCCGTGCTCCGTGACGACGGTGACGCGGACGAGAGTTCCGTGGAGGTCCTCCGGATTCTCGGGGACGGGGACCTCGTCGTCACCGAGGTGGAAATACCACAGGACCACGTCGTCTACCGGGCCGTATCCCTCTGGACGGTCAGGGACGGGGAGATCGTCGGCGCCCGGGAGTACTGGACCAGCCCCGGCCAGGACCCGGCGCCGCGCTGGCGCGCGGGGTACGTCGAGCCCATGGTGGCGGACTGAGCTGTGGTGATGGCCGTCTGACGGTCGACCGGGCGGTCGGGCGGCCTGACGGCGCCGGGGTGCGGGGCCGGGCTCGGGCGCCGTGGGGTACGGGCGTCGCGGGGTGCGGGGCGGGGCCCGGGGGTGGGGCTCCGGGGCGGTGGTCAGGACCGTTCGCGTAGCTCCCTGGTTCCCTCTGTCATACCTGAGAGCCACCTCTGAACCCGGCTCTCCAGCGGGACGCCGACGACGGCGCCCCCTTCCTAACTTCGTCACGGAGAAGACCGCATCCCTCTGGACGAAGGAAGACACCATGGCCGTCGGCCGCCGCCTGCTCCGCACTCTGCTGGCCGGACTCGCCGTCGTCGCGGTCGCGTTCCCCCTGTCCGGCACCGCCTCCGCCGGTGTCCCCGCCCCCACGCCCACGGTGCTCGCCGGGGACGCCACCCTCCACGACCGGTACGCCACCGCCCTCACGGATCTCGCCGCCGCGGACCGCGC
The DNA here is from genome assembly GCF_044454165.1 of Streptomyces sp. NPDC051567. Lineage (NCBI taxonomy): Bacteria > Bacillati > Actinomycetota > Actinomycetes > Kitasatosporales > Streptomycetaceae > Streptomyces > Streptomyces sp. NPDC051567. The sequence continues at coordinate 28,804 of NZ_JBITDK010000008.1, read as the reverse complement.
GGCACAGGACGCCGGACGCACCGGCCGGGCCGCGGCGCTCCAGGCCATGGGGGCGGGCGGGACGGCCAGGCTCCTCGCCTTCGACGGCCGGGGAAGGGGCCGGGCCGTCGAGGTGTTCGGCGATCTGGAGAGCGCCGGCCGGGTCGCCGTACTGATACCCGGTTCGGACACGACGCTGGACACCTACCAGAGGTTCCGGGCCGGAGCGGTCGCCCTGTACCAGCGCCTCCGCGCCGGGGACCCGCACACCGCCGTGGTCGCCTGGCTCGGGTACGACACCCCCGGCACGGTCAGCGGGACCGTTCTGACCACCGGCCGCGCGGACGAGGCCGCGGCCGTACTGGCTCCCTTCCTCGACGGGTTGCGGGAGACCACCGGACCCGGTGCCCGGTTCTCCCTCCTCTGTCACTCCTACGGTTCGGTGGTCTGCGCGCGGACCGTGACCGGCCCCCAGGTCACCGACATGGCCTTGTTCGGCAGTCCGGGCACGGGTGCCGCCACCGCCCGTGACCTGCCGACCGGGGCCCGGGTCTGGGCCGGGCGGGGCAGCGGCGACTGGATCGGGCGGGTCCCCCACCTCCGCTTCGCCGGAGTCGGGTTCGCGACCGACCCCGTGGACCCCGCCTTCGGAGCGCGCGTCTTCGCCGCCGGCGCCGCCGGGCACAGCGACTACCTCGTGCCCGGCGGCGAGTCGCTCGACAGCCTGGCCTCGATCGTCCTCGGCACCGCCCGCACCACGGAGGCCGGCCATGCGTGAGCACCGTTCCCCTCCCGGTCCTGGCTTCCGGTCCCGGCTTCCGGCCGGAGGCCGGGACCGGGAGGGTGTCCCGTGCCTAGGCTGACCGGCGTGAAAAACGAGCAGACCGCCCTCCCGGACCAGATCCTCGTGCGGCAGGACGCCTTCCTGCGGAACCTGGCGCGGGAGTTGCTGACCCTGGACCGGGACCCGCTGCCCAGGATGAACCGGCCGCGTCTGCTGGCCCGGCTGCCGCATGTGCTGGTCCTCTGCGCGGCCGTGCTCTTCGGCTTCCTCACCTCGGCGCAGCTCGCCGACCACTACGCCGTCACGGGCGCCCCCTCGCTGGTGCTGTCGGTCCTGACCGGTGCGTCCGTCGCGCTCGCGACGGTCCGGCCGGTCGCCGCCTTCTGGCTCGGCCTCGTCACCGCGGCTCTGATCGCCTGGGCCGGCCACGCCCAGGCCGGGCAGGGCCAGAGCTGGCCGTGGACGCCCGGCGGGATCTTCGTGTTCGCCCCGCTGGTGCTCCTGGTGGCCCTGCGCGTGCCGCCCCGGGCCACCGTCGCGGCCGCCGGTCTCCCGATCGCCCTGACCGTCCTGGCCGAGGCCCTCGCCCAGCCGGAGCGCGGTCGGAGCAGCGTCGTGGGTGCCCTCCTCCTCTTCGGCTTCGTGGGGCTCCTCGGCTACGCGCTGCGCGCACTGCGCCTGGCCCGGGGCGAGCTGGTCGAACAGGAGACCCTCACCGAGGAGGAACGGGCCCGGCGCACCCTGCTGGAGGAGCGCGGCCGGATCGCCCGCGAGCTGCACGACGTCGTCGCGCACCACATGTCGGTGATCTCCATCCAGGCCCAGGTCGCCCCTCATCTGGTGGAGGACCCGTCCGAGGAGCTCAAGGAGAACCTGGCGGGTATCCGGCAGAACGCTCTGGAGGCCCTGACGGAGCTGCGCAGGGTCCTGGGCGTGCTCCGCTCCGAGCAGCCGGACGACTCCGCGGACGCCCATCGTCCGCAGCCCACCCTGGCCGAGTTGGACGGCCTCGTGGACAACGTGCGGGGTGCCGGGCTGGAGGTCACCGTCGAGACGGCGGGGATCAGACGGCCCCTGGCCCCGGGTGTCGAGCTGACCGCGTACCGGATCGTGCAGGAGGCCCTGAGCAACTGCCTGCGCCACGCGCCCGGCTCCCGGGTGGAGGTCGGCATCGCGTACGGGCCGCGCGCACTGCACCTGTGCGTGGCCAACACCGCGCCGGCCCGGCCCGTCCCGCCCCCGCAAGGCACGGGCCACGGACTGCTGGGGATGCGGGAACGGGCGGGCATGCTGGGCGGCGAGCTGGCCGCCGGTCCCCGGCCCGGCGGCGGGTACGAGGTGAGCGCCGTACTTCCCCTGGACCCGCCCCACGACTCCTCCCCCGAGACGAAGAAGGACTCATGACCACCCCGATCAAGGTGATGATCGCCGACGACCAGATGATGGTCCGGCAGGGCTTCACCGTCCTCCTCGACGCACAGCCCGACATCGTGGTGGTCGGCCAGGCCGTGAACGGCGCCGATGCCGTGGCGAAGGCCGCCGAGCTCGGACCGGACGTGGTGCTGATGGACATCCGGATGCCGGGGATGGGCGGCATCGAGGCCACCTCCGTCATCACCGGCGTCCCGGACTCCACCGTGAAGGTGCTGATGCTGACCACCTTCGACCTGGACGAGTACGTGTACGAGGCGTTGCGTTCCGGCGCCTCCGGGTTCCTGCTCAAGGACGCGTCGGCCGACCAGCTCGCCGAGGCGGTACGGGTGGTGGCGGCCGGGGAGGCGCTGCTCTCCCCGAACATCACGAAGCGGCTGATCACCGAGTTCTCCCGGCTGGGGGCGCCCCGGGCGCCGTCGAAGGCGCGGATCGACGAGCTGACCGGGCGGGAGACGGAAGTACTGTCGCTGATCGCCCAGGGACTGTCGAACGCGGAGATCGCGGAGCACCTGGTGGTGGCGGAGCAGACCGTGAAGACCCATGTGGGCCGCATCCTGGTGAAGCTGGGCCTGCGGGACCGCACCCAGGCCGCCGTCTTCGCGTACGAGACCGGTCTGGTCCGTCCGGCGGGCTACTGAGAGCCCGGGTAGTACTTGAGAGGGACCCCAGAAGATCCCCTTCAACGGCGACGCGGACGAGGTGGGACTGGACCTACCGTTCTGTATGTGAGCGAGACGACCACCGGGGGGTCAACCCGGACATCGGAAAACAGAACGGGCTCCAGTCTCTTCCCGGCATTCCGCCGGGACCTGATCACGGATGCCTTCGCCTACCGACCACTTCCACTGCAGCGCACGGACACCCCGCTGGTGCTGCGGCTTCCGGAGCAGATGCGCCCGGCGGCGGCGTACGCGCCCCATGCGGCCGTGTGGCTGCTGGCGCTCCTCGTGATCGTCCTCACCGGTGCACACGAAGGCCTGTACCGGTCCTCGCCCATGGCCTTGGGCCTGGGAGTGGTAGCCGCTGTCCCGGTGCTGACCACCTTGGTGCGGCCGGTGGGAGCCTTCTGGTGCGCGATAGCGGCCAGTGGCGTGCTGGCCGTACTGATACCCGGCGGGACGACCTGGCCGTGGTCATTCGGCTCGTTCGTCGCCCACGTAACCGTGGTGACGGTCGTCGCGATGCGGACCGGACCCCGGGTCGCGATGTGGATGTGGGCCGTCACTCTGGGGACCAGTATCACCCTGTCGGCCGTACTCGGCTGGGGTGGCCTGGGAAGCGTCATCCTCATGACCTTCATCTCGGCGATCTCGCTGCTGACCGCCAGCGTCCGGCACATCCGCCGGGAGGCGGAGCAGGAGGTCACGGCTCAGCAGGAGGTCACAGCCGTCGAGCGCGACCGGAGGACACTCCTTGAGGAGCGGACGACGATCGCGCGGGAACTGCACGACGTGGTGGCCCACCACATGTCGGTGGTGGCGATCCAGGCGGAGGCCGCGCCGTACCGGGTGAAGGACACCCCGCCGGAGCTTGAGGCGGCGTTCGCCACCATCCGGGAGAACGCGGTGGCGGCCCTGACCGAGCTGCGCCGGGTCCTGGGCGTGGTCCGCTCCGCGGACTACGAGGCCCCGGACGCCCCGCAGCCGACGCTGGCCGCGCTGGACAAGCTCCTGGCCAATGTGCGGGAAGCCGGACTGAGTGTGGACAAGACGGTCACGGGTGCGGTGCGGGAACTACCGCAGGGCGTGGAACTGTCGGCGTACCGGATCATCCAGGAGGCCCTGAGCAACACCCTGCGGCACGCACCGGGTGCGTCGGCCGGGGTGGAGGTGTCGTACGTCCTGGGCGGCCTGGGGGTACGGATCGTCAACGAGCCCGGGACCGAGGAGACCCGTCCCTCTCCGGGGGCCGGGCACGGCATCACCGGGATGCGGGAGCGGGTGGCCATGCTGGAGGGGGAGATGACCGCCGGGGAGACGGCGTCGGGCGGGTACGAGGTGGCGGTCTTCATACCGGTCCGTGCCCGTCAGGAACCGAACCCCGGGACGAAGGAGAAGGCCGTGGAGAAGACGGCGGCGATGGCGACGGGTACAGGGACGGGGACGCCGGCCGGGCCAGGGGGGAAGAGGGCATGACGATCCGGGTGCTGATCGTCGACGACCAGATGATGGTCCGGGAGGGGTTCTCCGTCCTGTTGAACGCCATGGACGGCATCGAGGTGGTGGGCGAGGCGGTCGACGGCCGGGAGGCCATCGCCCAGGTCGCGGCGCTCAGGCCGGATGTGGTGCTCATGGACATCCGGATGCCGGAGATGAACGGGCTGGAGGCGACACGGGAGATCGTGGCGGCCGGCACGGGCACGAAGGTTCTGGTCCTGACCACCTTCGACCTCGACGAGTACGTGTACCAGGCACTGCGGGCCGGGGCCTCCGGGTTCCTGCTCAAGGACGCGTCGGCCCGCCAGCTGGCGGACGGGGTACGGGTGGTGGCGGCCGGGGACGCGCTGCTGGCGCCCTCGGTGACCAGGCGGCTGATCTCGGAGTTCTCGAAGATGTCGCAGCTGCCGCAGCTGCCGCAGCTGCCGAGACCGGCGGACCCGGCGGTCGTGGAGGAGCTGACGGAACGGGAGACGGAGGTGCTGGTACTGATCGCGCAGGGGCTGTCCAACGCGGAGATAGCGGGCCGGCTGATCGTCGCGGAGTCCACGATCAAGACCCACGTGAGCCGCGTCCTGGTGAAGCTGGGCCTCCGGGACCGTACCCAGGCGGCGGTGTTCGCCTACGAGAACCGGGTGGTCAGGCCGGGATAGACCTGGCGGCCCGGACGGAAGGCGGGGAGGCTGGGGACACGTCGAGAGGAGCGTGTCATGAGTACGCAGGGGAACACCGCCGCCGGGGTGGCGGTGCCGGACGGCAAGCTCGCCGCCGAGGCGACCGAGCTGGTGCGGGACACCACGAGTGAGCTGATCTACCACCACTCGCGGCGGGTGTACTGGTTCGGGAGCCTCCAGGGTCAGCGGCGTGGCCTCGACTTCGATCCGGAGCTGCTCTACATCGGGGCGATGTTCCACGATCTGGGGCTCGGGGAACGGTTCCGCGGGAGCGGGCGCCGGTTCGAAGTGGACGGGGCGGACGAGGCCCGGCGGTTCCTGGAGCGCCACGGGGTACCGGAGGACGGTGTCCGCCGGGTGTGGACGGCGATCGCCCTCCACACCACCCCGGGCATCCCGGAGTTCATGGAGCCGGAGGTGGCGTTGGTGACGGCGGGCGTCGAGTACGACGTCCTGGGCATCGGCTTCGACGACATCGGCCCGGCCGCCCGCGCCGCGATCACCGCGCTGCACCCCCGACCCGACTTCAAGCGGCGGATTCTCGAAGCCTTCACCGAGGGCATCGCCCCGAAGCCGGACACGGCCTTCGGCAACGTGAAGGCGGACGTACTGCGGCACTTCGTGCCGGGTTTCGTACCCGGTGATTTCGTGGAGGTGATCCAGAACTCCCCCTGGGACGAGTAGGCAGGAGGACGGAGCAGCGCGACGGACCGCTACGGACCGAAGGCTGGGGGCGAAGGCCTGAGGGCTGAGGGCTGAGGGCTGAGGGCTGAGAAGGACAGCCTTTAGGGTGCGGGGATGGGCTTTGATCCGTGGGATGCCGCGTTTGTCGCCGATCCGTACCCGGCCTACCGGGAGTTGCGGGAGCAGGGCAGGGCCGTGTGGTGGGAGCCCACCGGGCAGTGGCTGGTACCGCACTACGCCGATGTGAGCGCGCTGCTGCGTGACCGGAGGCTGTGCCGGACCTACCTGCACCGCTTCACCCACGAGGAGTTCGGGCGTGAGGTGCCGTCGGCGGAGCACGAGCCCTTCCACGTCCTCAACGGCAACGGCCTGCTGGACCTGGAGAATCCCGCGCACGCGCGGGTACGGAGGCTGGTGGCCAAGGCGTTCACGCCGAGGACCGTGGAGCGGCTCGTGCCCGCCGTGCGGCGGCTGGCGCAGGAGCTGGTGGGGAGGTTGCTCGCGGAGGGGGGCGGGGATCTGCTCACCACTGTCGCCGAACCGCTGCCGGTGGCCGTGATCGCGGAGCTGCTGGGCGTGCCGGAGGCGGACCGGGCGCTGCTGCGGCCCTGGTCGGCCGATATCTGCGGGATGTTCGAGCTCCGGCCGGACGAGGAGACGGCCCGCCGCGCGGTGCGGGCGAGCGTCGAGTTCAGCGCGTACCTGCACGGGCTGATCGCCGAGCGGCGCGCCCGGCCCGGCGAGGATGTGATCTCCGGGCTGATCGCCGCACACGATGAGGAGGGGCGGCTCAGCGAGCAGGAGATGATCTCCACCTGCGTGCTCCTGCTGAACGCGGGCCACGAGGCCACCGTCAACAGCACGGTCAACGGCTGGTGGTCCCTGTTCAGGAATCCCGGGCAGCTCGCCGCCCTCCGCGCGCGTCCCGAAAAGTTGTCCACAGCTGTGGATGAACTTCTCCGGTACGACACCCCGCTCCAGATGTTCGAACGCTGGGTGCTCGACGACATCACCGTCGGGGAGACCACCGTCCCGCGCGGGGCGGAGGTCGCGCTGCTCTTCGGGTCCGCGAACCGCGACCCCGCACGGTTCACGGACCCCGACATTCTGGACCTCTCCCGGGCCGACAATCCGCACCTGAGCTTCGGGGCCGGAATCCACTACTGCCTGGGCGCTCCGCTCGCGCTGCGGGAGCTGGAGGCGTCCTTCGGGGCACTGCTGGCGGACGGAGTGCCGCCACTGCGGCTCGTGGAGGAGCCCCGGTGGCAGGAGGGCTACGTCATCCGGGGTCTGGAACGGCTGCTGGTGGAGTTCTAGTGCCGCGTCAGGCGACGTTTGCCCGTCAAGGAGCGGCGCCCGGTGCGTGGTTCCGGTGCGTCGGCCGGAAGTCCTCGTACGGGACGTACCTGGGCTTTCGGCCGGTGCGGCGGGAGTGCGTGCCGGGCGTCGCGACGGGGCGAACGTTGCCCGACGCGGCACTACCCACCACCCATCGGGGTTCCAGCCGTCGCGAGAAGGTTCGTCCTCCCGGTGAAGTCCCGGTCGCCGCACAGGAACTGACCGTCCACCCCAGCCCACCTCGTCCCCCGGCAGAGGGGTCGTCAGGTCGCCAGGTCGCGGTGGCGGAAGGTGCCGAGGGCGGCCGTGGTGAGGGCGACCGCCAGGGCGGTCAGGGTCAGCAGAGGCACCCAGGCCAGGGTCTGCGTACCCGGGACCCAGGAGGGGTGGGCGAAGGGGGAGAGGTCCAGGAGCGGCTGCGGGAGGTTCAGCGCCGGGCCGATCCAGCCCAGGGCCAGCGCGGCCCCGGCCACCGCCCAGGCGGCTGCCGCGTACCGCGGGGCCGCGCCGTGCAGCAGCGCCGCCAGTGCCCCGATCACCCATACCGCCGGGAGCTGGGCCAGGCAGGAGGCCACCGCCGCGCCCGGGTTCTCGCCGTGGCCGACGCCCAGGCCGAGCCCGGCCAGCAGCAGGATCAGCGCCGAGCCGCCGAAGGCGATGGCCAGGTGGCCTCCGGCCCAGGTCAGCCGTCCGACCGGGCCCGCCAGCAGGGGTTCGGCCCGCTGCCCCGACTCCTCGGCGCTCAGGCGCAGCACCGCCGAGACGAGGTAGAGGGCGGCGACCATGCCGAGCATTCCGGCCATCGTCGTGAGGAAGGCGTCGGCGAGCCCACCCGTCCCGCTGATCCCACCCGTCCCGCCCGCCCCGGACGGATCACCCAGGCCGCCCGGCCCTCCCTGACCGCCCGGACCGCCCCGCTCACCCTGCCCGCCCATGCGTTCGATCACTTCGCGCGTCTTCGCGTTGTCGCCGATGAGCCGGGTGGCCCCGTCCGTCAGCGCGCCGAAGGCCAGGCCGGCGGTGAGGAAGGCGAGGCTCCAGCCGGTCAGGCTGCCCCGCTGGAGCCGCCAGGCCAGGGCTCCGGCCGAGCCGAGCCTCCCGTGCGTCGGCCCCGGCCGGGCCGGCAGGAAGCTCAGACCGAGGTCGCGCCGTCCGGCCAGGACGTACGCCACCGCCACCTGCCCGGCCACGGCCGCCGCGAAGAGGCCCAGCACCCACCAGCGTTCGGCCGCGAAGGCCCTCAGGTGCTCCAGCCAGCCCAGCGGGGAGAGCCAGGTCAGCGGGCTCGCACCGGCCGCCGAGCCCGCGTCGCCCGCCGCGCGCAGGGCGAAGGCCGCACCGATCGACGCCCCCGTGAGCCCCCGCGCGAGCCGGGCGCTCCCGGTGAGCTGCGCCGCGACGGCGGCCAGGCTCGCGAAGACCGCCCCGGTGGCGCCGATGCCCAGCCCGAGGGCGAGCGCGCCGCCCGCGCCCTGCCCGGCCAGGCCGACGGTGACCAGCAGCACGGCGAGGCCGTTGGCGGTCAGGGCCGCCAGCAGCGCGGCCGTCAGCGGGGCCCGGCGTCCCACCATGGCGGCGGAGAACAGTTCCTGACGGCCGCTCTCCTCCTCCTCGCGGGTGTGCCGGACGACGACGACCAGGCTCATGACCCCGGCGAGCAGCCCTGCGTAGACCCCGCCCCGCCAGGCGGTCAGCGCGCCGATCGAGTCGCCGAACACCGGCCCGTACAGGGCGCGCAGGGACCCGTTGGCGTTGGTCGTGGAGACCAGGACGGCCCGTTCGGCGGAGGTCGCGTACACCGAGGCGAGCGTGCCCGGCATGCTGAGCACGGTCATCGCCACGGCCATGATCCAGACCGGCATGATCACCCGGTCGCGGCGCAGGGCGAGGCGCAGCAGGGCGCCGGTCCCGGCGAGCTGGTTCCTCATCGCGCCGCACCTCCCGCGTCCTCCCGTACGCCCTGCCCGCCCCGTACGTCCTGCCCGCCCGAGCCTCCCGGGCCGCCCTCCGCGTAGTGGCGGAGGAAGAGTTCTTCGAGCGTCGGCGGGGCCGAGGTCAGGGCGCGGACGCCGCAGGTGGCGAGGGTGCGCAGGACGGCGTCCAGCGCGTCGGCGTCGGCGTGGAGGCGGACCGTCAGCCCGCGCACCTCCACGTCGTGGACGCCCGGCAGGTGCGCGAGGCCGTCCGGTGGTGAGGCCAGCTCGGCCGTGACCGAGGTACGGGTCAGGTGGCGCAGCTCGGCCAGGGTGCCCGTCTCCACCGTGCGGCCCTTGCGGATGATGCTGACGCGGTCGCACAGGGCCTCGGCCTCGCTGAGGATGTGCGAGCTGAGCAGGACGGTGCGCCCGGCGTCGCGCGCCTGGGCGACACAGCTCCGGAAGACCTCCTCCATCAGCGGGTCGAGGCCGGAGGTGGGCTCGTCGAGGACGAGCAGTTCGGCGTCGGCCGCGAAGGCCGCGACGAGGGCGACCTTCTGCCGGTTGCCCTTGGAGTACGTGTGCCCCTTCTTGGCCGGGTCGAGGTCGAACCGTTCGATCAGCTCGGCCCGGCGGGCGCGGTCGAGGCCTCCGCGCAGTCGCCCGTAGAGGTCGATGACCTCGCCGCCGGAGAGGTTGCGCCAGAGGGCGACGTCGCCGGGGACGTAGGCGATGCGGCGGTGGAGGGCGACGGCGTCGGCCCAGGGGTCACCGCCGAGGACCTCGGCGGTGCCGGAGTCGGCACGGAGCAGGCCCAGCAGAATCCGGAGCGCGGTGGATTTACCGGCGCCGTTGGGGCCGAGGAAGCCGTGCACCTCGCCGGTGGTGACCGCGAGATCGAGCCCGTCCAGTGCGTGGGTGCGGCCGAATGCCTTGCGGAGTCCGGCGACGCTGATGGCCTTCGTCATGCTTTCGAACGTACGCTACCTTCACAAATTTGTGAAGGTCAGGAATAACGTAAAGTTGAGGGGAGGAGGGTGTGAAGGGTGTGGAAGGCGTGAAGGACGTGAGGGGTGCGGAGGACGTGAAAGACATGAACGCCGAGATGAGCACGGGCGCGGACACCGGTACGGACACGGACGTGGACGTGGACACAGGGGCTGCCGGGGCGGCCGGGACACCGGGCAGTTCCGGGACGCGGGACGGAGCGGCCGTTTCGCGGTTCGTGGAACGGTTCGCCGCGCAGCTCACCGAGGCGGGGATGCAGCGGATGGCGGCACGGGTCTTCGCGCAACTGCTGGCCAGCGACGGCGGGGCGATGACCTCGGCGGAGCTGGGCGAGGCCCTGCGGATCAGTCCGGCGGCGGTGTCGGGGGCGGTGGCGTACCTGACGCAGGTCAACATGGTCAGCCGGGAGCGCGAGCCGGGCTCCCGGCGGGACCGGTACGTGCTGCACGACGGGCTCTGGTACGAGACGTTCACCCGGCGGGACCAGGTGCTGACCCTGTGGGAGAAGACCCTCCGGGAGGGCGCGGTCTCCCTGGGCACCGACACGCCCGCCGGGGCCAGGGTCGCGGAGACGGCGGCCTTCTTCGCGTTCATGCAGCGCGAGCTGCTGGGCCTGCTGGAACGCTGGCGCACCTACCGGTCGGGCCTGGACCTCGACTGACGCCCCACCCGACCCCACCCGACCATCCCGGCCCGCCCGACCACCCCGGCCCGCCCTGCGCGCCCGCACCGTTCGACCCAGTCACCCCAGGCCCCGGCCCCGCCCGCTCACCGGGGCAGTGTCAGCGTCCACGCCGTCGGGTGGACCGTCCAGGTGCGACAGTCGACCGGGCCCGTCGTCGTCGCGTCGGCGCGGTAGCGGAACTCGCCGCCCGACACCGTCACCGTCTTGGCCCGGACCCGCAGCGGTCGCCCGCCGCCGCCCGCGCGGACCTCGACCTCGGCCAGCCCGTCGCCCTCCCGGGCCGTCACCGAGACGCTCTCCACCGGCCGGTCCGCGTCCGCGATCACCACCCCGTCCGCCTCCACCCGCAGCCGCCGCACCGCGCCGCCGGACACCGGCGGGCGGACGATCGTACGGACCAGCGAGCGGTACGCGCTCCACACCGAGGGCCCGGCCGGTCTGGGGACCGCCCGCAGCGGCAGGACGCAGAGGCTGCCCAGCACCACCCCGTCGTCCTCGTCCACCAGCAGGTCCCGCAGCCCCGTCGCGCCGTCGAGCACCGCCCGCGCCGCGAGGACCGCCGAAAGCGGCACGCCCAGTGACCTCGCCAGCCCCAGGGACGCCACCGGCCCCACCGGGACCAGCGAGACGGCCAGCCCGGACAGGGCCCGTTCCCGGTGCAGCAGCCCCACGGCCCGGACCAGGGCCCGGTCGTCACCCACGACCACCGGGCGCCGGTGACCCCGGCGGGCCAGGGCCCGCGCGAACTCCTCCGGCGAGTTCGGGAGGCAGATCTTCGCCGCCGCCCCGGCCGACAGCACGTCCCTCGCGATCCGCACGGACTCCCCGTCGAGACGGCGGGCGACCGGGTCGATGAGCACGAGCAGGCCGCCGACCGGCGCGCCCGCACGGCTCATGGTGGGCTCTGGAGCCGACACCTCGGTCCTTCCTCGGGTAGCATCTTTGTGCAAGAGGCCCTTGCGCTATTGCGCCAGGGCCTTCGTCTATTCCGGGGTACCGGTCCGACGGCTCAGCCTGCGGTGTACATCGTCGTACGCCCCCTGACCTTGGACATGCCCCATCCGGAAGAGGTGTACGCCTGTGCCCGCTCTTGTGCTGCTCGGAGCTCAGTGGGGTGACGAGGGCAAGGGAAAGGCCACCGACCTGCTCGGTGGTTCCGTTGACTATGTAGTGCGCTACCAGGGTGGCAACAACGCCGGCCACACGGTCGTCGTGGGCGACCAGAAGTACGCGCTGCACCTTCTCCCCTCCGGCATCCTCTCCCCCGGATGCACCCCGGTCATCGGCAACGGTGTCGTCGTCGACCCGGCCGTCCTGCTCTCCGAGCTGCGCGGTCTGAACGAGCGCGGCATCGACACCTCCAAGCTGCTGCTCAGCGGCAACGCGCACCTGATCACGCCGTACAACGTCACCCTCGACAAGGTCGGCGAGCGCTTCCTGGGCAAGCGCAAGATCGGTACGACCGGCCGCGGCATCGGCCCGACCTACGCGGACAAGATCAACCGCGTCGGCATCCGCGTCCAGGACCTCTACGACGAGTCGATCCTCACCCAGAAGGTCGAAGCGGCGCTCGAAGGCAAGAACCAGCTCCTCGCGAAGCTGTACAACCGGCGCGCGATCGACCCGGCGCAGATCGTCGAGGAGATGCTCCAGTACGCGGAGCAGATCAAGCCGTACGTCGCCGACACCACCCTGATCATCAACAACGCGCTGGACGAGGACAAGGTCGTGCTCTTCGAGGGCGGCCAGGGCACGCTGCTCGACGTCGACCACGGCACGTACCCCTTCGTCACCTCCTCGAACCCGACCGCGGGCGGCGCCTGCACCGGTGCGGGTGTCGGTCCGACGAAGATCAGCCGCGTCATCGGCATCCTCAAGGCGTACACGACCCGTGTCGGCGCCGGCCCGTTCCCGACCGAGCTGTTCGACCAGGACGGCGAGGACCTGCGCCGCATCGGCGGCGAGCGCGGTGTGACCACCGGCCGTGACCGTCGCTGCGGCTGGTTCGACGCCCCGATCGCCCGCTACGCCACTCGCGTCAACGGCCTCACCGACTTCTTCCTCACCAAGCTGGACGTGCTGACCGGCTGGGAGCAGATCCCGGTCTGCGTCGCGTACGAGATCGACGGCAAGCGCGTCGAGGAGCTCCCGTACTCGCAGACGGACTTCCACCACGCGAAGCCGATCTACGAAATGCTCCCCGGCTGGTCCGAGGACATCACCAAGGCCAAGACCTTCGCGGACCTCCCGAAGAACGCCCAGGCGTACGTCAAGGCCCTGGAGGAGATGTCGGGCGCCCCGATCTCCGCGATCGGCGTCGGCCCCGGCCGCACCGAGACGATCGAGATCAACTCGTTCCTGTAGTCGGGAACGGACGGCGTGACAAGGCGTGAGGGGTGGGGTTCCCGTCCGGGAGCCCCACCCCTCACGCCTGTCCGGGCACGGCCGGAACCGTGTCAGACTTTGATGATCTTGACCTTGTCGCCGCACAGCATCGCCATGTCCTCGGCGTCCGAGGTCAGCATGACCACCGGACCGGGCTGGCGCAGTGCCATCTCGGCGACGGTCGCGTCGATGGCGTACTTGTGCCCGTGGCGCCCGACGGATTTCAGCAGCCGGGCTGCGGCTCTCGCGGCCTCGGCCGTCACCGGTTCGACCTGAACCCTGGAGAGTGCCCAGTCCAGCTTCGCGGGGTTCAGGCGGGAGTGGCTGACTTCCACGATCGTGTTGGCGCAGACAACGAAATTCGCCTCCAGCGAGTGGTACACCGCGAACCGCGAGAGCATCTTGCGGTCCTGCTCGATCCAAGCGGAGAAACCCTGGGAGTCGAGCACGACGGTCTCGACGGTCTGAGTCATGCGGCGGCGGCCGTGTCAGCGGCTTCGGGCATGTCGAAGAGCTCGGCTCTCGCTGCGGCCAGCTCTTCCTCTGTGAAGGCTCCGTGTTCTTCCTGGTAGCGAAGAAGGTCCTTCTCCATCAACCGGTGCCTGATCTGGCGGGCGACCGCCTCGGCCACGTAGCCGGAGATGTTGTCCGTCATCGTCCGAAGCTCATCCACCTGCTCGGTGGGCAGCGTCACGGTGATACGTGTGGTTCCTGACATGGTTCGAGCATACTCCGATATGCGCGAGGTGGATCGGGTTCGGTACGAGTGCCCTGCCGAGCCCCCGTGCACGGGATGCTCCGGGCCGGGCTGCCGGGTTGCCGGGCTCTACCAGGCGAGTTGCGCGATCTCCTCCAGGACCACCGCGCAGGCGTCCGCCGCCGGGTCGATCAGCGGGAAGTGGCCGACCCCGTCCAGCAGGGTCAGGCCGACCAGCTCCCCGGCCCGCGCCGCCGCCGCCACGTACGACTCCGCCACCCGGGCCGGGACGACGATGTCCTCCCGGCCCTGGACCAGCGCGGTGGCGATGCCCGTGGGCAGCAGCGCGGACGGGTCCGCGTAGGGCAGCCGGTCGGCGAAGTGTTCCGCGCCGCCCAGCAGTTGCGCGCTCGCGCCGCCGCAGACCTCCAGCGCCTCCGCCACCGCGAAGTCCGCGATGGGAGCCAGGGCCACCACGCCGCGCAGCACCGGCGCGCAGGACAGCCTCCACGGGGACCCGTACGGGAGCACGTGCCGGGCGGCGGCCCACAGCGCGAGCTGGCCGCCGGCCGAGTGACCGGTGACCACGACACGGCGGGTGTCGGCCTGCGGGAAGGTGCGCGCGGCCAGGTCCGGGAGGGCGTCCAGCGCGGCGGCCACGTCGTCGAAGGTCTCCGGCCAGCGGCCCGCCACGGGACCCTCGGCATCCTGGTGCGGGAGCGAACTGCCACGCCGGTACTCGACATTGGCGACGGCGAAGCCCCGCCGGGCCAGGAAGTCCGCGAACGGGGTGATGTGGCCCCGGTCGTACGGGGCCCGCCAGGCACCACCGTGCAGGACCACGACCAGCGGCACCGGCCCGCGCCCGCCGGCACGCGGGGCGTAGAAGTCCACGACCTGGTCCGGGTGGTCCCCGTAGGCGGCGGTGGCGTCCGGGGCGACGGGCGGGTGGGAGAGGGCCGAGGCGGCCTCGGCGGCATCCCGTTCCACTGCGGGGTCCGTCATCGGCTCAGCCTCTCGGTAACGCGTGTGACAGCGGGGACAGTTGAGATGAGGCGGTTGTCGGGGGCGGTTGTTCCGGCATACCGGCAGAGCGGGACCGTATCAGTCTGGAACGGGGCGTTCTGTGCGGGGTCCCGGATGTGCGAGGGCGGACGGGGCCGTGGCCCCGCCCGCCCCATGGGGTGACGATTCGCTACTGATTCACCCGAAAACGTGACCCAGCGTGCGCGCGGCACGCTCCGCATCGGTGAATCCGACGTAGAGCGGGGTGAAGCCGAACCGCAGGACGTCGGGTGCCCGGAAGTCCCCGACGACGCCCCGGGAGACGAGCTCCCGCATGACCTCGCGCGCGTTCGGGGCGCGCAGCGAGATCTGGCTGCCGCGCAGGGCGTGCGCGGCAGGGGTGACCGGCTCGACCACGCCCGGGGGCACGTACGCGGCCACGCAGTCGAGGAAGAAGTCGGTCAGGGCGAGCGACTTGGCCCGTACGGCGGCGACACGGACCCCGTCCCAGACGTCGAGCGCGGCCTCCAGGGCCAGCATGGACAGGATGTCCGGGGTCCCGACCCGGCCCCGCACCGCGCCCTCGGCCGGGCGGTAGCCCGGGGTCATGGCGAAGGGCTCGGCGTGGCCGTTCCAGCCGGGGAGCGGGGAGTCGAAACGGTCCTGGTGGCGGGCGGCGATGTACAGGTAGGCGGGGGCGCCGGGGCCGCCGTTGAGGTACTTGTACGTACAGCCGACCGCGAGGTCGACGCCGTGCGCGTCGAGGTCCACGGGGAGGGCTCCGGCCGAATGGCAGAGGTCCCAGACGGTGACGGCGCCGACGGCGTGCGCGGCGGCGGTGAGGGCCGGGAGGTCATGGAGACGGCCGGTGCGGTAGTCGACGTGGTTGAGGAGGACGACGGCGGTGTCCCCGTCGATCAGCTCCGCCGCACCGGCCCCACCTGACGGGCCCGCCCCGCCGGCCGGATCGACGGGGACGACCGTGAGGCCGGTCAGCCGGGCCGCCGACCGCGCGATGTAGCCGTCGGTCGGGAAGGTGGCGGCGTCGACCAGCAGCCGGGTCCGGCCGGGCGGCGCGAGGCGGGCCGCACCGACCAGGGCCTTGAAGAGGTTGACGCTGGTCGAGTCGCCGACCACCACCTGCCCGGGGGCGGCGCCGACCAGCGGCGCGATCTTGTCCCCGATCCGCTCGGGGGCGGTCCACCAGCCGGACTCGTCCCAGGAACGGATGAGCAGCTCGCCCCACTGACGGCGGACCACGTCGGCCACGGCCCCGGGAACGGCGGCCGGAAGTGCGCCGAGGGAGTTGCCGTCGAGGTAGACGACGCCCTCGGGAAGGGCGAACCGCTCGCGCAGGGCGCCGAGCCCGTCGGCGGCGTCGAGCGCGACGGCCCGCTCCACGAGCCCGGGAAGCGGGGCGGGACCGGGCCCGGGGTCGGGCCCGGGGTCGGGCCTGGGGTCGGAGACGGCTGCGGGCGTGGCTGCGGGCGTGGCTGCGGGCGTGGGCTCAGACATGGCTGCGGGCCGTCCAGAGCTCCGGGAAGACGTTCTTCGCCGCGCGCTTCTCCAGCCAGGTCACCCCGGCGGAGCCGCCCGTACCGGTCTTGGCTCCCATCGCGCGGCGGGTCGCCACCAGGTGGTCGTTGCGCCAGCGCCAGACCAGCTCGGCCACGTCCGTGAGGACCTCGCCGAGGCGGTGCAGGTCCGGGTACCGGTCCGGTTCGGCGTAGAGCCGCGTCCAGACGGCCTCGACCTCGGGCGAGGACTCGTAGCGCTGCGAGAGGTCCCGCCGCAGGACGGAGTCCGGGACGGGGAGGCCGCGCCGGGCGAGGAGGCGCAGCACCTCGTCGTAGAGGCCGGGTTCGTGGAGGGCCTTCTCCAGTTCCGCGTGAACCCGGGGGGCGCCCCGGTGCGGGACGAGCATGGAGGCCGACTTGTCGCCGAGCAGGAACTCCATCCGGCGGTACATGGCCGACTGGAAACCGGACCCCTCACCGAGGGCGGCGCGGTAGGCGTTGAACTGGCCCGGGGTGAGCTGGGCGAGGGGGCGCCAGGAGGCGTTGAGGGCTTCCAGTTCGCGCAGGGAACGCTTCAGCGCGTCCATCGCGACCGGGATGCGGTCCTCGCTCAGCGCGCGGGCCGCCGTCTCCCACTCGTGGACCACGACCGTGAACCACAACTCCATGACCTGGGTCGTGACCAGGAAGACCATCTCGCCCGGATCGTCCGACCGGAGGTGCTGGAGGTGGGTGAGGACGTCCGCCTGTACATAGTCCTCGTACGGGGTCGTGCCGTCGAAGTCGAGGTTCGGGGTGTCCGAACCGCCGGCTCCGGAGGCATCAAGGGTGTTCGACATCGCTGTCTCCTCGACACGTGCTTCCGGGTAGCGGTCCGCTCCTTCCGTGAGGTGAGTGGAGCCCCGGTCCCCTGCCCGCATCATAGGACCCGGTCCCGGCGGCGCTCCAGCGGAAAGTGGCCCGGGTCACACCCCCCGCCGGGCGGGCGCACCCGGGCGACCGGGCCGTGTTTCACGTGAAACACGCGCCGGTACGAGGGGGTGTTTCACGTGAAACACCCCCTACCGGCGGGCCCTCCGGGCGTACGTTTCACGTGAAACGTACGCCCGTGCTCACGCCCGCGTTTCACGTGAAACAGCCGATCCCGCCCGACGGGCGGGCCTGCGCCGGACGGGCGGACGGCACCGCGCGCGGGCCCGTGGACCGAGCACGGGTCAGCCGTGGATCAGGCGTTGAGGGTGTCCGCGGCCGTCTCGGAGGAGTCGCGCAGGAAGCCCGAGCAGCGCTCGTACTCGTCCTTCTCGCCGATCGCCCCGGCCGCGCGGGCCAGGGCGTGCAGGGCGCGCAGGAAACCGCGGTTCGGCTCGTGCTCCCACGGCACCGGGCCGTGGCCCTTCCAGCCGGCGCGACGCAGGGCATCGAGGGCGCGGTGGTAGCCGGTGCGGGCGTAGGCGTACGACTCGACCGTGCGGCCGGCGGCGAACGCCTCGTCGGCGAGGGTCGCCCAGGCGAGGGAGGAGGTGGGGTACGCGGCGGCCACCTCGGCGGGGGCGGTACCGGCGGCGAGGGCCGCGCGGCCCGGCTCGTCGGGGAGGTGGGTGGGGGCGGGGCCCCCGAGCAGATTCTGGTGAATGGACATGCGCCCAGTCTGGGGTATCGCGGATGTGCGCGGGGCGGGTGGGACAGGTGGGACGAACAGGCCGCACCGGACGGGCCGGGTGGGGCAGGACACGTGTATGGGGACGGCCCTGAGCTGGTTCCCGCTCCGGGCGGGGCGGGCCGACTCCACGGACTCGGTGCGGAACGTTTGACGGACTGGCTCCGGCCCGGCTGACAGCGGGCCCCGAACGTCCGCAATATGACTTGCTGTCACTTTTCCGTTCCTCAGCAGAAAGACAGGGCGTCACCTCATGTCACACATAGGCATCGAAAGAACCCGCCTGCCGTACGGAGAGCAGGGCGACGAACGCGAGGAGGGCCGCGGGCCGGCCGTCGAAGGCGGCGGCGGAGAACGGACGGACCGGCGGCTCACCGCCGAACTCACCGAGGCGGTACGGGACTTCCTGGCCGCCCGATGACCGCCGTACCGGACCCGCCCCGCCCTCCGGGCGGGGCGGGCCGGGCGGCCGGGCGGGCATCCCTGCCCGGCGGCGAGGCCCGTACCGGCCTCCGCCGCCGGGCGCGGCCCGCCCGCCCGACAGGCAGGGCCCCCGCCCCGGTCGTGCCCGGGGCGGGGGCCGGGTCCGGGACCGGGACCGGCGGCACCTACCGGGCCGGGCCGGTGGCGCCCCACGAGGGCGTGTGCGGGCCCGCGTCGCCCCGCACCGCGACCGGGGCCTCCGGACGGGTCGTCCACCCGTCGGCGGTCACCTGGCGGGTGCTCCGCGAGGCACCGCGCGCCGCCGGGCCCGGCCCGGTCCGGCGGATTCCCGTCGGCTGGCTCCTGCTGCTCGGGGTCCCGGCCGGCTTCGGGGCGACCGTGCCCGCCCTGCTGGGGCCGGAACTGGCCGCCGGACTCGGGGTCGCCGCCCCGGCCACGGCCTGGGTGACGACCGGCTTCGGCTGGGGTCTCGGCGTCGGGGCGCCGCTGCTGGCGCGGACCGCGCACCGGCGGGGCGCACGGGCCGCCCTGCTGGCCGGCGCCGCCCTGTTGCTGGCCGGGACCGTCCTGCTGTTCGTCTGGCCCGCGCCGGTACCGGCCGTGGCCGGGCGGGCGCTCCAGGGGCTGGGCTCGGCCGGGCTGGTCACCGTCGCGCTGGCGCTGGCCGGGACGGTGACCCGGCTGGGTCTGGTCGGCTCCGGGATCGCGGCGGGCGCGGCCCTGGCCCCGCCCGCCGGGGCGCTGCTGGCGGACGCGGCGCCGTGGCGGGCGGTGCTGATGCTGACCGCCGTGAGCCTGCTGGCCGTGCCCGTCGTCGCGGGCCGGGCACCGGGTACGGGGGCTGCGGTCGGTGACCTCCCGGGCGGCTCCCGGGGCTCCGGCGGCCACGCACACCACCGCCGTGACCGCCTCGGCCCTCGCGCCCGGCCCGCGCCCGCCGACCGTGCCCACCGCCCCAGCCGCTCCGACGGGTTCGACGGGCTCGGGGCCGCCCTGCTGGCCGGGGCGGTCGCGGCGGTGGTGTGCGCGGGCGCGGCTCCGGTCGTGGCGGGGGCCGTCCTGCTGGTGACGGGCATGCTGCTGGCGGGGTGGGTCCGGGCCCGGCCGGACGGGTTCGTCCCCCTGGCCCTGCTGCGGAGGCCGGAGCACCTGTGGTGCGGCGCGGGGGCGTTCGTTACGGCCGCTGCCCTCTTCGCCGTCTCCTTCGCCGCGTACTCCACCACTGCGGCGGTGCCGGTCGTGGTCATGGTGACCGGGGCGGCGGCGACCGTGCCTGCCCTCCTCGTCGCCTTCCTCGTGGCCCCGGCAGGGCGGCTGCGGACACCGGCCGCCACCGGGGGGCCGTCCGGGCGCCCGCACCCCGGCGCCGTACGGGTGTTGGCCCTCGGCCTCCTCCTCGGCGGCGCCGTGGGGTCGTCCCTCGCCGCCCACCTGTCGGTCTGACCGCCGCTCCGGCCGCCGGGCGGACCGGGTGGTGGGCCCCCCACCACCCGGCACCCCAGTCATGTGCCCGGCGCACCTCCCCGCGTGGGGGGCTCCGGGCCGACGGTAGGGGTGCCATCGACGAAGGGGGATGTCGTGAACACCATCACCAGCACGGATCGGCAGCAGCCGGGGCGCGACTCGGCGGTCCGGCTCCGGTGCGATCCGGTGGACGAGGCCGTCGAGGAACTGTGCGCGGCGGTGTTCACCTCACTCCGGCGCCGGGACCAGCGCGAGCGCGGACGGCAGTACGTACGCGGTCTCCTCGCCGCCCGGGGCCGCAAGTCGATCCGCAACATCGCCCAGCAGATCGGCCCCGGCGGTCCGGCGGCGGAACAGAGCCTGCACCACTTCATCGCCGGTTCCACGTGGGACTGGCAGCCGATCCGCACCGCGCTGACGCAGTACCTGGGGCAGACCACCCCGCTGGGTGTCTGGGTGGCGCAGCCGATGGCGATACCGAAGGGCGGGGACCACTCGGTGGGGGTCGGGCACCGCTACGACCCCCACCAGGGCCAGATGTTCCGGGGCCAGCAGGCGTTCGGCACCTGGTTCACCTCGGCCGGGGTGCTCACCCCCGTCGGGTGGCGGCTGTTCCTGCCGGAGCAGGAGCCGGGCGGCCCGGAGGCCGTGGAGGCGTCGTACGAGTCCTGCGCCGTCACGGGCGTGCTGGAGGCCGTACGCGAAGGCCGGATGCCCCTGCGGCCGGTGGTCCTCGACGTCCGTGACATAGGGACCCGCTCCACGCTGAACCGCTTCGCCGAGGCCCGGGTCCCGGTGGTGGCCCGGGTCAGCTCCACCGCCCGGCTGCTGGTGACGGACCCCTCGCTGCCGGGGTACGGCTCCGGGACGCTGGCCGCGCGGGACATCCTGCAGAACGTGCGCGGGCTGCGGATGCCCGTGGAATGGGCCGACCCGGACCGGCCGGGCACCCGGCGCAGCTCGCTGGTGGCGGCGGTGCGGGTGATGGTGCCGGACCCCTCGCCGGGGCGACGGCGCGAGGTGCTGCTGTTCGGGGAGTGGGCGGACGCCCGGCGGCTGCCGACGCAGCTGTGGGTGACCGACATGGTGCGGACGGCCCCGGGCGCGCTGGTGCGGATGACGAAGCAGGCGCGACGGGTCACGCTGGCCGCCGGGCGGAGCGTGCAGGAGGTCGGGCTGCGGGACTTCTCGGGGCGGTCGCTGCCCGGATGGAACCGGCACGTGACACTGGCTTCGGTGGCCCACGCGGCGCTCGCCCTGGGCGGGGCCGCGCACCGGGCCGGCGCCGTACCCGTACCGGCGGGCGCGCTGCCCGAGCCCGTGCACCAGGCGGCCCCGGCGGGGCGTCCGCAGGTGGGCCAGCGCCCGGTCCAGCCCGTACCGGTGACGGCCCACGCCCTGCGGCGGCCCACCGTCCCGGCCCGCGTCCACCCGGCGCTGGCCGTCCGCTGACCCTCCGCCGCCAGGGGCATCCTCCCCCCACCCCCTGGCGGCGGAGTGACCACCTTCCGTACGGGGCGGCGCGGCCCAGGCGGCTACTGTCGGCGCGGGGGCGGCGAGGTACGGCGTTCCTGGAGGACCACGCGGGTCTTGCGCAGCCGCAGCGCCATCTGGATCTCCAGGGCCTGGGCGGGCTTCTGCCAGCCCTCCCCCAGGAGTTCGGCGATCCGCTCCAGCCGCCGCGAGACCGTGTTCGGATGGACGTGCAGGGCCTCGGCGGCGTGGGTCGGGCTGGAGCCGGACTCGTAGTAGGCGTCCAGGGTGCGGGTCAGCTCGGTCAGCCGGGTCTCGTCGTACTCCAGGACCGGGCCGATCGTGGTGGTGATGAACGCGTCCACGTCGTGGTCGGCGGAGAGCAGCAGCCCGAGGAAGCCCAGCTCCCGCAGGGAGGCCGTGCCACCGGTGCCGTCCAGCGCCGTCAGGGCGTCCAGGCAGCGGGACGCCTCCTCGTAGACCGCGGCCACGCCCCCGGCGCCCTCGGTGGGGCCCGCCGCGCCCGTGGAGACGGGGTGGCCCAGGAGCGGGGAGAGTTCCGCCGAGACCTGCCGGGCCGCCGCCGAGGCGTCGTCCCCGGGCAGCAGCAGCACGATGCAGCCGCGCCGCACCCCCTTGAGGCCGCCGTGCCGGTACGCGTACGAGCTGGCCCAGGCGACCGCCTTGCCCAGCTCGCCGCCCTCGGGGCGGGCCACCACGACCACGTGCGGCACGTCCAGGTCGAGCCCGAGCCGCCGGGTCCGCTCCCGCAGGTCCAGGCCGGCGCGGTGCGGCCGGTCCAGCAGGTCCTGGAGCAGCTCCTCGTGGACCGGGCCCTCGGCCGCCGCCGTGGACCGCTGGATCAGCAGCAGCGCGGCCACCGACTGTGCCGCCAGCTCCAGGAGGCGTACGTCCTCGTCCGTCAGCGGTGCGAACGCGCGCAGCACCAGGACGCCCAGGTCCTCGGCCCCGGCCGTCACCGGCGCCACCCACACCTCGTCGGGCAGCGGGACCGGGGCCCGCCCGGTGTGCGCCTGGAGGGCGGCCCTCGTGACGGCCTCCTCGTCCAGTCCGGGCAGTTCCCCGGCGTCGGTCAACGGCCGCCCGCCGGGGTCCCGTACCTGGAGCACGCCGTCCAGCGCGTCCCCGGTCGCCCGTGCGAGCGTCGGCAGCCGGGCGCCGTCCAGGACCAGCCGGACCAGGCGCGCGTGGCAGTCCCACAGGTAGCGGATGCGGGTCAGCGCGGTGTTCGTGGCGGAGCTGAAGTACTCCAGCTCGGTGACCTCGTCGCGGGTGCGCTCCAGCAGGCTCGCCTTCTGGATGGCGAGCGCCGCGAGGTCGGCGAGGGAGAGCAGCACCCCGATCTCGTCCGGGGTGAAGTGACGGACCTTGCGGTCGGCGCAGTACAGGGCGCCCATGCTGGAGTCGCCGTGGCGCAGCGGGACGGCGATGACCGCGCGCAGCCCCTCGGCGAGGACGACCGCGTCGAGGGCGGGGTCGTGCGGGACGCTCCGGTCGCCGGGGTAGTCGGCGCTCCACACAGGTGCGCGGCGGCGCTGCGCGAGGCTGCCCAGGTTCTGGGCCGCGCCCAGTTCGAGCCCGGCGCTGAGGGCGGTGGTGTCCCCCTCGGAGGTACGTATGTACGAGGTGCCGTCCGGGCGCTGGAGGCTCACGTACGCCATGTCGAAGGTGAGCAGCCGGCGGGCCCGGCGGGCTATCACCCGCAGGAGGCTGTCGAGGTCGTACGGCGAGGTCAGGTCGTGCGCCGTGTCCACGAGCGCGGTGAGCGCCGCCTCCCGGTCACGGCTGCGGCCGGCACTGGCCAGAACGGTACGGGCCATGACGGCGGCTTTCGCGAGCTGGTTCAGCTCCGCCTCGTCGGCGCCGGATCTGAGGGCGTCGTGCAGCAGCTCGTCGAAGCGGCCCGGCGGGGCCTCCTGGGCCAGGAGTTCCAGCACGGCGAGCGCGCCGGTCCCGTTGTCCCAGGCCATAACCCTCCGCCAACCCCTCGTACCCCGGTGGCCGATACCGTCCCCGGGCGGCGGAATCAGGCCGTTCGAACCTAGATTCAGGTTCGGCCACGGTCAAGAGGACTGCGGGGTACGGGGGATGGCGGTTGCCGGAGTGACGGGCGGCGCGGGGACGGGCTCCGGCGGTCAGGGCGTGGGGTGAAAGGGGCGCCGTCCGCGCCAAGACCGTCCGCGGACAGGAGGAGGCCCCCGGGGCGGGGGCTCCCGGGGGCCGGTTCAGGGCCTGCTGCGGCGGCGGGGGTCAGACCACGGACGGCGAGAACGATCCGCGCAGCAGGGTGCGCCGCAGGGCGCTGGTGGTGTCCTGGGGGCCGTGTTCGAAATCGCCGCGGAGCACGTCCGCCAACGCCCGGTACGTTTCTCCGGGCTCCTGGGCGGTGGCGCGCCGGAAATCAGACCCGGAACCCCAGCTCCGGAAGGGCTGCTCCTCGAAAGATGATCGACGGGCACGTCCCCAGCCCGCGTCCCGGAGGCCCCTGACGTCACCGCCGGACCCGGCGATGCCCGTGGCCACGCCCCCGGACCGCGACAGTTCGTGCAGTCCGGAGCGGAGTTCGCGGTGGCGGCCGAGGGCGAGTTCGGCCTCGACCCACTGCTCCACGACCGACTTGCGGGTGGCCTCCAGCCCGGCGATCAGCTCGGCCAGCCGCGGTCCGGGGTTCACCCCGTCGAAGGCTGGACCCTTCCAGAGCCGCAGCGCCCCGCGCAGCCGGCGGGCGGCGGTCTCGTACTCGCCGCGGGCCATCGCGCGGTATCCGGCGCCGGCCTCACGGGCGAACTCGTGCAGGTCACAGCGGCCTCCACCGGTGTCGAGCAGGTATCCGCCGGGGGCCTGGAAGAGCACGGTGGTGGCGGTGCGCGGGCCGCCGGGGTCCACCGCGGCGGCCAGCCGCTCGCGCAGCTGGCGCACGCAGGAGTGCAGCACCGCGCGCGTGTGCTCGGGCGGCGCGTGCGCCTCCAGCTCCTCGGCGAGCACGGCGACCGGAACCATCTGGTCTGCGTGCCCGGCCAGGACGGCCAGGACCTGTCGCGCGGGCGGGGCGGCGGGCGCGACGGGCACGCCGTTCTCAAGGACGTCCAGTCCTCCGAGTACGTCAATGTCCACAGTCTTCTCCCAGGGCAGGGCAGGGCTGGGTCCGGTCGGCGCGAGCCCCTCAATAAAATAATACCCGGGATTCTTTTATTGGCTACCGGTCTCGCACCAGAGCCCGGAGAAGCACGAGATCCCCCCGCCCAGGAGGGCGGGGGGATCTCGTGTCCCACCCTGGCCGGACGCCCGGCGCGGGCCGGGCGCCGGGTCAGCCGACGGCGGGCGCCGGGGCGGGGGCGCCGGGCGCCGGCACTTCCGAACAGTCGCACAGGTGCGCGCCGTTCGGCCCGTGCAGAGCCCGCCCGCCACGCCCCGGCGCGGTGTCCAGGCGGATCGCCACGGCCGAGACCACCAGGCTCGGCATCACGCTGGTGTACAGGGCCGAGACCTCCTGGTCAAGGTCGAGGCCCAGCGTCTGCGACATGACGTTGAGCCCCGCGAAGGCGCCGACCACCAGCCGCGCGGGGCCGGCCGGGTCCACGTGCGAGAGGAGTTCACCACGCTCCTTCGCCTCCGCCATCAGGGCCGTGTGGAGATCGATCCATCCCTGGTAGGGCGAGGCCCGGTCCAGGGACCGGCCGTTCTGCTCCAGCGTGAGCCGCGCGCTGCCGCGCATCAGCACGTCGTGCTGGAGGCGGTGCGAGAAGATCATGCCGATGTCGACGAACTGCTGCGCCCTGAACTCCTGTGGGGTGAAGGCGGGGTCCATCCCCACCTGGGCGTCGATGACCGCTTGCGCGAGGTCTTCCTTCGAGTCGAAGTGGAAGTAGAGCGCGCCCTTGGTGACATTGGCCAGCCGGACGATGTCGGTGAGCTTCGCCGCGTCGTAGCCCCGGTCCTCGAAGACCACGGCAGCCGCTTCCAGGATGGCCTGGCGGGTGCGCACCGCACGGTCCTGCTTCACCTGGGGTCGTTCAGTCCTCATACGTATCTGTCCCTCTCCATGCCCCCGATCGATCGGCAATACATGCCCCCGGGTACGTACCTCGCAGTACAGTTTCACACCATTGTGAACCCCCCGTCCACCGGCATCGTGACCCCTGTGATGAACGAAGCACGGGAACTGCAGAGCCAGGCCGCCGCCTCGGCGATCTCCTCGGGCTCCGCGGTGCGCGGCTGGGGGGTCCCGGCGTGCAACTGTTCCTCCATCCCCGGGACGGCGGCGAACCACTCGCTGACCACCTCGGTCCGGGTCGTGCCGGGGGCGACCGCGTTGACCCGGACGCCCTGCGCCGCGTACTCGGCCGCGGCGGCCTTGGTCAGGCCGATCACCGCGTGCTTGGCGGCCACGTACGGGGCGGCCACCGGGGTCGCCAGCAGTCCGCCGACACTGCTGTTGTTGACGACGGCGCCGCCGCCGGTCGCCAGCATCGCGGGGATCTCGTCGCGCAGGCAGTTCCACACCCCGCGCACGTTGACGTCCATGATCCGGTCGTACAGGTCGTCGTCCATCTCGTGCAGGGGCGTCCGGCCGGCCCCCCAGCCCGCGTTGTTGAAGGCGCAGTCCAGCCGCCCGAAGTGCCGCACCGCCCGGGCGACGGCCGCCGCCGTGTCCACGCGGCGGGTCACGTCCGCCACGGCGTACTCGACCTCCGCGCCCTTCTCCCGCAGCTCCCGGGTCAGGGCGTCGAGCCGGTCCTCGCGGCGCGCGACGAGGAGCAGCGCGGCTCCCTCCCGGGCGAAGACCCGGGCCGCCGCGGCCCCGATGCCGCTGCTCGCGCCGGTGATCAGAGCGACCTTGCCGTCGAGTATGCGTTCGCCTGCCATGACTCTCCTTCTGATGCCGGTGGTTCCTGTACCGCGAAGTGTCGTGCCCAGCACCGACACACCGTGCTGCCCGGGGCCCGTCGGCGACGGCCCCCTCCGGTGCCGTCCGGGCGGTCCCTGCCGGTACGGGCCGCCCGGACGGCGGGGGCGCGGGTCAGGCGGCCCACGCGCGGCCCTCGGCCGCCTCCGTGTCGAGCGTGCGCAGCAGCGGCTCGTCTATCTCGTCGAGCGAGCCGACCAGGTGCCGCACCCCCGCATCGCGCATCAGGCCTCCCTGATAGCCGTGTTCGAAGGCGCTCGGATGCCCGATGAAGGGGACCCGCAGATCTCGGGCGGCCTCGGAGACCCGGGCGACGTCGTCGATGAAGAGCACCTGGGCGTAGTCGAGACCGAAGGCGTCGACCGCGATCTCGTGGATGCCGGGACGGAAGTCGTTGGTGCAGATGTAGCCCGGCCCGTCGAAGAGATGGGCGTACCGGCCGAGGTGGGTGTCGAAGTGCTTCTTGTCCAGACCGCCGTAACAGATGGTGCGCAGGCCCAGGGAGCGCAGCCGGCTCAGCAACTGCTCCGCGCCGCAGGACACCTGGAGCGGATTGCGGGCGAGGTACGCGGCGCGCTCCTCAAAGTAGACGTCCAGTACTTTTTGCGGGCTCCAGTCGACACCGGCCGCGGCGCCGAGCGCACGGGCGGCCGAGGTGCGGGACTGGGAGAAGACCGCGCGCTCCACCTCGACGTCGTAGACCCCGCCGCGGCTGGTGACGAAGTGGTGGATCACCGGGCTGAAAGTGTCGTTGAGCAGGACTCCGTCGATGTTCACGGCGGCGAGCCTGAGCTGTCTCAGCGGGCTGACGTGCCGGAGGGTGCGCATCGCTCTCCAATCGGCGGGGGCCGAGGCGGTCTCAGGACACGGTGCGCCCCATCGGAGCAGGCGCCGTACGGCGCGCGTGTGCCGGCCTCGGTGCCTCCGGAAGAGCCCCCAAAAAATACTTCCAGGTACGCGGCTGGCGTCGAGCAAAAGATACCCGACTTCCCTCCGAATGCAGCTAGTCGGTCCAAAAATCGCCGCACGACAGGGGAGTCACTGGTTCCACATCCCTGAACTGGCCCTATATGCACTGGAAGCACCCACTCCGCTACATCCAACGATGTGACTTGACTCACATCTAGACCCGGAATGGCGCACTCCTCGGGTAATCCTCTACCTGCCAATCAGACTCGGAAGTACGTACTTCGCGACATCAAGCGGAGACTGAACCTTCCGGCCATGACCTCGGGGGAAGTTCATGACCATGACGTTGGAACCCACGGATGTCCTCACGCACCTGACTCCGCTTCTCCGGGACTGCAGATGCCCGGAGGCGGACGCCCCGGGCCGGCTGACCCACTCCGTACCCCGCGAGCTCGTGCACCGCGCCGCCATCGCCGAGGTCTTCCTCACCGGTATGTGCCGCCCGGCCGAGAACCGGTTCCACGTCACCGCCCAGCTTCCGCGCGGGCACAGCTTCTTCACCCCGATCGCCGGCACCCACTACGACCCCATGATGATCTGCGAGACCATCCGCCAGGTCGGCTCCTACCTCGCCCACCGGTCCTTCGGCGTACCCCTGGGCCACCAGTTCCTGCTGGCGGGCCTCGACTACGCGACCACCCCCGAGCACCTGGTCATCGGCGACGCTCCGGCCGATGTGGACCTCGACGTCGTGTGCACCGAGATCCGCCACCGCGGCACCCAGCTCCAGCACCTGACCTACCAGGTGACGATGCGTCACGAAAATCACGTGATCGCCACGGGCGAGGTCGGCTACAGCGTCGCCTCCCCGGCCGTCTACCGGCGACTGCGCGCCGACCGCGTGAACCAGCGGCCCACGCCCTCGCTGCCCCCCGGCCCGCTCCAGCCCGCCCAGGTCGGCCGCTTCTCCCCCTTCGACGTGGTGCTCGCCGCCGCCCCGCAGACCGGCACCACCGCCACCTGGCAGCTGCGCTACGACACCCGGCACCCGGTCCTTTTCGACCACCCCGGCGACCACATCCCCGGGATGGTCCTGCTGGAGGCGGCCCGCCAGGCGGCGCTGGCGCTGACCCCGGCCCCCGCGGTGCTGCCCGCCGAGGTCTCCAGTACGTACCGGCGGTACGCGGAGTTCGGCTCCCCGCTCTGGATACGTGCCGAGCGCACCGGCCCGGCCACGGTCGAGGTCACCGGCACGCAGGAGGGCGAGCAGGTCTTCGCGGCCCGCGTCGGCACCGCGACGGTCGATCCGATGCCGTACGGCATGACGGCATGACGGCGGCGGACGGCACGATGACCATGTGACGGCCGCACACCGGACCGCGCACCGGGGGCGTGCGGGGCAGGAGCGGCATACCGGGGTGGACATCGCCGCACAGGAATCCTGTGCTCGGGACCACCGGCGCGGCCGCAGGGCGGCCCGGGGCGTCGGGGGGCGCCTGCGGGCAGTACGGGGGAGACCGGACCCGAAGGGTCCGGGGCACAGCCGAGGGGGGGGGGGGGGGGGGGGGGGGGGGGGGGGGGGGCGGGCCCCCCCCGGCGCCGGGGGGGGGGGGGGGGGGGGGGGGGGGGGGGGGGGGGGGGGGGGGGGGGGGGGGGGGGGGGGGGGCG